>NZ_JAMSHW010000003.1:0-482500 GCF_023757525.1 Pseudomonas sp. MWU13-3659 | reverse complement strand
GCTGCACCCCGGCCAAGGTGGCCCAACCAGGGACAACGGATGTTCGAATCATTACCCCCCGACCGCCTGCGGTTTCACGTACCGGCGGTCCAGCCTGAGCTTCAGGTCCTGAAATTCGATGGCGACGAATACATCAGCAGGCTCTACCGCTTCGAGCTCGAGCTGGTCAGCGAAAATGCCCGCCTGCCGCTCGAGCGGATGCTCAACCAGCCGGCCTTTCTCGCCTTCGACGGCCAGGGCTGCGGTATCCACGGTGTCATCAGCCGGTTCCGCCAGGGTGCCATCGGCGACCGCCTCACGCACTACCACGCCCGGCTGGAGCCACGGTTGGCGCGGCTGGGCCTGCGTACTAACTACCGGGTCTTCCAGCAGCGCACGGTGGCGCAGATCATCGGCCAGGTGCTCGAAGAGCACGGCCTGCTGGGTGACAGCTACCGCTTCCTCCTCGAAGAACCCTACCCACCGCGCGAGTACTGCGTGCAGTACGGCGAGAGCGACCTGGCGTTTATCGAACGGCTGTGCGAGGAAGACGGTATCCACTACCACTTCCAGCATTCGCGCCAGGGCCACAGCGTGGTGTTCGCCGACCACCAGTCGCACTTCCCCCGCCTCGGGCGTGCCCTGGGCTTTCATCCCCCCACCGGCCTGCGGGCCGACACCCCGGTGGTCAGCCAGTTCGGCGTGAGTGTGCGCACCGCGGTCAACCAGGTGGAATTGCGCGACCACGACTTTCGCAAGGCCGCGCTGCCGCTGGCCTACCCGAGCAGCACCGCCGAGGCCCAGGTATTACCCCTGGAGCACTACGCCTATCCCGGCAGCCTGCGCCAGACCCTCGACCAGCAGCGGGGCGTTTCGCTGAGCAAGCGGGCGTTGCAGCGCTGTCGCTTCAACCATTGCCTGGCCGAAGGGGCCAGCGATGCGGCGTTTCTGCGCAGCGGCCACCTGCTGCAGCTGAACGACCATCCTCGCGAGGCCTGGAACGACCTATGGCTGCTCACCCACGTCCACCACGAAGGCCACCAGCCCCAGGTGCTCGAGGAGCACGCCGCAGTCGACGTGCAGACGCGCTACAGCAACACCTTCAAAGCGATCCCCTGGGACGTGCTGTTCCGCCCGCCGCTGGCCCAGCCCCGGCCGCAGGTGCCCGGCGGCCAGGTGGCCAGGGTCACCGGCCCGCCCGGCGAGGAGGTGTATTGCGACGCGTTGGGCAGGGTCAAGGTGCAGTTCCACTGGGACCGCGAAGGCCGGGGCGATGCGCACACCAGCTGCTGGTTGCGGGTGCTGTCCAGCTGGTCCGGCGACCGGTACGGCGCGGTCACGCTGCCGCGGGTCGGCATGGCGGTGGTGGTCAGCTTCCTCGACAACGACCCCGACCAGCCCGTGGTCAGCGGCTGCCTGCCCGACAGCCTGCACCCGCCACCCTATGCCTTGCCCGAGTACCGCAGCCGCACGGTGTTGCGCAGCCGCAGCCTGGGTGGCGGCGGGGGCTACAACGAGCTGGCCATGGAGGACCGCGCGGGGCAGGAGTTGCTGTACCTGCGCGCTCAGCGTGACTACGAGCGGGAGGTGGGCAATGACAGCCACGAGGCGATCGGTGGCCGGCGCGAGGTGCGGGTGAAGGGGCCCAGCCGGGTCACCCTGGAGGCCGAGGAGCAGCGCACCGTCGGTGGGCATCGCCAGGTGCTGGTGCGGGCCAGCGACCACCTGGTGGTCGAGGAGGGCAGCCAGACCCGCGTGGGCACGGTGCTGGTGCAGCATGCCGGGCGCCAGGTGCAGGTGTCGGCGGACGGCGAGGTGGTGGTGGAGGGCGGTGCCAGCATCACCCTCAAGGTTGGTGGGCAGCACTTGGTGATCAATGGCGCGGGCATCTTCTGCAGCAGCCCGATCCAGATCGGCGGGGCGCCGGCGGCCAGCGTCCTGGTGCAGCCCCTGCTGCCGGGCGACGGTCAGGGCCTGCCCGACGCTCTGCCGCTGCCCGTGGCGGCAGGTCCGGTGCAGTGGGCGTTGTGGGCGGGAAGCCAGGCGCTCGACAGCGCGCTGTGTCCCGTCTGTGACAGTTGTTGCGACACGCCCTTGGGAGGTGCGGTATGAGCGAGTCAACCCCGTGGCAATGGATGGCGCGCGAGCGCGCTTGCGGCCGTGACATCGTGCTGATGCTCGACGCCGGCTTCGATGCCCGGCAGGCCCTGATGGCCCGCATGGGCTCCGAGCGCTGGTGTGCGCTGTACCAGCAGACCGAAGTCGCCCACCTCGCAACGCAAGGGCCGGCCTGCTTCCTGATCGGTGAGGGCGAGGTGCGCTTGCTGCAGGGCTTGCTCGAAGCGCCGCAAGGCAACTGGGGCTGGCTGGCCAGCCTGGCGCCCGGCGCCTTGCCAGACTGGGTCGAGCATTGGCGCGCACGGCTGCTGCTGGGGCAGCGGCCGCAGCGGGCGCTGTACCGGTTCCACGACAACCGCGTGCTGGCGCGGGCGATGGCGATGGCGGTCGCGGATCGCAGGGCCGCCTGGCTCGGCCAGGCCATCAGCGTGTGCTACTGGCAGGCCACGGCCTGGCGGGTGGTGGATAACCCGGCGCCCCGTGCCTACCCCGTGCCGCCCGTTCCGGTCTGGTTACCGACTCCGGCCGAAGTCGAAGGCAATGGGATCGTCCTGACGAATGCTCATCGCTACCTCTACAGCCAGCATCTGGATACCTACTGCACGCTTGCCCAAAGCCAAATGCCCCTTGAGTGGTTGCAACGCCAGCTGCGTCAGGCTCGGGTCTGGGGCTGGCATACAGGGGAGGAGATCGAGTTCCTGTTGATGTTGAGCCTGCGCTCGCCGGGGTACGAAGTGCCGCGGGAATGTGCGCCGTTGGTTGATGAAAGCCCACAGGCGCATCTGGAGCGGTTGCGACTTCGTACGGTGTATTGAATAGGGAGAAAGAAGAATGACTGGGATGTTGTTGAAGTGTCTGGTGATGTTGGGCCTGGCTTCGTTGGTGGGGTGTAAGGAAGAGCTTCCGAATACCTTCAAGTTGGTGGGGGAGCTTCCACCGAACTTTGTGTATGCGGCGGTTGCGCACTATGAACCGGAGCCCGATGCGAAATGCGTGCTAGCTGATTGGGGGAGGGCCGTACAGCACTTCAATCGAGAGTGGGATAAAGAGTATGAGCCAACTTCGACTATCGTGATTCGCAAAGTTGTTGATGGGTGCGCTGTGGTTGTGAGTAGTATAAAAATCAGAATCATAGGGGTCTATGGAAGTGTATTTAATCAGGCGTCGGAAAATAGGGCGGGCATTGGTGTGTATGCAGAGCTTGAGGATAAGTATAGGCGAGTCATGAGCGCCGAAGATGGCGATACATTTTATGGGAAGTGCCAGTGGTGGTTTAGGACTTTTGGGGCGGATCGACGTATCAGGAAAATACTGAACTGTAAAAAAGATAACGAGCGCGGAGAAAAATCTGTCGGAAATCCTTTTGGGGCTTACATGATAGATCAACTGCCGGGAAAGACGATCAGGATGAACGTTCGTCTTGAAAACAGAGAGGAACCATCAATAGACGATACCTGGGTTGAATTCTCAAATGGCTGGAAGCGTTGCGTGGGTAAAGGCCTCGATGACCTGTACGGTTTTTGTCGGGGCAACTATAAAGATTTTGTCGATTTCAAAATGCCTGATGGACGTATTTGTAAAATTTATCCTGGCTGTAATGAGTAGCTCATGAAAAATAGCGCTGATCTAATAAAAGAGTTAAATCATCCACTGAATAACCTGATGCTGACTTGCCCAGTGCGTGGCTGCTCGACAAGCTTTCAGTTGGTTGATGAGCATGGTAGTGGAGCCCCCTATGCTGGAGCTTTCTATGAGGTTGAGGATATGGAAGGGGTTATTTATAAAGGGGCGTTGGATACAGAGGGGCAAGGTGAGGTTTCAAATCATTATACTGGGCCGATATCTCTGAGGTTTGTAGCAAGCTATGCAGGAGGTCATGACGATTACACTTTTTTACAGGCTCGAAAGCATTATTCGCTGAAGATAACCGATCTTCAAGTCCGTGCCGAGCAGACTCGTTTTTCGAACCATGATGGAACTCGAACATCATCCAATCCTGCAAGGCTTAATGCTGATGATTTTCGTCAAGTAGAGGTTCGGGACCTTGTTCGATTTGTTTGTCACCTTCCCCCGCTGTCAGCGAGATCCTCCCCACCTGACAAGGGGCTTCGGCGAATCATGGGCAAGCATTGCGAATGGGGTGTCGGGCTCATGTTCGGCAAGCACACGGTATTGGAAGTCCGCCCGCTGCGAGCACTGCGGCCCGTCCTGTCAATGGATCCTGAGTTCTGCGCGCTGAACCTCTATCAGTTGGCATTGATGGCCACGCTCAGCTACACCCCGTTCGGGCAGGAACCTCCGGGTCACCCAGTTAAAGCCAAATCGGTCAATTTTCCTCATGTCCCCACCGTCGGAAACTGGTTTGGCGATGCTCTGGCCAAAGGGCAGGAGATCTGGCGCGTAGACACGAAACAACAGACAGAGTACTTCCCACTCTACGAAGATGTGCCTTATTCCCAGCGATGGGAAATTGTGCCATTCGATCCAGAACTGTATGAGGAGAACAACCCCGCGCTAGGTGACGATCAGGAAAATCCTGCCAGCCTTCACTTCCTGGATGATAGAGGGCTTCCTGACACAACGGATACTCAGGCATTCATAACCCACAATGCCGATGTAATGATTATCGCTATCCGAGGCACCAGCGAAAAAATCCCGGATCTATTGCGTGACGTGGATGCATTACAGGTCCCGTTCGAAGAGGGGCATGGCAAGGTTCATCGTGGCTTCTACCTGGCCGCAAAGCGTGCTTTACAGTTCGTGGAAGTTTACATGGACAAATTTTACCAGTCCCAGCAACTCATCATCTGCGGCCACAGCCTCGGTGGCGCGATAGCACTTCTGCTGGCCCAAATGCTGCGCGCAGGTGGTCACATTGGCCCCCTCCAGCTCTACACCTACGGCGCCCCCCGAGCCGGCGACAGCACGTTCCTCGCCAGCGCCACCGACCTGCGCCACCACCGCATCGTCAACAATGACGACATGGTCCCCACCTGCCACTGCCGTGGATGAACACCCGTTACGAGGTGATCGCCACTGGCGCTGTCCTGGCGAGTATCAACTTTCCGCTTGGCGCCATGGTCATGCGAACAGGCCTGGTCAACCAGGATGGCGAGCCCTACGGGCACCATGGCGAGCTGCAGCATTTCATGCCGATCCAGCTCAGCAACCAGGAGTCCTCGGCCATTCTCTGGCGCCCGGGCTGCACCACCATCACCGCCCAGCCCGCCTGCAACTACTACCTGGAAAAGGTGAATGGCCTGCCGCAGCACCGGTCGGTCAGCCTGGCGGATCATTTCATGGTGTCCAGCTACATCCCGGCTTGCTGGGCCATGCTGCGTCGTCACCAGCAGGCGTTGGCCAACCGTACGCCAGCGGTGACCGTGCGGGAACTGGAGGCGGTGGACACAGCATTGGCATCGATCAGCCAGCAACTGCGCGAACGTCGCACCCGGCTGAGTCGAGGCGACTACTACCCGCGTTCCCGCGAGCCCAGCCTGACCGCCATCGAAAAAGAACTGGAACGCCTGCAGGCTACCCGTGAGCGGCTGGCCAGCCTGCGCCGCGCCCCGGTCAGCGAAGCTGACGTCTACGGCAGTCTCGCCGGCCAGCCGCAACTGGCCGAGGCCCTGGAGCGCTGGCAGGACCACGCCGCCAGCACCCAGGCCGCACCGCTGGCCATGGCGCCCAAGGAACAGGACATCAACGTGGTGACGTTCGACGAGCTGTTCGCCAGCCTCGACGACCCGCTTGACCTCATATGAGCAGTGGCGGGCTTGTCCAGCGCCGCGTTCAAACCGCCAGTCGCGACGTCGACCCGATCACCTGCTCCAGCACGCTCGAGTCGATCCACTCACGCACATCGATGCGCCGTGGAATGAACCCCCAGCGATGGAGAAACTCGCTGAAGTCCTGCAACGCCGTGATCGACCGGCTGTCCAGCGCCGTGCGCAAGCGCCGGTGGGCGTCCTCGCCATAGGCCGCCGCCACCCAGTACTCGCTGGTGTTCAGCTCGCGGGCGAGAAAGCGCCGGGTCTCCTCGGGGTTGGCCCAGGCCCACTGCTCGGTGCGCAGCACGGTGTCGACCAGGGTTCGGCTCACATCGAAATGCTCCTGCAGCAGGTGGGTGTCCACCGTCAACGTGCGTGGGGTGCCGTTGTTGCTGCGGATCAGTGGGTCGGGGTGGCTGCCGGTGTCGACCACCACGCGCAGGCCGAACTCGTGGGCCAGCTGCACCGCGTGGGCCCCCTTGAGGAAGATCGCGTCGATGTCGCCGCGCAGCAGGCCGATCAACTCGTTGTTGCGCCGGCTCACGCGGCGGGTGTCCAACGCCACTTCCGAGCCGAAAAGGTGCTGCTTGGGCTCGTCGCTGTAGGTGCCGCCGTAGGGGTAGTCCACCAACTCGATATCGGCTACGTTCAGCCCTTCGAGCCTGAGCGCGTTCTCCAGGCCGCGCAGGGCCTGGGCGCGGGTGAAGTCGATCTGCACGTTGGCCCACTTGGGCAGGCCGAAGCGGCGGTTCTTCAGGTCGCGGATGCCGCGCACGCCGCTCTCTTCGGTGGTGAGGATCAACTGTACCTCGTCGATCCAGCTCAGCCCCAGCACCCGGGTCTCGACGCCGCTGGCGTAGGCCCAGATTGCTGGGATGCTGCCGCCGTGGCGCACCGAGTTCTGCAGGTGGTGGTCGTAATGGGCTTCGCGCACTTCACGTTCGCTGGATTCGCGAAGCGACTGAATGCGCGTGCCGAACGGTGTGAAGGCCTGGGCCAGGCGCCCGGACTGCACGGCGATACCGAGGCCGGTGGGCACCGGGCTGTGGGTGTACCAGAGGGTTTCCAGGGGCTTGCTCATAGGGCGACGGGCTTCCTGTCCATGGGGGGTGTCGTGGCGAGCAGCGCCTCCAGCGGCTGCCGGTCGATCCAGTCACGCACCGCGAAGCTTGCGGGGATGAAGCGCCAGCGCTGGAGGAAGTGCACGAAGTCCTGCAGGGCGTCGATGGCCTGCTCGTCCAGGGCGGTGCGCAGACGCAGGTGGGCATCGTTGCTGTAGGCCACGCCGACCCAGTACTCGCTGCTGTTGGTTTCGTGCGCCAGGTAACGGCGGGTTTCGTCCGGATGCTGGTGCGCCCAGTGCTCGGCGCGCAGCACGCTGGCGAGAATGGCATGGGCCACCTGTGGGTGCTGCTCGAGCAGGTGGTTGTCCACGGCCAGGGTGCGTGGCGTGCCGTTGTTGCTGCGAATCAGTGGGTCGGGGTGGCTGCCGGTGTCGATCACGGTGCGCAGGCCGAAGGCGTGGGCCAACTGCACGGCGCTGGCGCCCTTGAGGAAGATCGCGTCCACTTCGCCGCGCAGCAGGCCGGCCAGTTCCAGGTTGCGGCCTTCGCCCTCTGAGGTGGATACCGGAGTGCCGGCGACATTGCGTACCGGGCGGTCGCTGAAGGTGCCGGCGTAGCGGTAGTTGACCAGTTGCAGATCGCCCACTTGCAGGCCGTCGAGCCTGAGCGCGTTTTCCAGGCCGCGCAGGGCCTGGGCACGGGTGAAGTCGATCTGCGTCGCGGCCCAGTCGGGCAGGCCGAAGCGCCGGCCCTTGAGGTCCTTAACCGTGTGGATGCCACTGTCCGGGCGGGTCAGGATCAGTTGTGCCTCGTCGGCCCAGGACAGGCCGATCACGCGGGTCTCGCGGCCTTGGGCGCGGGCCCAGATCGCCGGGATGCTGCCGCCGTGGCGTACCGAGTTGCGCAATGTGTGGTCGAAGTGCGATTCGCGCACGGCCTGCTCGTCGGCCTCGCGCAGCGACTGCACGCGGGTGCCCAGCGCGGCCAGGTCCTGCTGCAACCAACCTTGCTGCACGGCGATGCCCAGGCCGGTGGGTACCGGACAGCGGGTGTACCAGAGCGTATCGAGGGGGTGGCTCATGGTTGTTCTCCTCAGGCGCTGGCCTTCAGTGGCGCGGTAGCGGGCTGCTGCACCAGCGGCAACACTTCCTGGCCGATGCGCAAGGCTTCCTCCAGGTGCGGGTTGGCCGCCAGGATGAAGGTCGAGAAGCCGGCGTCGCGGTACTCGGCCAGGCGTTCGGCGATGTGCTCGTGACTGCCTACCAGGCCCACCGTCGGGCCAGGCTTGGCCTTGGCGAAGCCGGCCCACAGGTTACGCGCCAGCTTCAGTGCGTCGAAGTCCTGCAGGTGCTGGTGATAGGCCGCCTGGCGCGCGCCGCCCACCGAGTCGGAGCCGCTGGCGAAGCCCTTGGCGATGGCGCTGCTCTTGCCGTCGAGGCGTTCGAACTGCTGGCGCAGTTCGCGCCAGGCCTGCTCTTCGGTTTCGCGGGCGAACAGGTCCACGCGCAAGCCGAAGCGCACTGTGCGGCCCTGTTTGTCGGCCAGCTCGCGCACCCGTTCGATATGCGGCTTGAGCTTGTCGATGGGCTCGGCCCAGTTCAGGTAGACGTCAGCGTGGCGGGCGGCGACCTCCAGTGCGGCGTCGGAGAAGCCCGAGAAGTACACCCCAGGCTTGCGCTCGTGCTGCAGGCCCGGCGGCAGGCTGCCGTGCTCCAGGCGGTAGATGTCGCCTGTGTAGGAGAACGTGTCGTTGGCCCACAGGCCCTGGATCACATCGAGGAATTCGCCGGTACGCTTGTAGCGCAGGTCGTGCTCGAGGAAGTCGCCGTTGGCGCGCTGGCTGGCGGGGTTGCCGCCGGTGATGATGTTCCAGTCCAGCCGGCCGCCGCTGAGGTTCTGCAGGATCGCCGCCTGCTGCGCGGCATAGGCGGGCAGGGTCCAGGTGGCCTGGAAGGCGATCAGGAAGCGGATGCGCCGGGTCTCGCGGGCCAGGGCCGCGGCGGCGATCCAGGGTTCGGGGCCGGTGGGCAGCAGGGCGCCTTCGAAACCAGCCAGCTCGGCGGCCTTGGCCACCTGGGCGATGTAGTCGATGTAGGTGAAACCATCGGCCTCGCCGTTGGGCAGGCGGCCTGGAGCGATGTGGCCGGGGCGGTGTTGTGGATTGCCGCGGTTGTGGCGGTCGGTGGACAGCTGCGGGCCATCGGTGCCCAGGGGCAGGCGCCAGAAGAATTCGGTGGTCATGGGGGCTCCTGAAGGGGAGGTTGTCGATGGCGAGGGCGGTGCAACGGCTGTGCCATGGCGATACAAGACCGATGGCGCGGGGGATGGTGGCGGTTGGCGAGGGCAGGGTGTTGCTGTGGCAGCAGCCGGTCAGCAGCGATTGCATGAGCAGCAGCATGGCCTGTAGGAGCGGATTCATCCGCGATGCGCCGCGCGGGCGGCGCTCGGTCACATGAGCACCATCGCGCTTTCGCCGGGCACCTGAAAGCCACCTATCCGTTATTCGGATATTCGAGGTTCGCAAGGTGTTTGCCGGTAGGGCATTTGCGCCTGTTAGACCGAGCGCCGCGGGCGCGGCGCATCGCGGATGAATCCGCTCCTACACAGGCCATGGTCAGGCTTCGGCGTTCGCCTCCCCGGCGCTGCGCAGATAGGCGTCGTACAGTCCGGCATACGCGCCTCCAGCCTCGACCAGCTCGGCATGCCGTCCCAGTTCCACCACCCGCCCATGGCGCACCACGGCAATCCGGTCGGCGTCGCGAATGGTCGCCAGGCGGTGGGCGATGACGATCGCCGTGCGCCCCTGGCACAGCCGTCGCAGCGCCTGCTGGATGCGCCGCTCGGTGTGCACGTCGACCGCCGAGGTGGCTTCGTCGAGCACCAGCACCGCAGGGTCCGCCAGGTAGGCGCGCACCAGGCACACCAGCTGGCGCTGGCCATGGCTGAGGTGGCTGCCCAGCGGGCCGACTTCGGTGCGGTACTGCAGCGGCAGGCGTTCCAGCACCTCGTCGGCGCCCAGTTCGCGGGCGGCGGCGACCAGCTGGGCATCATCGGCACCGGGCCGGGCCAGGCGCAGGTTGTCGAGAATGCTGCCGCTGAACAGCACGTTGTCCTGCAACACCACGCCGACATTGCGCCGCAGGTCGTGTTGGGCCAGTTCGCGCAGGTCGATACCGTCGAGCCTCAACGCGCCGCGCTGCACGTCGTAGAAGCGTGTCAGCAACTGCACCAGGGTGCTCTTGCCATGCCCCGAAGGACCGACGATGGCCAGCACCTCGCCTGCGCGGATGTGCAGGTCGAGCCCGTCGATCACCGGTTGAGCGTTGTAGGCGAACCCCACCTGTTCGAAGTCCACCTGGCCATGGGCGCGGTCCAAAGCTCGCGGTTGTGCAGGGTCGAGCACCTGAGGGCAGGTGTCGAGCAGCAGGAAAATGCGCTGCGCCGAGGCGCTGCCGGTGGCGTAGCGCTCGAACAAGTCCGACAGCTCCTGCAACGGTCCGAGGAACAGGAACACGTAGAACAGGCTCTCGGCAATCTGGCCGACGCTCACCCGGCCCTCGGCCAGGCCAAAGGCACCCACCAGCAACAACACGGCCATGCCTGCCGTGCTCAGCAACGCAGTGAGCGGGGCGAACCAGCCGGTGCGCAGGCTGCCGCGGATCAAGGCCTGGTTGAAGTCCTCCAGCAAGCGCCGGTAGCGCCGCTGGTTGCTGGCTTCTCGTCCACACTGCTGGATCAACCGCACGCCGCTGACGCTCTCGACCAGGTGCGCGGTGAAGCGACTGCGCTGTTCGGCGACCCTGGCCCAACTGCTTTGTGAAACACGCTTGAAACGCCAGGTCGCCAGCACCAGCAGCGGCACGGTGGCAGCCAGGCTGTAGAAGAAGCTCGGTTCGATGCGCCACAGCATCACCCCGGCCAGGCAACAACGCAGCAGGGCGCCGATCAGCTCTGGCGGGCCTTGCACCAGCAACGGCTCCAGCGCGTCAACGTCGCGATCGACGCGGGCGATGATGCGCCCGGCGCGGGTCTGGTCGAAGTAGCTCACCGACAGCCCCTGGACATGGGCGAACACCTGCACGCGCAGGGTGCCGAGCACGCGGATCGCCGCGTTGCCCGCGATGAATTGCGAAGCCCCGGCCAGCAGGAAGCGCCCCAACCAGCTGGCGGCCAGTCCCAAGCCGAGCCATAGCACCAGGCGCTCGTCGAGCAGCCAGTGGCCGGCTTCCTGGGTCAGCCCACGGTCGATCAGCTCACGGACGAACCAAGGCCGCAGGAACACGGTGAGCACCAGCAGCAGCTCCAGGCCGATCACGCTCATGATCGCCCCACGGATCGGCCGCAGCAGCGGCAGCAGGCGGTGCAGCATGCCGCGATCAAGGGCCTGGCGCGCCAGGCGTTGTTCGATGTCGATATCGCTTTCAGCCATGCTCGATCCCCAGCAGGTCGCGGTAGTGGGCGTTGTGCGCCGCCAGTTCGGCGTGGCGGCCGCTGGCGCTGATGCGCCCGCCTTCGAGCAGCAGCACGCGGTCGGCCAGCAGCAGGGTGGACAATCGGCTGGTGATCAACAGCAGGGTCGGCGCACGACCTTGTTGGCGGCGCAGGTTGTCGAGCACGCGGCGTTCGTTGTGGGCGTCCAGGGCGCTGGTGGCGTCGTCCAGGCACAGGATGTCCGGCGCGCCGAGCAGGGCGCGGGCCAGGCACAGGCGCTGGCGCTGACCACCGGAAAGGCTCACGCCACGGTCGCCCAGCGGCGTGTCCAGGCCCTGGGGCAGGCGCTCCAGCACATCCTCGGCGGCGGCCAGGCGCAGGGCTTCGCGCAGCGCGCTGTCACTGGCCTGTGGCGCGGCCAGGCGCAGGTTGGCGGCCAGCGAGTCGGAGAACAGGAAGCTCTCCTGCGGTAATACCTGCACCCGACGGCGTAGGGCGTTCAAGTCGAGGTTGCGCACATCGTGCCAGCCGGAGCCGTCGGAGCCGACCCGCACGCTGCCGCCGTCCACCTCGGTCAGGCGCGGCAACAGGCCGGCCAGCAGGCTCTTGCCGCTGCCGGTGGCACCGACCAGCGCCACCACCTCGCCGGGGCGCAGGTGCAGTGTGCAACCGCGCAACAGGTCGCGGGCCGCCCCCGGCGTGCCCACGCGCACCTGCTCCAGCTTCAGGCCCAGTGGCCCCTCCGGCAAGTCGCTCTGGCCACTGCGAATGGCAGGGCGTTCGTCGAGCAGTTGCCAGATGCGCTCGGCACTGGCGCGGGCATCGGCAAACGTCTGCATCACCCGGCCGATGCCCTCGATGCGGAACACCAGCGTGGTGGCCACCAGCAGCGAGGTCACCAGCTCGCCGATGCCCAGCTGTCCGGCGGCCACCCGATGGGCACCGTAGCCCAGAATCCATACATGCCCAAGGGCGACCACTGCCTGTGGCAGGGGGATTCGCGAACTGGCGTAGGCCAGTGCAGCGCGCGCGTGAGTGCTGAACACCGTCACCTGCTCCGTGAAGCGTGCGATACGCTGGCCTTCCAGGCCGAACGCCTTGATTACCCGCACCCCGCCGATGCCTTCCGACAGATCCTGGCTCACCTGGTCGTAGGCTAAGGCGACGGCCCGGTCGAGGGTGACCAGCCGCTGGGTCTGGCGCACGAACAATCCCAGCCCGACACCCGTCAGCAGCAGCGGTACCAGGCCAAGCAGCGGGTCGTACCAGCCCAGCAGGCCGACCGCCGCCAGCACCACCAGTGGCGTCTCGATGATCTGCCGCCAGAAGGTGATCAATGCATCGCGAACCTTGTCGGCGTCACGGGTGGTGCGGGTGACCAGCTCGCCCATGCCATGGCGCCAGTGGTAGCCCAGGTGCAGGGCCTGGACCTGTACGAGGATGCGTTCGCGCAGGCGCGTCAGCAGGGCCTGGCTGAGCACCAGCGACAGCACGGCGGCAGCGTATTGCAGGATGCCTCGGGCCAAGGCGATGGCCAGCAGTGCCCAAAGCCAGTGCCAGGCCAGGGTGGCGTCGAGGCTGCCGTCGGTCAGGCGGGTGACGGCGCGACCGGCGCCGACATCGTCGACTGCGTGGCCGATCAGCCACTGCTGCCAGGCCAGGGCCAGGTTGCCGGCGATATAGAGGGTGGTGACCAGGGTGAAGCGCCAGGGCATCTCGCGGTAGATGGCCAGGGCGCGCAGAAGGGGGTGTCTGGAGGTCATGCAGGGCTCGGGTCTGGAGTAGGCGGGAAGTGGTCGAGATCGTCGGGGGCGCTGTGCGCCCCTTTCGCGGCACAAGGCCGCTCCTAGATGGTTGCGCGGTTTCTGTAGGAGCGGCCTTGTGCCGCGAAAGGGCTGCGTAGCAGCCCCCGGCGCATGCCTCAACGACGCGTGGCGCCTTGCGCTTCCTTGGCATTGAGCACCGCTGTGTACTCCCCAGGGTCCGCCCCATTGAGGTAATAGTTGCCGACGTTGTGCAGCCGCCAGCGGATCGGGTCGTGGGTGGTGTGCACCCGGGCATCGCGCCAGAAGCGGTCGAGGTTCCACTTGCTCAGCGAGGCACTGGCCCCTAGCAGCGAGAACAGGTCGCTGGAGATCTTCAGCGCCGCCCCATCGGCATGCGCCCGGGCGGTGGCCACCGAGAGGATCAGCTCGTCCTGCAGCGCTTTGTCCTCGGGGGCGCGCTCGTGGGCGTCGAACACCCGCGCGGCCTCGCGCAGTACCGCTTCGGCGCCGCGCAGGGCGACCGCATACTCGCCAACCTGGCGGATGATGTGCGGCTCGTCGCTGGCCCGCTCGACACCGCTCTCGACCCAGGGCCGGGCATGCTCGCGCAGGTACTCCACCGCCGCCTGCAACGCGCCTGCGGCAATGCCGCTGTCGATGGCGGCGTGGAGAATCTGCGGGAAGGTCAGGCCGGTGCGTTTCATCGGCCCGCTGCGCAAGGTGACGAAGCGCTCGTCGAGGACGATCTCGTCGAATTTCACCGTGCCGCTCACCGAGTGCTGCTGGCCGAAGGCCCGCCAGTCGTCGACCAGGGTCAGGCCAGGGGTGTCACGGTGCAGCAGCACCCCAGCGCCACCGTCCTCGCTGGCGGCGGTCAGCCAGATCCAATCGGCCAGGTAGGCGCCGGTCGAATAGAACTTGCTGCCGTTAAGCACCAGCTTGCCATCGGCGCGGCGTTCGACACGGGTCTTTAGGGCGAACTTGTTCTTGCCGCCGACCTCGGCCAGGGCGTTGCCCAGGCGTTTGCCGGCCAGCACATCGGCCAGCACGCGGTCGCGGACTTCGTCGGGGTAGCCGTCGAACAGGCCGCGCAGCATGACGTTATGGATCTGCAGTAGCTGGCCGACGCCGCCGTCGGCGGTAGAGACCAACCGCACGGTTTCGACAATGGTCTCGACCGAGGCGCCGAGGCCGCCGAACTGCTTGGGGACGCCGATGGCAGTGAGGCCGCTGTTCGACAGCCGTTCGGCCTGGCGGCGGGGGAGTTGGTCGTTGTTGCGCGGGTCGGCGGCGAGGGTGGCGATTTCGCTGGCGACTTCACGGGCGATGCGCAGGGCCTCGGCTTCGCTGGTGATGCGGTGGGCGTGGGGCAATTCGATGATGCTCATGGTTGACCTCGATGGCGGTGTTCGCGGGAGCTGCCTTGCAGCCTATCGCCGGCAAGCCGGCTCCTACAGAGGCGCGTAGGAGCCGGCCTGCCGGCGATGGGGCGCGCAGCGGCCCCACTCCTGACAACGCCAGAGCAACTTCTTTGCCACTCCAGTGGAGCCCTCGCAGCAGTTGGCCTGCGGCGAGATTGCAAAGCTCAAATGCTGCTCCAGCAACACCCTCGGCCTGTCGCTTGCTGATCTGGCAACACTCGCTCCGCACGCCTGCTCCCAGGCCAGCAACCTGGCCTTGGGTACTCGTGCACAGCCTCCATGTTCCGGGCCTTCCAGCCCTTGGCACGACCGCTGCAACACGCCCTGCACGACGTCCAAGGAGCTACCCATGACCCTCGCCCAAACCGCCCCCCAACCTCAAACACTGGACCGCCTCTGGTTCACCCGCTGCCCGGTACCGACCGCCTCCGGCATTGCCTACAAGCTCGGCTGGCTGCAGGAGGAGTTCGCCCGGGACGGACTGCCCATCGACACCCTGCAGGAAGCCCGTCAGCTCGGCCATCACCATTACGATCACCTGCTCCCCGGCCTGTTCCGCGAGGGCGGCAACCTGCCGGCCCTGGCTGCCCGCGCCGCCGGGGCGCCGTCAAGGCTGGTCGGCCTGACCTGGATCGAGGAGTGGCAGACCCTTCTGGTCCGCCCAGGCAGCAATATCCGCCGCCCCGAAGACCTGCGCGGCAAGCGCCTGGCGCTGCCGGCCTGGGGAGATGACCGCCCCGGCAGCATCGCCCGGGCCATGAGCCTGCACGGCTACAAAGGCGCGCTGGCCTCGGCGGGGCTGACCTTCGATGACGTGCATCTGGTGGAGGTGGCGCTGCTCGACCAGCAGGGTGCCAGCACCCCGCAACTGGGCCTGCAACGCCTATGGTCGGGCCTGGACTACCTGGTGCGCGGCGAGGTCGACGCGGTGTACGTCAAGGGCGCCGCCGCAGCCGACGCCGCCCGCCGCCTCGGCCTGGTGGTGGGTATCGACCTTGATGCGCTGCCCAACCCACGCCATCGCATCAACAACGGTACGCCACGGCCGATTACCGTCCACCAGTCGCTGCTCGACGAGCACTTCGACCTGGTCGCGCGTTTCCTCGCCCAGACCCTGCGCGCCGCCGCCTGGGCCGCCGGCAATCGCGAGGCGCTCAACGCCATCCTCGAGGATGAGACCCGCGCCGGTAGCCAGGGCGTGGCCGAGGCCTATCGCGGCGACTTCCACGCCACCCTGGCGCCGGACCTGTCGGCCCAGCGCCTGGCCTTCCTCGACACCCAGAAGACCTTCCTCAACCTGCATGGCTTCCTGGAGCGCGACTTCGACCTCGCCGACTGGGTTGACCACCGCCCCTTGCAAGCCGCCCATGACCTGCTGGCCCAGCGCCGCGCCTGACTCCGGAGATCGACCATGACCGTACTGACCAACGAACGCCCCCTCACCACTGAGCTGCAAGCCTTCATCGACCAGGTGCTGGCCGAGGCTGAAGCCGCGTTCACCGTGTTCCGCGAAACCAACACCATCACCGCCAACGGCACCGTCGGCTTCATCGAGCGGGTGCCGGGGCAGGAGCTGTTGGTGGCGGTGAACTACGGTGGCCCGTGGCACTACCGCAAGCCGCTGGAGGCGACGGTCAGCGACTTCGCTGGCAATGTCATCCTCGGCAAGGGCAAGGGTGGCCTGGGGCGCTATACCAAACTGTTCCAGCGGCATGCCGACATCACGACCGTGTCCCACGTGCATACGCCCTACCTCGGTGCCTGGGCGCAGACCCACCGCACCTTGCCGTTCCACTACGTGCCGGTGCAGCGCTACCAGTTGGCTCGCGAGCTGCCGGTGTACATCGACCGGCGCCAGGCCGAGGTGGATTTCATCCTTGAGCAGATTGCCGCCAACCCCTTCAACCTGGCCATCCTCGAGGCCAACGGCGGCTCCACTGTGTGGGGCAAGCAGGGCCTGCGCGCCACTGCCGAATTCATCCTGTTGCTGGAGGAGGGCGCGCAGATCCAGTTGCTCGCCGATGCGCTTGGTGGCTCGCGACCCTATGGGCCCGGTGTGCTCACCCAGCAATGGAAGATGAGCGGCCTGTACGAGCGCGCCACCGAGCTGGGATTGGTACCCGGTATCGACCGCCGCAACTGATTCGTTACTGGCAATTTCCGCGGCGAGAGATACAGGTTCCGTGCGCTGTGCGAGGCGGCGTTAGCCAAGGAATTGCCTGATGAAAACCATCCGTTACAAAGGCGGCTGCTTGTGCGGCCGCATCCGCTTCATCGCCAAGGGCGAACCACGGTTTCCCCACACGTGCTCCTGCGGCATGTGCCAACGCCATTCGGGCGGCCCGTTCGTGTGACCCCTGCACCCTCTGTAGGAGCGGCTTTAGCCGCGATGCAGGCAACGCGTTGCCCGGCACCCGCTTCGCGGGTGATCGCGGCTGAAGCCGCTCCTACAGAGGTCGTGCACAATCAGAGGGCGGCGCGTTCGCCGCGAAAGTGCGGGAGGATGTGCTCGCCGAGGCGGTAGGCCTCTTCCAGGTGTGGGTAACCGGCGAGGAAGAACAGGTCGATGCCGATGGCGTGGTACTCACGGATTCGCGCCACCACGTTTTCGTGGCTGCCAACCAGCGCGCAGCCCGGTGGGATGCCGATGTAGCCGAAGCCGGTCCAGACGTTGGGGTGGATGAAGAAGTCGTCGTAAGCAGGCACCTCGCCCTGGTCGGCGTATTCGTGCTCATAGCTCAGCTTGCGCGCTGTCCGCAGCCCGGCGTGGGCGGCACGGGCCTTGACCGTACCCTTGGCCACGCCTTCGTCGAAGAAGCGCTTGGCTTCGGCCAGGGCAGCTTCCTCGGTGTCGCGGGTGATGACGTCGATGGACAGCCCGAAGCGGATGTCGGTGCGCCCATGTTTCAGGGCCCGCGCACGGATATCGGCGATCAGCGCGGCGATTTCATCAGGATGCTCGGCGCGCATCAGGTAGAAGTCGGCATGCTTGGCGGCGAATTCGCGGGCTGCCTCGGAAGAGCCGGCAGTGCAGATCAGCGGCAGTTCGGCCTTCTTCAGCGGCCCGCGCAGGCCACCGCCCTCGGCGCGGTAATAGCGGCCCTCGTAGTGGAAGTTGTCGTTGTGCCAGTAACCGCGTACCACATCCATGAACTCGGTGGCGCGGGCGTAGCGCTCATCGTGCCCCTCGAAGTCGCCGACCTGGCGCTGGATGGCGTCGGAGCCGCCATTGATGATGTTCCACACCAGGCGGTTGCCGGTGGCGCGCTGGTAGGTGGCGGCCTGCTGCACCGCGACCCAGGGCGTGTAGTGGTAGGGCTGGAAGGCGGTGACGAACTTCAGCGTGCGGGTCTCGCGGGCCAGCAGCGAACACACCGTCCACGGCTCCTCGCCGGAGGGCGCGTTGACCATCAAGGCGCCGCCGAAACCATTGATCTCGGCAGCCCTGGCCACCTGGCCGAGGTAGTCGATGTAGCTGAAGTGATCGCCCACGACGAAGCCGGACACCGCGCCGGTGCTGGGGCCGCCGGCGTGCCAGTCGCCGCGGTTGCGCGGGTCGCCTGGGAGGAACTGGGTTTCGCCATGCAGCGGCAGGCGGGTGAAGAATTCGAGGCTCATGGTGGTGCTCCTGGCTTACTGGACGCTGGGGTTGCAGTTGGGGGTGACGGGCTGGCCGCTGATGACCTGGCGGGCGAAGGGGATGGAGTCCTTCAGCGAGGCGTTGACCGTCTCGCTGTGGCCGAGGCCCTTGTATAGGTGGCCCTGGACCACGGAACCGGCCTTGCAGGCGTCCTGCATCAGGGCCACCTGGGTGCTGGCGGCGGGGGTCTTGTCCTCGGCGCCGGTGCCGATGAAGATCGGCTGCGCGAGCTTGAGGGTCGGGTACGACACCTGGGCCTGCCAGGCTTCGAGCTGGTTACCCTGGTAGTCCTTCCTGGCATTGGCCGGGGTCAGGCCGGTGCCGACCACGTCGCTGACCAACGCAGACAGGCAGCTGCTGCGCGCCTGCTCGAACAGCGGCAGGGCCTTGGCGGTGTAGAAGTCGCGGGGGTCGATGCTCGGGTCGTACTGCTGCGCGGCCAGCAAGGTGTAGAAGCCGTAGGCCAGTGACGGGTCGACCTTGTCCGGATCCTGCTCGCCGACGTTCTTCGCGCCGAGGGTGTAGATCACCCCGGTGCCGATACTGCCCTTGACGCCGAGGTCTGGCGCATAGGTGGCCGCATAGGCCCCCGCTGCGAATGCCCCGGCCCCGCCTTGTGACTGGCCGACGATCAGCACCTTGTTGGCCAGCCCCGGCACGCCAGTGACCACCGCCCGCGCCGCGTCGAGGATGCCGTAGGCGGCCATGCGGTTGTTCAGCAGTGGGTGACCACCCGGCACGCCGAGGCCCTGGTAGTCGGTGGCGACGATGGCGTAGCCCTCGTCGAGCCAACGGTCGAGGTACTGCACATCGCGGTACGAGCGCCCGGCCCAGGACGGTGCGCAGATATCGGCAACGCCGACCGTGCCGTGCCCCCAGCTTGCCAATGGCCAGCCACCGGCGGGCGCCTTGCCCTTGGGGATGAACAGCGCGCCGGAGACCACGATCGGCGTCTTGCCGTCGATGCCGTCCAGCGAGGTGTAGAGGATGCGTTGGGCGCTGGCGGCGTTGGGCAGGCTCAGGGCCGGGTCCAGCGGCTCGCTGCGCAGCAGCTTGCCGGGCGCGGCCGGGATGGCCTTGCTCCAGGTATAGAATGCCGAGACCCGGCCATCGCCCTGTTGCGGGTCAGGCTTGGGAGCGAAGGTGTCGGCGGCGACGGCGCCGATGGACAGCGCCAGGGCGGTCAGGCCCAGGGTGAGTGAGACAGGCAGCTTCATGGCGGGTTCTCTATCAGTGTTGGCTGAGCTGGGCGTCGAGCGACGGCCAGTAATGGGTCAGTTGCAGGTCCTGCAGCGCCTGGCGGGTGAAGCCGGTGGCCAGGTCGCCGTCGATGGCGTAGGGCGTGCGGATCAGGCGGTTGTCCAGGGCATAGCGGGCCAGCGCCTGGTAGTGGGCCTTGAGTTGGGCGTCGCTCTTTGGTGCCCAGCGCTCCTTCCAGGCCACCGGATCGTCCAGGTCGTCACGGCGCAGCACGCTCTCGGCAACGCCGGCACGGGAGGACAGGGTGTAATAGCCGTCGCGGTTCTGCTCCTGGGAAATCCACCACGCCGCCTTGACCCAGGCCGTGGCCACCAGTTGGGTGATGTCGGCGTGTTGTTCGATGAAGCGGTCGGTGCCCCACAGGTCGGAGACCAGCCGCCAGTCGTTGGCACCCTGCTTGGTCGACCAGAGGATGCGGGCAACGCCCTTGTCCTCGAGGGCATAGGCCTCGCTGAGCAGCACCGCGGCATCCACCTTGCCCGCCGACACGGCAGCCGCGCCGACCTGCGGGTTGAGGTTGGCGATCTTGAAGTCGGTCAGCTGCAGCCCCTGGCTTTGCAGGAAGTTGCTGAAGGCGAACTCCCACGGCCGCCCCCGATGCAGGGCCAGGCGCTTGCCCTTGAGGTCCTGGATGCTGCGCACCGTGGAGTTGGCCGGCACCACCAGGTACACGTTGTTGCCGCTGCCGCCCGGCACGACCAGTTTGCCGGGGACATTGCCGGCCCCGGCGATCACCGATGGCAGGTCGCCGCGTACCGCGAAGTCGAGGCTGTCGTTGCTGAAGCCTTCGTTGATCTGCGGGCCGGCGCCGGCGTGGGGCAGGGCCACCCAGTCGAGCTGGATACCGCGTTGTTGCAGTTGCTGGGCAAGCCAGCCGTCCTCGATCACCCGCCCTGGGATGCCGCCGAAGACTGGCGCGCCACCCTGGGTGAACGCGACGATGGCAATGCGCACGGATTTGGGAGGCTCGCTGGCCCAGGACGCGAGGCTCAGTAGCAGCCCGAGCAGGGCCAGGCTGTGGCGCCAGATAGTCTTCATGATGTTCAGCTCCCGACAGTGTGCGGGCCGCACGTTTGAGCGGCCCAGGCGTTTGCCAGGCAGGAGCGAAATGCATGCCAGGGTACCTTGAAGAGCGCTCTAGGCCTTGTGTGACGGGGCCTGCAGTCGGCATTGCGGCCATGCTCGCCGCGCTAATAGTGCTGATGCCCACGCAAGATGGTGTTGACTGGCTGTTGCTCCAGCAGCAATCGGGCTGCTGGTTATCAATTATTCTAAATTCGAATATATAAATATTTATTAATAATTTTTCGGTCTAAATTGTTTCGTGCACTATGAGGGCGCGCACAATTGCCAGGAATGCCCCCATGTCGCTGATCACCCATCCCCATGCCCGCGAGCTGACCAAATCCATGCGCGCCACCGTGCTCGTGTTCAAGGACCCACGCTCCCAGGAGCTGCTCAGCCGTATCGAGCGCCTGGCACCCAGTGAAGCCAACACCCTGATCATCGGGGAGACCGGCACCGGCAAGGAGTTGGTCGCCCGCCACATCCACACCCTCAGCCGACGTCATCGTGAACCTTTCGTGGCGGTGAACTGCGGTGCCTTTGCCGAAACCCTGGTGGAGAGCGAGCTGTTCGGCCACGAGAAAGGCGCCTTCACCGGCGCCACCTCGAACAAGGCCGGCTGGTTCGAGGCGGCCAATGGCGGGACGCTGTTCCTCGACGAGATCGGCGACTTGCCGTTGAACATGCAGGTGAAATTGCTGCGTGTGCTACAGGAGCGCGAGGTGGTGCGCCTCGGCTCGCGCACACCGATCCCGATCAATGTGCGGCTGGTGGCCGCGACCAACGTCAACCTCGCCGATGCCGTGGTGGCGGGGCATTTTCGCGAGGACCTGTTCTACCGGCTGCACGTGGCCACCATCCGCCTGCCTCCGCTGCGTGAGCGGCCAGGCGACATCCTGCCGCTGGCGGAGTTTTTCATCGAGGAGCATTGCCGACGCCTGGGCTACGAGCGTGCAACCTTGAGCCCGGAAGCCGAACGCAAATTGCTGGCGCACAGCTGGCCGGGGAACATCCGCGAGCTGGAGAACGCGATCCACCATGCCTTGCTGGTGTGCCGCCAGCAGCAGGTGGCGCCAGCCGACCTGCACCTGGTGGATATGCGCCCACAGGCGGTGGGACATGGGGAAGTGGCGGCGTTGCCTGTGGCGGCCAGTGCGGCGCCGGTCAACCTGGAGAGCGCGTTGCTGGCGCTGTTCGAACAGAACCTGCCGGACCTGTACGAGCATATCGAGGAAACGGTGTTTCGCTCGGCGTATCGGTACTGCCACGGAAATCAGTTGCAGACGGGACGGTTGCTGAATATCAGCCGGAATATCGTGCGGGCGCGGCTGGAAAAGATCGGGGAGCTTGGCAAGGCCTAGTGTCCAGTCTCGGAAATAAGCAGTTCACTTTTGGCGGCGTCTTGGGCGCCCGACCGGCGTTACCACTCCTCGCCATAGCCCTGCTATGACGCGTCGCGGCGCCTTGGCCGAACACCCAAGCCACTCGCCAAAAGAGAACCTATTTCCGGGACAGGACACTAGTGTCCTGTCTCAATACTCCACTTCATCCACGTAGGCGTCGAAAAACCAGTCGGGAATCTCTTCGTTGCGAAATTCCAGTTGCGTGCCAGCGGTGATCTCCGCCAGCCACACGGCACAGTGGCCGGAATTGTCGAACACGTAGGCGCGGTGGCTGGCCGCAATGGCGTCCGGCAACAGGTCCAGCGAGCGGTCGTAGCGGCTGCGTACCAGGTCGTCCCTGACCGGGTGCCCTCCGGCATGCACGCGAATGGCCACCCGCTCGATGTTGATCTGTGGGTTTTCGGTGGAGACGAAGTAGAGGTAGGTGCGATAGCCCCGTGCCTGGGCCTGGCGCATGAATTCGATCTTGCTTGGGTGCGACATGACGCTTTCGAAGGTGAAGCTCTGGTTTGTATCCAGCAAGCGTTGGCGGATGAAGTCCGCGATCACCGAGGCGAAGTACGAGTCTATTCGCACGGCTCGGTAGTCGACCTTGCTGCCGAGGAGCGTGAGTTGCTCGGCCTGGTCAGTCAACTGCTTGGTTTGGATGAGATAGTGCTCGGTATGGAACCTGAGCAGTTCTGGCAGGCAGGTGGCGACGTCGAAAGGTGCCAGGTCGATGAACCCGGTGGACTTCGCCTCTTGTTCCAGGTCGTCAGCATTGACGAAGAGGCGTGTCAGCGCCGCCGGCAAGTCGGCCTTGATGGTGCTTTTGCCGGAACCGTTGGGGCCTGCGAACACCCGTAGCCTAGGCACGCTCGTCAGTCGTGCCATCATCGACCTTGCGCACGCTGATCACCTCGCCGACCTTGACCTTGCGCCGTGGCCGGGCCTTGTCGAGCACGGTCCTGACACCGTCGGCGGCAACCCGCACCAGTTCACCTTCGTCGATGCACAGCACACCTTGCTGGTTGGCTTGCAGTGCACGTAGATAGGCGGAGTGGGTGGCCTCGCTGGCGTGGCGTGGCACCTCACGCTCCAGGGCGTCGAGGGCTTGTTCCGAGAGTTTTTTTGCTTTTGCGGCCATGAAGGAATACCTCCGTGCAACAGGGGGCCTGTTGCGCACTTGAGAGGCATCATAGCGCCGACACGGGGGAATGGCATCAAGAGGAGGCATGGGCGGGGTCCTGGAGTGGCGTGCGGCTGAGTCTGGCACAACCCTGGATTCCCTTTTTCCCGGTTTCGCGTAGTCCTTGTCCTATGCGCCGAAGGGGGCTGCCTGGCAGCCCCATGCCCAGATGGCCCCAGGGTTCAGAAGCCGAATGCGCTCAACCCGGGATGATCGTCCGGCCGCCGCCCCAACGGCCAGCGGAACTTGCGCTCGGCCTCGCTGATGGGTTGTTCGTTGATGCTGGCATGGCGGTTGCGCATCAGGCCGTCTTCGGCGAACTCCCAGTTCTCGTTGCCGTAGGCGCGGAACCACTGGCCGCTGTCGTCGCGGTACTCGTAGGCGTAGCGCACGGCGATGCGGTTGTCGGTGAAGGCCCAGAGTTCCTTGATCAGGCGGTATTCCAGCTCGCGGTTCCATTTACGGGCGAGGAAGGCCTGCGCCTCATCGCGGTTGTTGCAGAATTCGGCGCGGTTGCGCCAGTGGGTATCGGTGGTATAGGCCAGGGCGACCTTGGCGGCATCGCGGCTGTTCCAGCCATCTTCGGCAAGGCGGACTTTCTCGATGGCGGTTTCGCGGGTGAAGGGTGGCAGTGGCGGGCGGGACATGGTGCTGCTCCTTGGTAAAGGGCCAGGGAAGTGGCCTGACAGGAAGCGAGGCTACGCTTGCCGATGCGCACTGAGAATGCGTGACCCTGGCACTTCATAATTGCGCTTCGCGAAACGCTGCCCGTGGCACTGGCGTTTCGCCGAGGCGCGGCTAGAGTCACAAGATTGTCCAGGAAGTGGTGAAACATGATCAGGGTCTCAATCAGCGCCATCGTGCTGTGCGCGGTGCCGTTGGCTGCCGCCGCCGACAGTCAGCGCGAGGACGGATACTGGTACGTCCAGACCAGCGCCTACACCCGTCATTGGTCCCACGACCCCGAGCACAACAACCACCAGGAGCTGATCGGGGTAGAGCGTGTCTATGGTGATGGGGTGCTGTGGGGCGCCGCCACCTTCAAAAATTCGTTCTACCAGCGCTCGAACTACGCCTACCTGGGCAAGGTCTGGGAAAACGAGCGCTATCCGGTCTATGTCAAGGTCAGTGGCGGGCTGTTGCAGGGTTATCGAGGGGATTACCAGGACAAGATCCCGCTCAACCACCTGGGCGTCGCGCCGGTGATCATCCCGTCGTTCGGCACCCACTGGGGGCCGCTGGGCGCCGAGTTCGTCGTGCTCGGCGCCGCAGCGGGGATGGTCAATGTGGGGTGGCGTTTCTGAGCGCGGCCTTGTCGACGACCTTGCTGCGCCCACCCAGCCACACCAGCAGCAACCCACCGGCCGCGAGCAGGCCACCGGCCATCGGTACCGCGGCATACCCCAGGTCCAGGCTGATCACCGCGCCGCCCAGCGCGGCACCCACCGCATTGCCCAGGTTGAACGCACCGACGTTGATCGAGGACGCCAGGCCCGGCGCTTCGGCGGCGGCGATCATCACCCGCATCTGCAGTGGCGGCACCACGGCGAAGGTGAACATGCCCCACACCAGCAGCGCGATGGCCGCGCCGACATGGCTGCCGAGCACCAGCGGCATCAGCAACATGATGGCCGCCAGGGCGCCGAGGAAGATCCGCGCGGCGCCATCCAGCGACCAGTCCGCCAGCTTGCCACCCAGGCTGTTGCCGAGGGTGAAGCCCACGCCGATCAGCACCAGGCCGAGGGTGACGAAGGCGTCGGAAGCGCCGGTCAGGTCGGCCAGCACCGGGGCGACGTAGGTATACAGGGTGAACATCGCACCAGCCCCCAGCACCGTGGTGGCCATGGCCAGCAGCACGTTGGGGCGGGCGATCACGGCGAGTTCCTTGCGCACATGGGGCACGCTGCCGCGCTCACCCTTGGGCAGGGCGTACCACAGCGCGGCGATGGCCAGCACGCCCAGCACGGCGGTGCCGGCGAAGGCCATGCGCCAGCCGACCTGCTGGCCAAGCCAAGTGGCCGCGGGCACGCCGCCGATGTTGGCGATGGTCAGGCCCATGAACATGGTGGCCACGGCACTGGCCTGCTTGTCCTTGGGCACGACGCTGGCGGCGACCACCGCGCCCAGGCCGAAAAAGGCGCCATGGTTGAGGCTGGTGATCAGGCGCGAGGCGAGCAGGGTGTAGTAGTCCGGCGCCAGGGCCGACAGCAGGTTGCCAATAGTGAAGATGCCCATCAGCATCATCAGCGCGGCGCGCTTGCCGAAGCGGCTGAACAACAGGGTCATGATAGGCGCGCCGACCATCACGCCGATGGCATAGGCGGTGATCAGCATGCCGGCGCTGGGGATGCTGGCGTCGACGCCCTCGGCGATGACCGGCAGCAGGCCCATGGGGGTGAACTCGGTGGTGCCGATGCCGAAGGCGCCGATGGCCAGGGCAAACAGGACCCGTTTGGGGGAAAGCGTGCTCATCGGGAGCTCCGTGTTGCGTGATGAAGGCGAAGCCGCCCTGGCAGGGCGGCTCGATTGTTCAGGTCAGTCCCAGATCGGCGCCAGGCCATCCGGGCTGACTTCGCGGCCGTTGCGCTCGAGCGTGGCGATGCGGGCCATGTCGTCGGCGTCCAGCTGCAGGCCGCGGGCGAGCAGGTTGCTGGCCAGGTTCTCGCGCTTGGTCGACGACGGGATCACCGCGTAGCCCAGTTGCAGCGCCCAGGCCAGTGCCACCTGGGCGACGGTGGCCTTGTGCTTGGCGGCGATCTCGGCCAGCACCGGGTCCTTCAGCACCTTGCCGTAGGCCAGGGTCATGTAGGAGGTGGTGGTGATGCCTTGTTCCTTGAGGAACGCGGTCAGCGTGCTGTTCTGCAGGTAGGGGCTGAGTTCGACCTGGTTGGTGGCGATCTCGCCCTGGCCGACCACGGCGATGGCCTGGCGGGTCAGTTCGATGTTGAAGTTGGAGACGCCGATCTGTCGGGTCAGGCCCAGCGCCTTGGCCTTGGCCAGGGCCTGCATGTACTCGCTGAGCTCGACGCCGTTGCCCGGTGCCGGCCAGTGGATCAGCAACAGGTCGACATGGTCGGTGCGCAGCTTGGCCAGGCTGTCGCGCAGGCTGGGCACGAGTTTGTCGGCGGTGTAGTTTTCGACCCAGATCTTGGTGGTGATGAACAGTTCTTCACGTGGTACGCCGCTTTCGGCGATGGCCTGGCCGACGTCGGCTTCATTTTTGTAGATCTGTGCGGTGTCGATGACGCGGTAGCCCAGTTCGAGCGCGGACTTGACCGAGTCGATGACGGCCTGGCCGGTGAGGCGGAAGGTGCCGAGGCCGAAGGATGGAATGCTCATGGGGCTGCTCCTGGTGGACGGTGGGGGATCGGTCTTGCGCGGTGCTGCGCCAGTTGATCGAGTGGGTGCAGTCTGCAGGTTTCAGCGGGATTGATTAAGACGCCTCCGGGTTAAGGTCTTTTGACTAGGAGTCAGTAATGACCGGATGGCTTGTGAATGAAAAGCAGGCAATGGGCGCTGCGTTTCACCTGTAGGAGCCAGCCTTGCTGGCGAACCGGCCCGACGCTGGACCGTGGTGTGGCCTTCGCCAGCAAGGCTGGCGCCTACGGGGTTATTGGTCTGATGATGTTCAGGGCGCCCTGAGCAAACGCGGCTAGGTATGATCGGGCCCGTATCGATGATGCTACGGCCTACCGTATTTCAGGAGTCTGCCCCAGTGCTCGACCTGCCCACCCATGTGCTGTACCAGAAGCGCTTCGACGCGGTGCTCGCCTATATCGAGGGAAACCTCGAAGGCGACCTGTCGGTCAACGCCCTGAGCGCGGTGGCGCATTTCTCGGCGTTCCACTTCCATCGGCAGTTCAGTGCCTATGTGGGTGTGCCGGTCGCTCGCTACGTGCAGTTGATGCGCCTGCGCCGCGCCGCCCACCGCCTGGTTTGCCAGGCGGACTTCAGCGTGCTCGACGCGGCCATGGGCGCCGGCTTCGAAAGCCCCGAAGCGTTCAGCCGGGCCTTCCGCCGTGCCTTCGGCCAGGCGCCCAGCACGTTCCGACGTCAACCCGACTGGCAGCGCTGGAATACGGTGTTCGACATTCCTCATTTTTCCAGGAGCATCACCATGCAGGTACGAATCGTCGATTTCACCGAAGTTCGGCTGGCCGCGCTCGAGCATCGCGGCCCACCCGGCCAGGTCAGCGAGACTGTGGGCCGCTTCATCGAATGGCGCAAGCGCAGCGGGCAGTCGCCGGTGGCCACGAGCCGCAGTTTCGGTATCCCCTACAACAATCCCGATACCACCGCACCCGAAGACTTCCGCTTTGCCATTTGCGGCGAGTTGTTCGAGGCGCTGCAACCCAACGACGAAGGTGTGCACACGCTCAGCCTGCCCGGTGGGCGCTGCGCGGTGGTGCGCCATGTGGGGTCGCCCGATCATATCGGCGAGACGATCTACCCGCTCTACCGCGATTGGTTGCCGGGGAGTGGCGAGGAATTGCGTGATCACCCGCTGTTCTTCCATTACCTGAGCATCTACCCGCAGACGCCGCTCGAACAATGGCAGACGGATATCTACGTGCCTTTGCGCTGAAATGGGTCCTGTAGGAGCGGCTTCAGCCGCGATGCAGGCGACGCGGTGCCTGGCACCCGCTTCGCGGGTGATCGCGGCTGAAGCCGCTCCTACAAAGCGAACGGGCGCGGATCAGTCAGCGATCTTCGACGGATCGCTCTGCAGCAACCATTGGTGGCTGCTCGCGGCCAGCTGCTGGTCGAGGTTCGACTGGACACCGATGCGACGGGCCTCTTTGTCCTGCTTGAGCAACTGGTTGAGCATGTCCATCAAGTCGCGGGACTTGCGCACCGACTGTGGCGTGCTGACATCGGACTTGAGCTCGCCGTTCTGGTAAGTCAGCACCCGGTGGGTGCTGTTGGCTTCCTGAGTGGCGCTGGCTTCGCTCAGGGTGCCGTTGACGAAGCCGACGTGGGTGCTGGCGCTGGCTTGCTCGCTGAGCATGTGATAGCGGTAGTTGTTCGGGTCGAGGCCCTGGTCGAGCTTGGCCGACGACGACAGTGTGGTGTGCCAGGCGGCGTCGAGCTTGGCATCCTGGTGTTGCTTCACGTCGAGTGTGATACCGCCGCCGTTGGTCGTGGTGGCCTGCGATGCCTGGTAACTGAAGCGGTCTTCCTCATCAGGGCGGTGCGAGTTCAGGCGCTGGCTGGTCTGGCTGATCGAGGCATTGAAGTCGGCCAGGCCGCTGAGCAACGAGCGGCTGTATCGGTTGATCGCATCCTCATGCCCGGCCGGGCGCGGGCTGCTGTCATCCACGCTGTTGAGCTGGCTGAAGGCATCCTTGAACAAGGTCATCAGTTGGGCGTCGCCCTTGCCGCGCGCCTGGGCCGCGTCGAACTGGCTCAGGTAGTTGCTGACCGCGGCCTGGCGTTGCTGCGGGTTGCCCAGCACCACGCCACCCTGGGTGTCCAGGTCGAGCTGGATCTGGCCGCTCGGGCCTTGCAGCTTGAGGTTGCGGGTCGAGTCGTCCATGCGCAGGTCGAAGGTCTGCAGTTCGCCGCTGGCAGTCTCGAGGCTGGCGTTCATCTGCAGGCCGGTGAACAGGGACGGGTCGAGTTTGAGCAGGGCGCCCAGTTGCAGGCTCGGCGTCTCCTGGGTCAGGCCGTTGATGGCCGACTGGAAGCCATTCGCCAGGGTTGCCAGGCCCTTGAATTCTGCGGCGCTGAGCGTGCCACCCTGTACGTCGGCGTCCACGGCCAGGCCTTGTTCACCGTTGTACAACCCGAGCTTCACCGTGGCGCCGGTGGCGGTGGTGAGGTTGAGGGTGATGCTGTTGCTGGCGTGTTCGCGCAGCCTGGACTGCTGCAGGGCCAGCAGGGTGGGGGCGAGCTCGGTGTTTTCAGCGACCTGCAGCGCCGATTGGGAGACGCGTTGGCCACCATTGGCCACCAGCTGTTCCATCAGGGCGGCGCCCAGGCCCTGGAAGCGCGCGGCGGTGCTGTTGCCCTTGATGCTGCCGAGCATGTGCATGCTCAGTTTGTCGATGCTGTCCTGCTCCCATACGTAGCGGGGTTGGGCGTTACCCAGTGTGCCCCGGGAGGAGTAGGTCTGCGAATCGGGAATGCGCGTGTCCTGGCCAAGGATGACCTGGGCGCCGGGGATGCTGGCGGCCGCAGCGGCCTGGCGGGCATCGAGGCCCTGCGGGGCAGGGGAGGCGCTGTACACGGGGGTGAAGCGCAGTGCGGATGTGATCGGGCTCATCATCGCTTTCCTTGCGGAGTTAATGAGTACGCCTTGATATCGGCGTGCTATTAGCAAACCTGAGCAGAAGATCAGATAATTTTTGCGATGCAGCGCGAGTGACTGGGGCTGCGTGACAGCCCCAGTGCGAGGGTCAGCGACGACGGAACAGCGGCAGCGGTTCGTCGGTGGCGCCCTGGTAGGTGACCGAGAAGTCCTTCAGGCTTTGCAGCGCGTCTTCAGGGTTCTTGTCGGCACGGATGGCGAAGGCGTCGAAGCCGCAACGGGCCATGTAGAACAGCTGGTCGCGCAGCACGTCGCCAATGGCGCGCAGTTCACCCTTGAACTTGTAGCGGTCACGCAGCAGGCGCGCGTTGGAGTAGTTGCGCCCGTCGGTGAAGGCCGGGAAGTTCAGGGCGATGACCTGGAAGTGCTCGACGTCTTCGCCGATTTCCTCGGCTTCCTCGTCGCTGTCCAGCCAGATGCCCAGGCCGCCGTCGCGGGCCTTGAGCAGGCTCGGGTGGTCGCGCCACAGTTGCAGCGGCACGATGTAGTCGTCGCAATTGGTCAGTTCGTCGATGGAAACATCCTTGGGCAGCAGGTGCCAGGTTTCGTCGACGATCTGGTTGTGCTTAATGATTCGCTGCATAGACGCGTTCCTTGAAGGGGTCGATGCCGATCCGCTGGTAGGTGTCGATGAAGCGCTCGTCTTCGGTGCGCTGCTCGACGTACACGCTGATCAGTTTCTCGATCACGTCGGCCATGGCGTCCTGGGCGAAGGACGGGCCGAGGATCTTGCCCAGGCTCGCGTCGCGGGCGGCATTGCCGCCCAGCGAGACCTGGTAGAACTCCTCGCCCTTCTTGTCCACGCCAAGGATGCCGATGTGGCCGACGTGGTGGTGGCCGCAGGCGTTCATGCAGCCGGAAATGTTCAGGTCGAGCTCGCCGATGTCGAACAGGTAGTCCAGGTCGTCGAAGCGGCGCTGGATGGATTCGGCGATCGGGATCGACTTGGCGTTGGCCAGGGAGCAGAAATCACCGCCCGGGCAGCAGATGATGTCGGTCAGCAGGCCGATGTTCGGGGTGGCGAAGCCTTGCTCGCGCAGTTCCAGCCAGAGGGCGTGCAGCTGGCGCTGCTCGACGTCGGCGAGGATGATGTTCTGCTCGTGGGAGGTGCGCAGGAAGCCGAAGCTGTAGCGTTCGGCGAAGTCCGCGACGGCGTCGAGCTGCTTGTCGGTCAGGTCGCCCGGGGCGACGCCGGTGGGCTTGAGCGACAGGGTGACGGCGACGTAGCCCGGCTTCTTGTGGGCACGGGTGTTGCGCGAGCGCCAGCGGGCGAAGCCTGGGTGTTCCTGGTCCAGCGCGCCGTAGTCGACGTTGTCCAGCGCCAGGTAGTCGGGGGCGATGAAGTGGCGTGCCACGCGCTCGACTTCCGCTTCGGTCAGGGTGGTGCTGCCGCCGCGCAGGTGGGCCATCTCGGCCTCGACCTTCTCGGCGAACACTTCCGGGGTGAGCGCCTTGACCAGGATCTTGATCCGCGCCTTGTACTTGTTGTCACGGCGGCCGTAACGGTTGTACACGCGCAGGATGGCGTCCAGGTAGCTGAGCAGGTCCTGCCAGGGCAGGAACTCATTGATGAACGAACCGATCACCGGGGTACGGCCCAGGCCGCCGCCGACCAGCACGCGGAAGCCCAGTTCACCGGCTGCGTTGCGCACCGGCTCCAGGCCGATGTCGTGCACTTCGATGGCGGCGCGGTCGTCGCTGGAACCGTTGACGGCGATCTTGAACTTGCGCGGCAGGTAGGCGAATTCCGGGTGGAAGGTGGTCCACTGGCGCACGATTTCGCACCAGGGGCGCGGGTCGACCAGCTCGTCGGCGGCGACACCGGCGAACTGGTCGGTGGTGACGTTGCGCAGGCAGTTGCCGCTGGTCTGGATCGCGTGCATCTGCACGGTGGCCAGCTCAGCCAGGATTTCCGGGATGTCTTCCAGCGCCGGCCAGTTGTACTGCACGTTCTGGCGGGTGCTGATGTGCGCGTAACCCTTGTCGTAGTCGCGGGCGATCTTCGCCAGCATGCGGGTCTGGCGGGCGTTCAGCTGGCCATAGGGCACGGCGACACGCAGCATCGGCGCGAAACGTTGGATATACAGGCCGTTCTGCAGGCGCAGAGGGCGGAATTCTTCTTCGCTCAGCTCACCGGCCAGGTAGCGGCGGGTCTGATCACGGAACTGCTTGACGCGGTCCTCGATGATCCGCTGATCGTACTCGTCGTATACGTACATATAAGTCCTGTCTCAGGCTGCATGCAGCTAATCGCGCGCACGGCCGCGCACTCCGGGTCGGAGCCGAGGAACGATAGCAGAGTGGGTTTATGCGCTAAAGTGATGTTTTTGCATATGAAAAGAACCATTTGGACTAAGTGAGACTGACTGGCATTTGTCCTCTCTGGCACGCCATCTGGCTATAATCCGAGGTTTGCTTCGCAGGGATGTAACCGCATGCTCAAGGCCTTGTGCCAGGGCCTGTGCCTGAGCCTGCCGCTGGCAGCCGGCGCGCAGGCTGCCTCGGTGGTGTTTCTCAACCCGGGCTATTCCAACGAAACGTTCTGGGTCGACTATTCGCGTTTCATGCAGGCCGCCGCCAAGGACTTGGGGATGGCGCTGCGCGTGCAGTACAGCGAACGCAGTGCCGACCGCACGCTGAGCTTGGCCCGTGCGGTGCTGCAGGGGCCGCAACGCCCCGACTACCTGGTGCTGGTCAATGAACAGTACGTGGCGCCAGAGGTCATCCGTCTTTCCCGTGGCACAGGGGTGAAGCTGTTCCTGGTCAACAATGGCCTGACCGAGGACCAGTTGCGCAGCATCCAGGCCCAGCCGGAGAAGTACCCGCGGATTCTCGGCACCCTCGTCAGCAACGATGAGGAGGCCGGCTATCAGATGCTCAAGGCGATGGTCGCGCAGTTGCCACCTGTGGATGGCCCGATCGACCTGCTGGCGTTCGCCGGCGTGAAGACCACGCCCGCCTCGCAGTTGCGCGAACTGGGCATGCGCCGGGCGCTGGCCGACCATCCCCAGGTACGCTTGCGCCAGGTGGTGTACGGCGGCTGGAGTCGCCAGCGCGCCTTCGAGCAGGCGCAGATGCTGCTGGCGCGCTACCCAGGCACGCAATTGGTGTGGTCGGCCAACGACGAGATGGCGTTCGGTGCCATGCGAGCGTTCGAGGCGGCGGGTCGGGTGCCGGGGCGCGATGTGGTGTTCAGCGCGGTCAACAGCTCGCCCGAGGCTCTGCGGGCGCGTATCGACGGGCGCCTGGGCGTGTTGATGGGCGGGCATTTCACCATGGGCGGCTGGGCCATGGTCATGTTGCATGACGATGCCTTGGGCCTGGCGGTGGGCCGTGACGGGCGTCAGGAGCATCGGGTGCCGTCCCTGCAACTGATCGACGCGGACAAGGCCCGGCGCTGGCTGAGGCTGCTGGACCAGGACGGTCACGGTATCGACTTTCACCGTTACAGCGCCGAAGGACGGGCGGCGGATTTTCGCTATCCCTTCCTCATGTCACCCGTCGACTATTGAAAGACCCTGCTTGAGTGAAGGGCATTGCTGGACTTAACTGCTGCTTGCGAAGTGCATTCCCATAACCACTACAAGAGGTAATGCAATGGGAAACTCAAGCAAGGTCCGCAAAGCTGACAGCAGTGTCGATGCCTGGGCGATCCTGTGTCTGATCGTGCTGGTGGTGGTCACGGCGGTGTATTGGGTCAGCCATCAATAGCGGGTGATTTGTTCTGGCCGTGAAGCTCACTTGAGAGCCGCCTGCGGAAGGGATATCCGTGGGCGGTGGGCTTCGTGGGTCTGGTTCTGTTCGGTGCGGGTCAATTCAACAGCCATGCGGGCGCTGATTCACTCTGGCACTTGTGCGGGCGCAAAAATACGCCGCAGCGTGGTGCATCAATAGCCGATGCTCGTGCATGTGCTGCGCGGCCTGTCGCTTGAATTAATCACTGCATAATCGCGTGTCGGCGACTAACCTGCTGTTTTCTGTGATTTTTTTTGAAAAAAAGCTTTTCACCTCGGGAAAAGGTTGTTAAAGTGCCGGCCATTCCCGCACAGCAACACACGGAGCTCGCGGTGAATGGTCAGATTGGCAGCGCATCAGGCGCTCGTCATATCCGATACAGGGGCGTCGCCAAGCGGTAAGGCAGCAGGTTTTGATCCTGCCATGCGTTGGTTCGAATCCAGCCGCCCCTGCCATTTCTTCTCTGCTTTCAAAGCAAATCAAAATCGCCGGCTGGCGATTTTTTTCATTCCAGGTTCCCGTTTTCCAACAGTTCGGCCAACGCCAGGGCCAGCACTTGCTCGTGCACAGGTTTCTGGACCACCAGGCTGCCCGGCAGTTCCTGGCTGTCCAGTTCGGCGTAGCCGGTCAGAAACACCACGGGCAATTGCGGGTAGCGTTCTCGTGCCGCCCGTGCCAGCTGCGCGCCATTGAGTTCGGGCATGGCGAAATCGGTCAGTAGCAGGTCGGTGGCGTCATCGAGCAATGCCAGGGCCTGTTCGCCATTATGCGCCTGGCGCACCCGATAGCCATGGCGGCGCAGCACATCGCCGATCATTTCACGCACCAGGTGGTCGTCGTCCACCAGCAGGATGCTGCGGTCGCCGCCACCGGCCAGCGGTCGCCCCTTGTCCAGCTCCGGTGTGGCGTGATCTGCGTGGGCCCTGACCGAGGGCAGGTACACACTGACCTGCGTGCCGCGGCCGGGCGTAGTGTCGATACGCACTCCACCACCACTCTGCTTGGCGAAGCCGAACACCTGGGCCAGGCCAAGGCCCGAGCCCTTGCCGATGTCCTTGGTGGTGAAGAAGGGTTCGAAGACCTTGGCCGCCACTTCATCGTTCATGCCGCAGCCGGTGTCGCTGATGGTCAGCATCACATAGTCGCCGGGCTCCGGATCTTGCGGGCGCTGGGGCTGGGCGTCGACTCGGGTGTTGCGGGTCGCCAGGGTCAGCTGACCGCCGTCGGGCATGGCGTCGCGGGCATTGATCGCCAGGTTGAGGATGATCATCTCGGTCTGGGTCGGGTCGGTGAGGGCAAACCAGAGGTGGGTATCCAGGTCCAGGCGCACCGAAACACGACCGCCCAGGGTGCGACGCAGCAGTTCCTCCAGCCCGCCTAGGGTGCGGTTGAGGTTCAGTGGTACTGGCTCCAGGCGTTGCTTGCGGGAAAACGCCAACAGCTGCGCGGTAAGCTTGGCGCCACGTTCGCCGGCTTCGCGAATGTGTTTCAGGCGGCCATGGGCCTTGTCCAGCAGGCCCTTGTCCAGGTCGTTCTTGAGAAAACTGGCGCCAGTGAGGATGACCGTCAGCAGGTTGTTGAAGTCGTGAGCCACCCCGGCGGTGAGCTGGCCGACCGCCTCCAGGCGCTGCATTTGCTGCAGCGCCGCTTCGATGCGTTCGCGTTCATCGATCTGTTCGCGCAGGCGAGTGTTGGCCTCGGCCAGTTCCAGCGCCGACTCACGCTCGCTGGAGATATCGCGGGCCACCACATACAGAAGGCTGTCGTCCGGCACCACCACCCACGACAGCCAGCGCTGCTGGCCGCCGGCATGCAGGATACGGCCGACGAAGCGCGCGCTGGTGCGGCCCTCGGACAGAGCGCCGATTTCGGCGAGAAAGGCCTGCTGGTCGGCTTCCGGCAGCAGTTGCAGCAGCGAGATCTGCCCCAGGCGTTCGCGGGTGAAGCCCAGGCTCGCCTCCCACGCCGGGTTCAGCGCCACGGGTGTGAGATCCTTGTTGAGCACCGCCAGCAGGTCCTGGGACAGTTCCCAGGCGCGGTCGCGTTCGCGGGTGCGGCGTTCGACCCGCTCGCCGAGTATTTCATTGAGTTGCTCAAGGGCGCGTGTGGCCTGGCGTTGCTGGTGGATGTCCTGCAGCACGCCGGAGAACCGCACGCACTGGCCATCGACGAACTGGGTCTGGCCGCTGGAGAGCAACCAGCGCGGCTCGAGTGCGCCGGCTGGGGCGCTGCGAAACTCGACCCGGTAACGGCCGCCGCTGTCCTCGCACATGGCCCGCTCGACCGCGTCACGTACCCTGGGCAGGTCTTCGGGGTGGATACCCGCGTAGAACACCTCAAGGTTCATCTCGGTGTCGGTGGGCAAGCCAAACAGGGCCTTGCAGCGCACATCCCACTGCATGCGGCCATCCTGCGGGCTGTAGTCCCAACTGCCCATGCCGGCGGCGTCGATGGCGATCCGCGCGCGGGCCTCCATGTCGGCCAGGGCCTCCTCGGCGCGGCGCCGGCGCTGACGCTCCTGCACTTCGGTCAGGGCCCGGCGCACGGCCTTGGGCAGCAGCGGCAGGTTCTTCTTCAGCACATAGTCGGTGGCGCCCAGGCGGATCATCTCCACCGCATGCTCTTCACCGTAGATGCCGGAGAGAAAAATGAACGGCGTATCCGGCGCGATGCGCTGGGCGATCGCCAGCACCTCGGCACCCGAGGAGGCGGGCAGCACGCAGTCGCACAGGATCAGGTCGAAGGTGCCCGCGCGCAAGGCATGCTCGGCGCCGACATGGTCGAACACCAGCCGCGATTGTACCTGTAGCCCACTGCGCTCCAGGCGCATCAGGATCAGCTCGGCGTCCATGGAGCTGTCTTCGACCATCAGCAGTTTCAGTGGCGTCGTCTGCATGGTGACTGCCTCAGTGGTCGTCGCGACGGTTCAGGCGCAGCGAGCCGGGCGGCGGCTCATTGAGCACCGCCCAGAATACCCCCAGGCCTGAAATCGCGGTAACGAACGCCTTGAACTCCACCGGCTTGACCACGTAGGCATTGACGCCCAGTTCATAGGCGCGCCGCAGGTCGGGCCCCTCGCGCGAAGAGGTCAGCATGACGATGGGGATGCTGCGCAGCTCTGCGGTGGCGCGCACCTCCCTGAGCACCTCGAGGCCGTCGACCCTGGGCAGCTTGAGGTCCAGCAGCATCACCGCCGGGTTGCCGTCGGCGCGTTCGGCGAAGGCGTTGCGCCGTAGCAGGTAGTCCAGGGCGTCGGCGCCGTCGCGCACGACGACGACTTCGTTGGCCAGTTGGCTGCGCTCCAGGGCCAGCAAGGTCAGTTCCAGGTCCCGGGGGTTGTCTTCGACCAGCAGGATGGGCTTGAGCATGATGGGCAGCGGCCTCAGGCGGTCATCGGTTGGCGGGGGAGGGTGAAGTGGAAGCTTGCGCCCTGGCCCAGGTTGCCCTGGGCCCAGACGCGGCCATCATGGCGTTCGATGATGCGCCGTACGCTGGCCAGGCCGATCCCGGTGCCCTCGAACTCCTCCATTCGGTGCAGGCGCTGGAACACCCCGAACAGCTTGTCGACATAGGCCATGTCGAAGCCCACGCCATTGTCGCGCACATACACCTCGATCTCGTGCCGGTGCTGCACGGCACCCACCTCGATGCGTGCCGGGTCGCGGTGGCGGGTGTACTTGACGGCATTGGCGATCAGGTTGTGCAGGACCATGTTGATGAAGGCCGGGTCGGCAATCACCTTGGGCAGCGCGGCGATGTCCCAGAGGATCTCCCGCTCGGCATAGTCGGGCGCCATCTCCATGCGGATAGCGTCGACCAGCGCGTTGAGGTCGACATCGGTCAGGCGCAACGCCGAGCGGCCCATCTGCGAGAAGTTGAGCAGGTTGTCCACCAGGGTGCCGGCGAATTGCGCGGCTTCCCCGATATGCCCGAGGAAGCGCTTGCCGCGTTCGGTCAGGTGTTCGCCTTCGATCTCGCCGAGCAGCTCGCTGTAGCCGGCGATGTGCCGCAGCGGCGCTCGCAGGTCGTGGGACACGCTGTAGGAGAATGCCTCGAGCTCGTTGTTCGACCGTTTCAGTTCGCCGGCAAGCTGGGCCAGCTCCTCGGCCTTGCGCAGGACGATGCCAAGCACCGCGCCACGCAGCTCCAGCACGCCCTCGAGGGTCAACGGGTGCCAGGCGGCGCTGAAGCCGCGGACCTCTTCCTGCCAGCGCTCGAAGCTGTGGCGTGGATTGAGGTTGCCCAGCGGGCCGACCTGTTTCTCGGGGCGCCCGGCCCAATTCACCGTGTGTGCCTGCTCCGGGCGGAACCACAGCAGGTAGTGCGAGTGGAGCTGCGAGATGGCCACGGCCAGCACGCCTGCGGCATGCTGGCCCAGCTCGGGTAGCACATCGATGTCGCGCTGCGCGTTATCGGTGTGGAACACCAGGTCTTCGCCGCGCTGGGCCAGCCAGTGCACGAGCGCGTTGACCTGCGCCGCCGGTGGCGTGTGGCCGATCAGGTCGCAACGCTCGGCGCTGATGATCGCCGCCCCCGTGGCGCCGGCGAACTGCAGCATCACTTCGGGCAGGGCGAGCAGGCCGTCGCCGACACTGTCGTGATCGGCCATCGAAGACAGCATGTGCACGATGCGCTGGCGCAGGTCGAGCAGGAAGCGCGTGCTGTTGTGGGCCTCGTGGGCCTCGATCTGCAACGACAGCACATTGGCCAGCAGCTCGCAGGCGGTGCGGGTCTGGAAATCCACGGCGCGCGGCTGGTCGTGGTGGCACGACAGCAGGCCCCAGAGCTTGCCGTCGACCACGATCGACAGCGACATCGACGCCAGGGTGCCCATGTTGCGCATGTACTGCAGGTGCACCGGGGACACGCTGCGCAGCGCGGCGAAGCTCATGTCCAGGGCCTTGCCGGTGCGCGGGTTGGCGGCGGGTACCAGCGGCGAGGCCTGGTAGTCGGCATCCTCGATCACCCGGATGCGGTTGATGCGGTACAGCTCGCGGGCCTGGCGCGGAATGTCGGAGGCGGGAAAACACAACCCCAGGTATTGGGGATAGCCAGGGTCGGCGTGTTCGGCGAGCACCGTGCCATTGCCTTCGGTGTCGAAGCGGTAGGCCTTGACCCGGCCGAAGCCGGTGATGCGCTTGATCTGGCGTACCGATTGCTGCAGCAAGTCCTCGATGCTGGTGGCCTGGTGCAGGGTGCTGACGAAGGCCCGCACCAGGGGGTAGTAGTCGCCCCTGGCCGAACCTCGACAGGGCTCGAACTCGAGGATCAACACCTGGTCGTGACGGTGGGCAAGCACCCGCAGCGGTGCCTGGCAGGGGGCGCCTTCGCGCAGGCGGACATCGCCGATGTGGAAGGGGAAGATCTCGTCCTCCGGCAGGGAGGCCAGGTGGCGGTGCAGGTCGAAGCCTTCGCCGACCAGTGCGTCGAATGCCTGGCCTGGCAGTTCCTGGGCCGGCACGCCGAGCCAGCGTTCGGTGTTTTCACTGGCCTGGAGGATGCGCAGGTTGGTGTTGTCCAGCACCAGCAGAAAGCCATGGGGCTGGATGCTGCCCGGTACCTGGATAGGTTCCTGGGCACAGCGTTCGATGGCCTGGTCGAGGGAAAGCGGGGCAGTGGTCACGGGGTGCTCCTGGCAGGGTCCGTCCACGCACAGGGGTGCGTATGGCACAGGATAGTCGCCCTGCAAGGTATCAGAACCATGGCCGGTTTGTCGGCATATGACTATTTGAAGGGTGGGCGTTTGCAGGGATGCTGCTTCAAGCGCTGATTTTTTCGGATGTTTCTGGTGGTTTCATCCTAGGGATTAATGCCAAAGAGGGGTAGCGCACGGCCACTCTGCGCCAATCCCACTGCTACGCTCAAGCTCAACGCATACAGACAAGGATTGACAGGTGACGGAGCGCTGGATGGCCGGGCTGTTGGGCCTGTGGTTGAGCGGCAGTGCCGTGGCGGCGGACTTTCTCGTCGAGGTGCAGATCCGCGTGCAGCGCGGTTGCATGCTGGTCAACCAGCAGCGCGATGCCGGTGCGCAGGCCCTGGGCCGGATCGATCTGGGCAGTGCCGCGCGCCTGGACGGCTCGGGCGCGCCCTTGAGTGGAGTGCTGCTGAGCCAACGGCCACCGCGTCTGGAATGCAACCCCGACACGCCTTATCAGGTACGCGTCGACGGCGGCCAGCATGGCGGTGTCGGCGAGCTTCGCTACCTGGCCAGCCACGACAGCAAGGCCCGGCCGATCCCCTACCGCCTGTACCGCGACGCCGCCTGGCGCCAGCCATTGGCGGTGGATGTGGCGCAATCGGCACGGGTGCCGGACAGCGGCTCGGTCGAGCTCCCTCTTTACGCACGGATCGACAGCCTGGCCTGGGTACCCCGCGCCGGGCTGTACGCCGACCTGCTCAAAGTCACGGTCACCTGGTAGGGGACGCCCATGCACAAGGACGCGTTGCAACGCACCTCGATCCTGCTGCTCACACTGGGCCCGCTGCTGCTGCCTGGCAGCGTGGCACATGGCACCAGCACCGGCTTCATCCAGGCGCGCCTGGTAATCAGCGCCGCCTGCGAGATCAACAGCCAGCAACCGACCGTGGGTGGCAACCCCGGCGTGATGGACTTCGGTTCGCGTGGCCCGACCTGGGACCAGGCGCTAACCAGCCGTGTGGACGAGGCCGGCGCCGAGGGCAGCCTGCAGATCAGTTGCACCCCCCAGGTGCGCGCCTTCAGCGTGCGGATCAACGGCGGGCTCAATGGCAGCGATGGCGTGCGTCGCCTGAGCAACGGCCGAGAACTCATCCCCTATCAACTGGCGGTCGACCCCGGTGGCAACAGCCGCTACGGCATCGGCCAGGCCCGCACCTTCACCATCAGCAACACCGAGCAAGTGCCCGTGCCCATCTACGGCGTGGTGGTCGCGCAGCCGCGCGCCCTGCCTGTCGGGCTGTATCGCGACACCCTCAGGGTGACCCTGGACTGGTAACACGCAAGGAGATTCGCAATGCCCAAGCACCTCACCCGCTGCATCCTCGCAGGTCTCGGCCTGGCCCTGGCCGCCCAGGCCCAGGCCGCCACGGTGACCGGCACCATCAGCTCGACCCTGATCCTCACCGCCGCCTGCCAGGTCAATGGCAGTGGCGGCACCTCGGGGCTGAACTTCGGCAGCCTCAACTTCGGCACCCAGGATTCGCTGTTCACTACCGCCAATGGCCAGGTGCTCGGCGGCGGTGGCGGGGCCATGAGCATTCTCTGCTCGGCAGGCACGGTACCGACGATCAAGGTGCGTGCCGGCGCCCATGACTCGCAGTCCGCCGGCGGGACCCGGGCCCTGGCCGATGGTTCGGGCAATTTCGTGCCCTATGACTTCTACACCGACGCCGGGCACACTCAGTTGCTGGCCATCGATGGCACCATCACCCTGCCCACCAGCACGGGCGTGGCGCAGACGGTCAACCTGTATGGCCAGGCCAAGGGCAAGGCCGGCCTGCCAGCGGGCACCTACACCGACACGGTGGCGGTCGAGCTGAGCTTCTGAGCCATGGCCGGCAGGGCGCTGTGCGCAGGCTTGTGCCTGGTCGTGCCGGGCGTGTTGCAGGCGGCGACCAGCAGCACGTTCCAGGTCAGCGCGCAAATCGTCGCCGGCTGCCTGGTGGTGGGCGGCGTGACCAACTACGGCGTGCTCGATTTCGGCACCCAGTCGGCGTTGTCCACCGCCACCCTGAGCACTTCGCTCGGCGGCACGACGGTGACCTTCCAGTGCACCCCGGGCGTGGCCGTGAGCATGAGCCTGGACGGTGGCCAGAACAGCGCCAGCGGCAATCGTTACCTCAAACGCAGCGGCGGCACGCAGGTGGTGGCCTACCAGCTTTACCGCGACGCGGCCTACACCCAGAGCCTGGGGATCGGCAGCAGTGTCGCGGTGAGCTACAGCGACCCGACCGCGATCAAGCTGCCGGTCTACGGCCGCACGACCCTGACCGGCACCTTGCCGGCCGGGACCTACACCGACGTGGTGCAAGTGACGGTGACCTGGTGAACCAGGCGCCGCAATCGATGAGCAGAAGGAGAGGGGCATGGGGGCAGGCGCGAAACTGGCGCGGGGACTGATCGGGATGCTGCTGCTGGCCGGCGCGCCCGCCATGGCCGCCACGTCGGTGCTGATCTGGCCGATCGACCCGGTGCTGGAGGCCGAGCAGAAGGCTGGCGCGCTGTGGCTGGAGAACCGCGGCACGGCGCCGACCAGCCTGCAGGTGCGGGTGTTCGCCTGGCGCCAGGGCGAGTATCAGGAGCAGTTCCAGAACCAGCGCGAGATCATCGGCAGCCCACCGGTGGCGAACATCGCGCCGGGGCAGAAGCAACTGATCCGCCTGACCCGCACCGGCAGCTCGCCGGCCGGCCAGGAGCAGGCCTACCGAATCATCATCGACGAGATCCCTTCACCCTTGCCGGCCGACACCGCCAGTGACGGGCCGAAGGCGGCGATCCGCCTGCAGATGCGTTATTCGGTGCCGCTGTTCGTCTACGGCGAAGGGCTGTGGGGCAAGCCCGATCCGGAGGGCAAGCGCAGCGCTGAAGGGGTCGGCAAGCCGCAACTGAGCTGGCGTGCGGTGACCGTGCAGGGCAAACCCTATGTCGAACTGCGCAACACCGGGCCCGTGCATGCCCGGTTGACCGATGTGGTGTTGCAGCAAGGCGGGCAGGACAAGCCTCTGGTCGAAGGTCTGCTCGGCTATGTGCTGCCCGGCGCCAGCATGCGCTGGCCCGCGCCGGTCGCGCCCGGGGCGGCCAGCGTGTTGAAGGGCCGGGTCAATGGCCAGGACGTGGCGCAGGCCATCAAGCAGGGCCAGTGATACGCGGGTGAACGTCTGTCAGGGGCCAGGGAGGACCCGGCAATGGTTGGACATCGTGTGTGAGCTGGGTGCGGGTGGCAACGCACCGGTTGTGGCTGGGCCTGGTGGTGCTGGGCCCTGGCCTGGGCGTGGCCGACGATCTGCCCCCGCCGCCCACCGAGAGTGCCGCCATCGCCGACGCGACGCTGTACCTCGACCTGCTGGTGAACCAGGTGGGCAAGGCTGAACTGGTGCCGGTGCAGCAGCGTGCCGGGCGGCTGTACCTGGACAGCGAGGTGTTGCGCGCCGCCGGGATCAAGCTGCCGGGAGACCCTTGGGGCGAGGTGGCGCTGGACGCCTTTCCCGGTTTGCACAGCGACTATGACAGCCAGAACCAGCGCCTGTTGTTGCAAGTGCCGCCAGCCTGGCTGCCCGAACAGCAACTGGGGGATCGCAGCCTGTACCCGGCCAGCGATGCCCGCAGCAGCTTCGGTGCCTTGTTCAACTATGACGCCTACCTCAACGACACCGACGAAGGCGGTACCTACCTCGCCGCCTGGAACGAGCTACGGCTGTTCGACGACTGGGGTACCTTTTCCACCACCGGGCAATGGCGCCAGTCGTTCAATGGCGCCCAGGACAACAGCCGCCAGGGTTTCCTGCGTTACGACACCACCTTCCGCTACACCGACGACCAGCGCCTGCTCACTTATGAGGCAGGAGACCTGGTGACCGGCGCATTGCCCTGGACCACCTCGGTGCGCGTTGGCGGGTTGCAGTTGTCACGGGACTTCAGCGCACGCCCCGATCTGGTCACCTATCCCTTGCCTGCCTTTGCCGGCGAGGCAGCAGTACCGACTTCACTGGACCTGTTCATCAACGGCTACAAGAGCAGCACCACCGAGCTGCAGCCGGGCCCCTACACGCTGACCAACGTGCCCTTCATCAATGGCGCCGGCGAAGCGGTGGTGGTGACCACCGACGCCCTCGGCCGCCAGGTGTCCACCACCTTGCCGTTCTATGTCACCAGCAGTTTGCTGGCCAAGGGGCTGTCGGACTTTTCGGTGGCCGCCGGCAGCCTGCGCCGCGACTATGCCGTGCGCGATTTCGGCTATGGCCCGGGCGTGGCGTCGGCCAGCCTGCGCCATGGCGTTTCCGACTATTTCACCCTGGAAACCCATGCCGAAACCGCCCAGTCGATGATGCTCGGCGGCCTGGGCGGCAACCTGCGCCTGGGCAACTTCGGCGTGCTCAACGCGGCGATGGCCCAAAGCCGTTTCGAAGGCGACACCGGCCAGCAGGTGGCGCTGGGCTACCAGTACAACAGTCGGCGCATCGGCTTCAATTACCAGCGCGTGCAACGCCACGGCGACTATGCCGACCTGTCGTTGGTCGACAGCCCCTACAGCCGCCTGAGCCAGCGCAGCGAGCAGGCCACCCTGAGTTTGAACCTGGACCGCTACGGCAGCCTGGGCGCCGGCTACTTCGATGTGCGCGCCGGCGACGGCACGCGCACACGATTGATCAACCTGAGCTGGAGCAAGCCGCTATGGGGCAACAGCAGCCTGTACCTGTCGGCCAACCGCGAGGTGGGCGACAGCCAGTGGGCGGTACAGGCCCAGCTGGTGATCCCCTTCGACCTGCGCGGCACCCTGGCCTTCAGCGCCGAACGCAGCAAGGACGGCCAGGACCTGCAGCGGGTCAACTACAGCCGCGCCGTGCCGGTGGGTGGCGGGGTGGGCTACAACCTGGGCTATGCCACCGGCGGCAACCGCGATGCCTATCGCCAGGCCGACGTGACCTGGCGCCTGCAGTCGGTGCAGCTGCAGGCCGGGGTCTACGGCAGCAGCGGCGAGATGACCCGCTGGGCCGACGCCAGCGGTTCGCTAGTGCTGATGGATGCCGGGTTGTTCGCCGCCAACCGCATCGACGACGCCTTCGTGGTGGTCAGCACCAGTGGTTACGCCGACGTGCCGGTGCGCTACGAGAACCAGCAGATCGGCCGCACCGACCGCAACGGCCACCTGCTGGTGCCGTACAGCAGCGGCTATTACCGGGGCAAGTACGAGATCGACCCGATGGAGTTGCCGGCCGATGTGCTGGCACCGCAGGTGGAGCAGCGCGTGGCCGTGCGCCGGGGCAGCGGCTACCTGTTGGAGTTCCCGCTAAGGCAGGTGCGGGCGGCGAGCCTGGTGCTGGTCGACAGTGACCAGCAGGAACTCAAGCTGGGCAGCCATGTGCGGCATCAGGAGAGCGGTGGCGAGGCAGTGGTGGGCTGGGACGGGCTGGTGTACCTGGAGAACCTGGCGCCGCACAACCGCCTGCAAGTGGACAAGGCCGACGGCGGGCAGTGCCAGGTGGCGTTCGACCTGCCGGAAGGGGAGGGGCCGATTCCGCTGATAGGCCCGCTGGTATGCCGATGAAGGCGCTCGGAGTCTGGTTGGTGCTCGGTGCCTTGTTGCTGCCTGGCGGGGCCGCCTGGGCATTGTGTTCATCGGTGGCTACCGCACCGGCAGCCTTCGGCTCGATCAATTCGACCCTGGTGCGCACCACGGTACAGAACGCCTCCACCACCAACGCCGGGTTGCAGTGCACCGGCTCGCTGTTGTCGTTGCTGGTCAGCTCCGATCACTTCTACGCCACCATCACCTCCGCCACCAGCGGGCTGGTGGGGCCGACCGGCGATGTCATTCCCTATACGATCTATGCCGACAACACCACCAGCTACCCGATCAGCCGCGGCGTGCAGTTCGACTTCGCCCGCAACGGCATCCTCGACGCCCTCGGGCTGCTCAACGGCCCCACGCCCAAGAGCGTGCCGCTGTACCTGAAGACCGTGGTCGGCGCCAACGTCGCGGCGGGTGTGTACCAGGAAACCCTGAACATCGCCTGGAGCTGGAACTACTGCTCGGGCATCGGCATTGGCAACCTCTGCCTGGGGCGCGACATCGGCAGCGGCAACCAGAGCATCGTGGTCAGCCTCACGGTGACCAACGACTGCCAGATCACCACACCCAACATCAGTTTCGGCAGTGCACCCGTGGTGGCGGGGTTTGGTACCGTGAACCAGAGCGTCAGCCTGTCGTGCACCAAGGGCAGCACCTACACGGTGGGGTTGGATGACGGGCAGAATGTTTCGGGCGGGCGACGGCGGATGAAGTCGGCGGCCAACAACTACCTGGCCTACGACATCTTCAAGAGTGCCGGCGCGGTGCGCTGGGGCTCGCTGACCACGGCGCGGCGTTCGAGCAGCGACGCCGATGTGAACCCGGGGGCGGGCACCGGCACGGGGAGCCAAGTGTTCAACTACAACGCCAAGGTGTACACCGACCAGGCTACGCCGCCAGCGGCGACCTATACCGATAACGTGATCCTGGATGTGCAGTTCTGACGAGCTCAATCCCTGTGTGTAGGAGCGGCCTTGCGCCGCGAAAGGGCTGCGGAGCAGCCCCAGGATCTCAGCGTCGCGGCAGATATTGCTGGGGCTGCTTCGCAGCCCTTTCGCGGCACAAGGCCGCTCCTACACGGGATCGCGTTGCTCAGCGCAGGTCGTCGACCATCTTCAACAGCGTCTCCAGCACCGCTCCGGCCAACGCCTTCGACCGCTCGCCCGACCAGCCGGTGCGCGGGTTCGGCGCATCGTCATGGTCCTTGAACGGCATTTCCAGGGTCAGCGACAGGCAATCATGGGCCTGGCCCACGGCATTGCACGCCAGGGTCATGTTGGCCTGGCCCGGTTCGTCGCGGGTGTAGCCGTATTTGGTCTGGAAGTCCGAGGTCAGGCTGCACAGGGTGCTGCGGAACTGCTCTTCCAGTTTGGCGATGCGCGGTGTGTACCCCGGGTTGCCCTCGCAGGCCGCAGTGAACACATGGGGGATCTCTTCGTCGCCATGGGCATCGATGAACGCATCCACCCCATGCAGCTTCATCTGGCTCTGGGCGAAGAACACCTCAGGGCTCAGCTCCACACTGGCGTCCTGCCAGGCGCGGTTGAGGTCCTTGCCCTTGAAGTTGGTGCGCAGGTGGCCGAGGAAGGCGCCGTCCGGGTTCATGTTGGGGATCAGGTACAGGTCGGCCTTGGCCAGCAGTTGCTGGATGACCGGGCCGTTTTTATCAAGGGCGTCGATCACGCCTTCCATGAACCACTCGGCCATGTGCTCGCCCGGGTGCTGCTGGGCGATGATCCACAGTTTGCGCTTGCCAGCCGCGCCGTTGCCTGCGCGTAGCAACGGGATATCCCGGCCCTGTACGCTGCGCCCGCTGGCCAGCAGCTCGACGCCGGGGATCTGCTGGGCGCGCTCAATCAGCTGGTTGTGGCGGGCGCGGGGGTAGGGTTCGAAGTAGGCGAACCAGGCCTGCGCTTGCTCAGCCTTGAGCTCGAAGCTCAGCGCCTTGCCGTCGAACTGGCTGGGCACGCGGAACCAGGTCTGTTGGTCGTAGGAGGCCACGGCGTGGTAGCCGTCCCAGGCGTTCTTGTAGGAGGACGCGTGGGCGTTGTCCAGGCTGAAGCGGTGGGCTTGGCCCGGGGTGAGGCCGCTGGCCTTGAAGTGGAACCACTGGAAGTGGTCGCTGTGGCTGTCCTTGCGGATGTCCAGGCGGACGTGCGCCGGGTCACTGGCGTCCTTGACCAGAATGTTGCCGGAGTCGAAATCGCAGTCGATGTGCAGCGGGGAGAGCGTCACGGTCATTGCCAGCCTCCTGTTGGCGTTTGTTGTGATCGTACTCTACACCGCGATCCGTTGATTTGGCACGGCCTCTGTAGGAGCGGCTTCAGCCGCGATCCCCCGCGAGGCGGGCCACCGCGTTGCCTGCATCGCGGCTGAAGCCGCTCCTACAAGGAGAGCAAACCCAACGCGGTCAGGGCTGCAACGGCAAGCCCTGCGGCAATCGAGCATCCACCCAGCGACAATGCCGCGCGCCCTTGCCGGTACCAGCCGTCATGCCCCAGCTGCCGCGCCGGAGCGAGCAGGCTGCGCCAGCGCAGTTCGGTTTCGTGGAAGGCACGCAGGTGGTCGGGGTCGGCATCCAGCCAGCGGCGAAAATCGATGCGCTCGCTGGCAGTCACCTGCGGGCTCTGCAGGCGCACGTACCATTGGCCGGCAACACTCGCCAGGGCATCACCCGGCGCACGGGCAGTCTGCAAGGCCTGGTTCATGTGGCGCTCGATATTGATCAAGGGCAGGTCGAGGCGTTCGCCGATCTCGGCGAAACCGACCTGGTCGAGGCGGTTGAGCAGGAACACTTGCTGGACCCGACGGGGCAGGCGCTTGAGAGCGTGCAGCAACGCGTCGTCGCGGGTTTGCTCGGCGGTGCGCGGATCGTGCTCAAGGGGCAGCAGCAGGCGGGTCATGGACAGCTCCTTGCTCATGAGATGAAGGGGTGGGGGCATCTTCCCTGATGCTGAGCCAGCTTAGCCTTAACGAGATTGATTCTCAAGTGCTGATTCCGCAAACTTTTGTAATGAGCGTTCACGTGCTGACACATTATTGCTATCATCGCGGCCATTAAACGATCTTCATTAGCCTGAAGAGCCAAAAAAAAGACCCGGCAAAAAGCCGGGTCAAAAACCGTGATTAGCCTGATGAGGAGATAATCTGAGCGTCCGACCTGAGGACGTTGCAGGTTATCCAGCGGGTCTCGCGACCTGCTGAGTGCAATAATAATCGTTATCATTTGCCAGTCAAATGATTTTTCCGTGTACCGGTAAAAAAATCCTCCTGACGCACCTCCAGTCCCCGGCAATTGGGGCTATTGCCGTTCGTCGGCCATCACGTTCTCCCTTCAGATCGATGTTTTCTCCATGGCGTGGCGCTGTTCCAGTAGCGCGCGGGCCATGTTGATCATGTGCATCAACGCAAACACCACTTCCCGTGTCGTGCCCTGCAGATGGGCGCCGGTTTCCTGTGCCGTGGCCGAGGCGCAGCGCAGCAGGGCCATGGCGTGTTCGCTGGCCTGTGCGCCGGTCACGCCTTCGCGCAGGGTCCAGAGCGAGCGCTCCAGCTCAGCGGCAGTGGGGGTGGGGTTGAGGTAGTAGTCGAGGGCGCGGCGGGCGGCTTCTTCGTCGAGATCTGTATCTTCGTTTATCGGTTTGTTCATTCCAGCACCTGTGAAATCCCTTCAAGGACAAGGAATACCGATAGTAGGTCAATGTGTATTATTTTTGTCTGCTAAGATAATTCTAGATGTGTATTGATGCCATTCATCCAGTCCGTATCGTTCACCGCCATGGAAAACTGGATCGAATTTCTGTCGCGCTACAAGCGCGAGCACAACCTCAAGCAATATCAGCTGGCCGAACGCCTGGGCATGACCCAAGGCGGTCTCGGCCATTGGTTGCGTGGCACGCGCCGGCCGACCCTGGAGACCGTCAACGAAAAGCTGGAGCAGCTTGGGCTGGTGTACCTGGAAGCGCGGGTGATGGTGGTCGAGCGTGACATCATGGCGCGCGAGGAGCGGGGTGTTTACGCGGTGGAGCGACCGCTTTCGGTCAATGCCATGCGTCATGCCAGTTTTCGCTTTCCGGTGTTGAACTGGGCCGACCTGCAGGGCGCGTTGCCCGAGTCCAGTGAAACCCAGGAGCTGACCGGTTATATGCCTGCCGGCAATGCGTTCTGGTTGCCGGTGGAAAATGACTCGATGAACGCCGCCAGTGGCAGAAGCTTGCCGCAGGGCGTGCTGGTTCTGGTGGATGCCGGGATCGAGGTGGCGCCGGGCAGGCTGGTGGTGGCCCGGCAGCCGGGCAAGCCAGCGGTGCTGAGGGAGTTGATCGAAGAGGGCGGGCAGCGGATGCTCCGGCCGCTCAATACCTTGTATCCCACCGTGCTGTGCGAGGAGGGGTGCGAGTTTCTAGGTGTCGTGGTGCGGATGCACGGGGTGCTCTAGATTTGCGCGGGGATCGCGTTGGGGCGGCCAGGTGCCAGGCGGTTGCCTTGCAGCGTTCTTGAGATCGAGCGCCGCCTGCGCGGCGCATCGCGGATGAATCCGCTCCTACATCTATTGCAACGTACCGCACCTGTAAGGCCACGTTGCAACGAATGTAGGAGCGGATTCATCCGCGATGCGCCGCGTGGCGGCGCTTGATCGGATAGGCGCCACAACTCTTTTGGCGAACACCTCGCCGCCGTTACGCGTCCTCCAACTCCACCAGCACCGTCCCTTCGCTGACCATATCCCCCTCCTGGCAGAACAGCGCCTTCACCGTCCCCCCATGGGGCGCCCGAATGCTGTGCTCCATCTTCATCGCCTCCAGCACCACCAGCGCGGTGCCGGCCTCCACCACTTGTCCTGGCTCGACCAGCACCCGCACGATGCTGCCGTTCATGGGCGCGCCCAGGCCGCCCTGGTGGCTGTGGCTGGCTTCGGCCGCGGCGATCGGGTCATGAACGCTGACGGCATGCAATTCACCCTGCCATTGCAGATACAGCGTGCTGCCCCGACGCACCGCCAGGTGGCGACGGCGCAGACCGTCCTGATCATGACACAGCTGCTCACCCTCCAGCCGATAGGTCGAAGGCGCGCTGCGCTCCAGCGCCACCGCCTGCTCATGCCCCTCGCACTGCAAGTGCAGGCTGCTGCGCGCCGGCAGGCCCAGGCGCAGGCCATCGCGGGCCGCCCACGGCGAAGCGCGGTCGTCCTTGCGCTGTAGCGCAGGCGCGCTTTGCAACCAGGCCTCGGCGGCGGCTTCCCAGAACGGTGCCGGCAGGGGCTGAGGCGCAGGTAGCAAGACGTCCTGATGACGTGGAATGAAGCCGGTATCCAGCTCGGCCTCTGCAAACGCCGGGTGCGCAAGGATGCGGCGCAGGAAGGCGATATTGGTCTTCAACCCGCCAATGGCGAACTCATCGAGCATCGCCAGCAGCCGCAGGCGCGCCTGCTCGCGGTCCTGGCCCCAGGCGATCAGCTTGCCCAGCATCGGGTCGTAGAACGGCGACACCACATCGCCCTCGCTGACACCGCTGTCCACCCGGCGCCCTTCGCCCGGCGCCGACTCGCGGTACAACGCCAAGGTGCCGGTGGCCGGCAGGAACTCATTGGCTGGGTCTTCCGCATACAGCCGCACCTCGATGGCGTGCCCCATCAACGGCACCTGCTCCTGGGTGATCGGCAGCGGCTCGCCGCAGGCCACGCGGATCTGCCAGGCCACCAGGTCGAGCCCGGTGATGGCTTCGGTGACCGGGTGCTCCACCTGCAGGCGGGTGTTCATCTCCATGAAGAAGAACTCGCCGCGGGCATCGAGCAGGAACTCCACGGTGCCGGCGCCGACATAGCCAATGGCCTGGGCCGCGCGCACCGCCGCCTCGCCCATGGCTTTGCGCAGGTCAGGGGACAGACCTGGCGCCGGCGCTTCCTCGACCACTTTCTGATGGCGGCGCTGGATCGAGCAATCACGCTCGTTGAGGTACAGGCAGTTGCCATGCTGGTCGGCGAACACCTGGATTTCCACATGGCGCGGCTTGAGCACGTACTTCTCGACCAGCATCCGTGCATCGCCGAACGACGACTGCGCTTCACGCTGCGCCGAGGCCAAGGCGTCGGCCAGCTGGCTTTCCTCCTCGACCACCTTCATGCCCTTGCCGCCGCCCCCGGCGCTGGCCTTGAGCAGCACCGGGTAACCGATGCGCTCGGCGGCTGCGCGGAAGGTCTCCAGGTCCTGGGCTTCGCCGTGGTAGCCCGGTACCAGCGGCACCCCGGCGGATTCCATCAGCGCCTTGGCCGCCGACTTGCTGCCCATGGCATCGATGGCGCTGGCCGGTGGGCCGAGGAAGATCAGCCCGGCCTGCTCGATGGCGCGGGCGAAGCCGGCATTCTCCGAGAGGAAGCCATAACCCGGGTGGATCGCCTGGGCGCCGCTGGCCTTGGCTGCGGCAATCAGCTTGTCGATCACCAGGTAGCTTTCAGCCGCCTTGGTGCCGCCGAGGTCGACGCGGATGTCCGCTTCGCGGCTGTGGCGCGCCTCGCGGTCGGTGGCGCTGTGCACGGCCACGGTGGTCAGGCCCAGGGCCTTGGCGCTGCGCATCACCCGGCAGGCGATCTCGCCACGGTTGGCGACCAGCAGGGTGGTGAGGGTGGGGCGGCTCATGGGCGCGGCTCCTTCTTGTGCTCGGTTTGCCAGGCGGGGCGGCGTTTTTCCAGGAAGGCGCGCAGGCCCTCCTGGCCTTCGGCGCTGACGCGGATGCGGGCGATGGTGTTCTCGCAGTAGCGGCGCAGGGCCGGGCTCAGCTCACCGTCGTCCACTTCGCGCAGCAGGTCCTTGGTGGCGCGCAGGGCCTGGGGGCTGTTCTGCAGCAGGTTCTCGACCCAGGCCTCGACTTGTGTGTCCAGCTCGGCGGCCGGGTACACCTCGGCCAACAGGCCCAACTCGCGGGCACGCACGCCGCTGAAGCGCTCGGCGGTAAGGGCATAGCGGCGCGCTGCGCGCTCGCCGATGGCCTTGACCACGAACGGGCTGATCACCGCCGGGGCCAGGCCGATGCGCACTTCCGACAGGCACAGCTGGGCGTCTTCGGCGCCGATGGCCATGTCGCAGCAACTGATCAGCCCCAAGGCGCCGCCGAAGGCCGCGCCTTGCACCACGGCCAGGGTAGGGGCCTTGAGGCGGTGCAGGGCGTACATCAGCTCGCCCAGTTCATGGGCGTCATCGAGGTTGGTGTTGAAGTCCAGCTCGGCCGACTGCTGCATCCAGGCGAGGTCCGCGCCGGCGCTGAAGTGCCGGCCACGGCCGCGCAGCACCACGAAGCGCAGGCCGGCGTTCTCGCTCAGCTGGTCGAGGGCGACGATCAGCTCACGGATCATCTGCGCGTTGAACGCGTTGTTCTTGTCTTCCCGGCTCAGCCACAGGGTGGCGAAGCCGCGAGGGTCCTTGTCCAGTTCGATAGTCGCGAAGTCGCTCATGGGTCACATCCGGAAAATGCCGAAGCGGCTCTGTTCGATCGGGGCGTTCAGCGCGGCGGACAACGCCAGGCCGAGCACATCGCGGGTCTGCGCCGGGTCGATGACGCCGTCGTCCCACAGCCGGGCGCTGGAGTAGTAGGGGTGGCCCTGGCGCTCGTACTGGTCGAGGATCGGCTGCTTGAGCTTCTTCTCGTCATCGCTGCTGAACACCTCGCCACTGCGCTCGCTCTGTTCGCGCTTGACCTGGGCCAGCACCCCGGCTGCCTGCTCGGCGCCCATCACGCCGATGCGTGCGTTGGGCCACATCCACAGGAAGCGCGGGTCGTAGGCGCGGCCACACATGCCGTAGTTGCCGGCGCCAAAGCTGCCGCCGATGATCACCGTGAACTTCGGCACCTGGGCGCAGGCCACGGCGGTCACCAGCTTGGCGCCGTGCTTGGCGATACCGCCTTCCTCGTACTTCTTGCCGACCATGAAGCCGGTGATGTTCTGCAGGAACAGCAGCGGGATGCCGCGCTGGCAGGCCAGCTCGATGAAGTGCGCGCCTTTTTGCGCGGCCTCGGCGAAGAGGATGCCGTTGTTGGCCAGGATCGCCACCGGGTAGCCGTGCAGGTGGGCGAAGCCGCACACCAGGGTGGTGCCGAACAGCGCCTTGAACTCGTCGAACACCGAGCCATCGACCAGGCGCGCGATCACCTCGCGCACGTCGAACGGCTGCTTGGCATCGGCCGGCACCACGCCGTACAGCTCTTCGGCGTTGTACAGCGGCGCGATCGGCGCCTGGCATTGCAGCTTGCCCTGCTTGTGCCAGTTGAGGTTGGCGACGCTGCGCCGGGCGATGGCCAGGGCGTGCTCGTCGTTGTCGGCATAATGGTCGGCCACGCCGCTGGTGCGGCAGTGCACGTCGGCGCCGCCGAGGTCCTCGGCGCTGACCACCTCGCCGGTCGCAGCCTTCACCAGGGGCGGGCCGGCCAGGAAGATGGTCGCCTGCTGGCGCACCATGATCGCTTCGTCGGCCATGGCCGGCACGTAGGCGCCACCCGCAGTACACGAGCCCATCACCACCGCGATCTGCGGGATGCCCAGGGCGCTCATGTTGGCCTGGTTGAAGAAGATCCGCCCGAAGTGCTCGCGGTCGGGGAACACCTCGTCCTGGCGCGGCAGGTTGGCGCCGCCGGAGTCCACCAGGTAGATGCACGGCAGGCGGTTCTGCAGGGCGATGGTCTGGGCGCGCAGGTGCTTCTTCACCGTCAGCGGGTAGTAGGAGCCGCCTTTGACCGTGGCGTCGTTGGCCACGATCATGCATTCCACGCCTTCGACGCGGCCGATGCCGGCGATCACGCCTGCGGCCGGCACGTCCTCGCCATACACCTCATGGGCGGCCAGCTGGCCGATTTCGAGGAACGCCGAGCCGGGGTCGAGCAGGCGGTCGATGCGCTCGCGGGGCAGCAGCTTGCCGCGCGAGGTGTGCCGTTCCTGGGCCTTCGCTCCGCCGCCCTGACTGACCTGGGCGAGCAGGCCGCGCAGGTGGTTGACCTGTTCGAGCATGGCCGCGCTGTTGCTGGCGAACTCCGCCGAGCGCGGGTTGATCTGGGTATGCAAGGTTGCCATGTGCGCCCGTTCCTTGTGCTCAGCGGGTTTCGTTGAACAGTTCGCGGCCGATCAGCATCCGGCGGATCTCGCTGGTGCCGGCGCCGATCTCGTACAGCTTGGCGTCGCGCAGCAGGCGGCCAGCCGGGAACTCGTTGATATAGCCGTTGCCACCGAGGATCTGGATCGCCTCCAGGGCCATCTGCGTGGCGCGCTCGGCGGTGTACAGGATCACCCCGGCGGCGTCCTTGCGGGTGGTCTCGGCGCGGTCGCAGGCCTGGGCCACGGCGTACAGGTAGGCGCGGCTGGCGTTGAGCTGGGTGTACATGTCGGCGATCTTGCCCTGGATCAGCTGGAACTCGCCGATGCTCTGGCCGAACTGCTTGCGCTCGTGGATGTACGGCACCACCAGGTCCATGCAGCTCTGCATGATGCCGGTGGGGCCGCCGGCGAGCACCACGCGCTCGTAGTCCAGGCCGCTCATCAGCACGCGCACGCCGCCGTTGAGCTGGCCGAGGATGTTTTCTTCCGGCACTTCGACGTCATCGAAGAACAACTCGCAGGTGTTGGAGCCGCGCATGCCCAGCTTGTCGAACTTGTTGCTGCGGGTGAAGCCTTTCCAGTCGCGCTCGACGATGAACGCGGTGATGCCGTGGGGGCCCTTGTCCAGGTCGGTCTTGGCGTAGATCACGTAGGTGTTGGCGTCGGGGCCGTTGGTGATCCAGGTCTTGCTGCCGTTGAGCACGTAGCGGTCGCCGCGTTTTTCGGCGCGCAGCTTCATCGACACCACGTCGGAGCCGGCGTTGGGTTCGCTCATGGCCAGGGCGCCGATATGCTCGCCACTGATCAGCTTGGGCAGGTACTTGAGCTTCTGCGCGTGGCTGCCGTTGCGATTGATCTGGTTGACGCACAGGTTGGAGTGGGCGCCGTACGACAGGGCCACCGAGGCCGAGGCGCGGCTGATCTCTTCCATCGACACCACGTGGGCCAGGTAGCCCAGGCCGGCGCCGCCGTATTCTTCAGGGACGGTGATGCCCAGCAGGCCCATGTCGCCGAACTTGCGCCACATGTCGGCGGGGAACAGGTTGTCGTGGTCGATTTGCGCGGCGCGTGGCGCCAGCTCGGCGGCGACGAAGGTGCGCACCTGGTCGCGGAGCATGTCGATGGTCTCGCCCAAGGCGAAGTTCAGGCTGGGGTAATGCATGTGCGGGCACCTTCTTGTTCTTGAAGTTCGAGGTACCACGCCGGCCCTGTAGGAGCGGGCTTGCCCCGCGATGCCCGTCAGAACGGCCAGCAGTACTGCCTGGTCCGGCCTCATCGCGGGGCAAGCCCGCTCCTGCAGGGTCGGCGTGATGCGTGGTTGACGTTAACGTAAACCTGCCTTCCGGGCGTGTCAATCGGTACATCACCTTTACGTAAACGTAAATCTGCGCCAGAGTAATCGCCGCCTGCTTCAGTCATGCCCAGAACAACCACAAGAAGGGATTACCATGCCTCAACCAAGCTACACGCGCGGCCGCCAGGACCACCCCTTGCTCACCCTGACCATCGGCCAGGCCTTCGATGCCACCGTCGCCCGCCACGGCGAGCGCGAGGCGCTGGTGGTACGCCACCAGCGTTTGCGCTACAGCTGGCGCGAGTTGGCCGCCGAGGTCGATGTGCATGCCCGGGCCTTGATGGCGCTAGGTGTGGAGGCGGGTGAGCGGGTCGGCATCTGGGCGCCCAACTGCGCCCAGTGGTGCATCCTGCAATTGGCCACGGCCAAGGTCGGCGCGATCCTGGTCAACATCAACCCGGCCTATCGGGTGGGTGAACTGGAGTACGTGCTGCGCCAGTCCGGCTGCCGCTGGCTGGTATGCGCCGATGCCTTCAAGACCTCCGACTACCACGCGATGGTGCAGGAACTGGTGCCTGAACTGGCGAACCATGCCTTGGGCGAACTGGCCTGCGAACGCCTGCCGGGCCTGCGCGGCGTGATCAGCCTGGCCGCCGAACCGCCGGCGGGCTTCCTGCCCTGGGGCGCACTGGCCGGGCGGGCAGGGGAGGTGGAACCCGCCGCCTACGAGGCCCGCCAGCAAGGCCTGCAATTCGACCAGCCGGTAAACATCCAGTACACCTCCGGCACCACCGGCGCGCCCAAGGGCGCCACCTTGAGCCACTACAACATCCTCAACAACGGCTATATGGTCGGCGAGAGCCTGGGCCTGACCGAGCACGACCGCATGGTGATCCCGGTGCCGCTGTACCATTGCTTCGGCATGGTCATGGCCAACCTCGGCTGCATCACCCACGGCAGCACCATGGTCTACCCCAACGACGCCTTCGACGCCGAGCTTACCCTGCGCGCCGTGGCCGAGGAGCGTGCCAGCATCCTCTACGGCGTGCCGACCATGTTCATCGCCATGCTCGACCACCCGTCGCGCACGCAGCTGGACCTGTCGACCCTGCGCAGCGGCATCATGGCTGGCGCCACCTGCCCGATCGAGGTCATGCGCCGGGTCATCGACCAGATGCACATGGCCGAAGTGCAGATTGCCTATGGCATGACCGAAACCAGCCCGGTGTCGCTGCAGACCGGCCCGGACGACGAGCTGGAACTGCGCGTGACCACGGTCGGCCGCACCCAGCCACAACTGGAGACCAAGCTGGTGGACGCTGATGGTTGCATTGTTCCTCGTGGCGAGATTGGCGAACTGTGCACCCGCGGCTACAGCGTGATGCTCGGCTACTGGGACAACCCCCAGGCCACGGCGGACGCCATCGACCCGGCCGGCTGGATGCACAGCGGCGACCTGGCGGTGATGGACGACGACGGTTATGTGCGGATTGTCGGGCGCAACAAGGACATGATCATTCGCGGGGGCGAGAACATCTATCCACGGGAGCTGGAGGAGTTCTTCTACACCCACCCAGCGGTGGCCGATGCGCAGGTGGTGGGCATTCCGTGCAGCCGTTATGGCGAGGAGATCGTGGCCTGGATCAAGCTGCACCCGGGGCACAGCGCCACGGTTGAAGAACTTCAGGGCTGGTGCAAGGCGCGCATTGCACACTTCAAGGTGCCGCGGTATTTCCGCTTTGTGGACGAGTTTCCGATGACGGTGACGGGGAAAGTGCAGAAGTTCAGGATGCGTGAAATAAGCCTCGCGGAGATAGGCCCGTCAGCGTAAGAAACGCCCTTCCTCAGGCCGGGCAGGGCCCGAGGAAGGGTGCAGCGGGTTACAGAAGTTCGGACAGATCACTGATGGTGCGGGCATTCTCCAGTTCGCTGGTTGAAAGTTCTTTATTGAATTTTTCTTTGATGTGGGAGGACAGATGTTTGTCACCGCCAATGACATCGCTCAGGGAGGTGGTATCTTCGAGATCCCCGATTTTTTTGTCGTATATCTTGGCGAGCATTTGTTTCACATCATCTATTTTGGCCATGGTAAACGCCTCGTTGCCAGGGTGGGTTGTTGAATGTGCCGGATCATGTTTTGTGGTGAGACCTCCTGATAGGGGAAATGTGTTTATGATGCTTCAATTTTTACGATGTCACTAATGGGTCGGTAGGCTTCCAGGGATAGACTTTTATAGTTGTAGCAATCGATAGATTTATATTTTTCATGCGCCGCTCTTATATCTGCATCGTATACCTTGATTTTTTCTTCCAGTGAGTCCCATGTATATATATTTACGCGCTGGCCTATCAGCGCCTTTGCGGATGCAAATACCGCATCCTTGTCGGATTCGGCAGCCTGGCGTGCCGCGGCCACCTTCTCGACTGTTGTACGCACCTCGCGGGCAGCCTGCTTGGCGTTTTCCACTTCAGCGGCTGCCTTGTCCATTTCGTTGTTGGTGATGGCTGTTTCGGCGTTCTTGCGAGCTGTTGTCGCCTGATCGGCTGCTTTTTGTGCTCTTTTGAGAATGCTTTGCGCGATATAGGCTGGCCCCTCCAGTTTAGGGGCAACGGCTTTTGCGGCGTCGGCATCGGCCTGCACGGTTTTTAAATCATCCAGCGCTTGTTGTTCCGCATCTTGTGCCGGCTTGATTAGCGCAGCGGCTTCCTCGGCCTTGCGCTTGGCTTCGGCAGCATCGGCGATGCGCTTGGCTTCGGCTGCATCGGCAATGCGCTTGGCTTCGGCAGCATCGGCAATGCGCTTGGCTTCGGCAGCATCGGCGATGCGCTTGGCTTCGGCTTCATCGGCAATGCGTTTGGCCTCGGCTTCATCGGCGATGGGCTTGACTTCGGCTTCTGCAGCTTTGCGAGCCTGTGCGACAGCCTCTGCAGCTTTCAGCGCTTTTCTGGCAGCCTCGGTTGCCTCCTGAGCTTTCGAGGCGGCGCCAGAGGCGGACGCCTCATTCGGGATGGCAACCGATATGCGCTCAATGGTCTGCATGGCCGTTTGAAGGACTGCAGTAGCCTCGGTAACAACCCCGATCCTGGACCTCCCTTCCGAGGTTTTGAAGGTGTCCGCAGCGCCATCCGTTTCAATGGCCTGACGCGCCCCAAGAATGATTTCGGAGGCCTTTCGCACGGTTTCCAGTGACTTGGCCTTGGCCGCGTCCAGTGCCTGAGTGGCAGCCTTGGCTTCCATTTGCCTGAGTGCGTCAACCTTTATCCTGGCTTTGTCTGCCTCGGTCTTATCCTTGGCTGCCTCGTCTTCGGCTTTCTTAAGGGCTTGGTATGCCGGACTTGTCTCATCATCGAGTTGCGCTTTGGGAGTGCCGGCCCTGATGGTTTGCGCAGTATCAGCGGAGAGTTTGGCTTTGGCTTCGGCCGACTTCAGTGTGTCCAGGGCTTTCTTGAGCGCCTTTCTGATGTCCTTCTTCGCCCCGAGACTGGCCTGGGCTGCGGCCGCCCGGGTGGCATAGTCGGCGTCTTCAGTGGCGACACTCGCCTTGAAGTGTGCCAGGGTCTCCTTCACCTTGGCGCCGAATTCAGGCGTACCGTCGACGGCGGAGTAGCTGATCTGCAGGGTGATGTCCTCCAGCAGCCATTCACCGTTCCGGTACAGCAAGGGGTTGTTCTTCGCGCCCCCGGGGAACGACAACTTCCAACTCGAGAGCAGGCCTGTGCCTTCGAAGGGCTGGTAGCGGGCCTTGTCAGGCACTGAGGGTTGCAGGTCAAAGTTGCGGGCGACCTCTTTCATCGACCAGATCGCAGTGCTTTGGTGAGGCCGCAGGTCGCGCAGCAGGTTGTCTGCGTTGCCTTGGTCAGCAAAATAGAGGTGCCTGGCACCCTCGGCATCGTCCGTGAGCAGTACCTTGTTGCTGTATTGCGTCAACATAGCCGGCATCGGGTCCGAACTGCTGGTGCCGTCGATCTTGAACGACACCGAGACCTTTTCGATTCGGCGCAGGTAGTGTCCGGGGTAGTCCTGGTCGAAGAGCCATGGCCACAGAGTGAACAGCACCTCGTCGCCCTCCAGCTGCGCGTGCAGGTCCTCGTGGGTCCATTTCATACAGGCCAACAGCGACAGGTCCTTGCGGATATCCAGGGGGCGATGGTTGTCGCGGATCGCGGCCACGTCCATTAGCATCAGGTCACGCTCCAGCGCTTCGCCGGCGAGCATGCTGCGCCAGTTGTCGAGCCAGCCGTCGGTCTTGATCCAGGTGCTGCTGAAATCGCCCAGTTCATATTGCAGGCAGGCTTCGGCCATCAGGCACAGGGACAGCGTGGCGTCGTAGGCGCTGGCGTAGATCTCCGACAGGCGCCCGATCAGCCAGAGGTTGGTCGGGCGGTTGGCGAAGACCGAGGTCATGATGTCGTATTCGGCGCGGTGGGCGGCTTGCGTCGCCCGGGCTTCATCAGCGGCAATGCTGGCGGCTTTGATGCGGATGTCATGCTCAAGTAGTTGTTTGTCGAGCATTTGCAGTTCGAACGATGCTTGATCGGCTTCGAATTGCCATTGTTGGGATCGCAGCTCGAATTCCGCTTGCGCGCGAAGTTCGTGTTTGGCTATATCGGCGACTTCACTCAGTAATTTGAAGGTATAGGCGCCCTGCTCTATGGTTTTGCTAGGCTTTTGGCCGCCAAATGCAAGCCCGAAGATAATCGGCAAGGCGGCTTCGACGGTGTTTGCACTTAACGCCATGAATGTCGAAGTATGAAGTGAGATCTGTGAAACGCAGGCCATCGCACGGGAGGCATGTTCAAGATCGGTTATCCCTTCGTCGACCAACCCCTGATAGTAGCTATGGCGGCCTTCTACCATGCGTTTGCTGGCCAGTACGGTATCGCGCTCACGCCTGGCCAGTTCAAGCGCCTGTGCTCGCAGACGGCATGGGAAGTCCATCAGTTTGATGATATTGGCCTTGCTGGCCAGGGACAGTTGCAGTGATGCATCTCTTTCATAAAGTCGCAGTTGTGTCTGGCCGAGTTCGATCAGTTGCAGTACGGCCTCACCGGCGCACTTGCGAGCTTCATCATAGCGGCAGGGCGGGACCGTTCGGGCGATGGAGCCTGCCTTTCCACGATCCTGGTCGGCGCCGCCATACCCCAGTGCAATCCGATCGAGCGTTTCCGGGTCGAGCATGATCGCGGCGGGCTTGCCATCCAGGGTCAGACCATGGCGCAGGTTGAACAGGCGGTTGCGTAGCAGGTTGCGCAGTTCCACCAGCTTGTTGTTGAGCGGTGGGGTGAAGTCTGCCGTGGTGCTCGCGGCCAGCGATTTGGCCTGCGCAGGGGTGGTGGACAGGTTTTCCGGCAGCGCGCCGATCAGGCGCAGGGCCTTGTCGTAGCACAGGGCGGCTTCGACCAGGGTGTCCAGGTTGAGCTGGCGGTACAGGTCGTCACCCTGGCGTTGCCAGTTTTCCACCACGAACAGGTGCAGGGCCTTTTGGTAGCGTTCGGGGGCGGCGTAGGCCAGTTCGTCGGGGTCGCTGGTCTTCTCGTCGGCTTCGAAGGCAGGCGTACCGAGGAGCGGTTGGGTGAGCCAATACAGCGGTGGGTGATTACCTTCAGGTACCCAAGTGCGGTAAGGGTCGAACAGGTGGCGTGTGCTTGAGCGCCAGGCTTCGCCGTATTCACGGTTCTGGCGTTTCAGCCAGGCGACCAGGAAGGGCACGTGGAAGAACAGTTCCCAGAAGTAGAGGCCGTTGGCGCTGTGGAAGTCGACCGTTGAGGGGTAACTTCCGGGCTCCAGGCGTGGCTCGGGCAGGCATTGGGCCTCCCAGGACAGGGCGCGCTGCACCGATTGGGTGGCCAGGGCAACCAGTTGCTTGCCGAACAAGGTGTTGAGGCGCAGGCTGTTGGGCAGTGCTTTCTGGCCGGTAACGCACTTGGCGTTGACCTCTTCCATATCCAGGTACAGTGCTTGCTCGTCATTGCGCCTGAGCTGGACACTGGGAACAGCGTCGTCCGTGGAGTCGACCAGTGAGTATTCGTGGGTCAACGTGCCGAGATCGTCGTTACCGTCTTTTAGCTTTAGTTCGAATTTGTAACGACGGATATCCAGGTTGATGGGGCAGCGGAAAGTGAGCTTGTCGATGCCGTCGGCGATGAGTTCGTCCTCGAAGACCATCTTATGAGCCGGGTCGATATGCAGCAGGATTCTCCTGCAGGCATCAGGATGGAAATGCCGTAGGCGCAGGGCCGCATCCAAATCGATATCCTTTGGCAAGCCGCTTGTTTCTTTGCGTATCTCGTCTGCTTCACGCTTGAAGTAGAGGTCGACCACACCCAGCCTGTTTTGCTCTCTGGCCTTAGTAATGGCTTGGTGTACAGACAGGCGAGTGTCCAGCCCGGTTTCCAAGGGGAGGCCCATCTTCAAGTTGAAATCATTTTTTGTGGTGTAGCGTACCTTGAGGAGTGATTGCTTGAGGCGAGTGACTGATGCCTGGTTGTCTATATTCTGGGAGAAACTTTTTAGTGCTTGAAGCTTGGGGGTGTTAAGTAGTTCGTTGTCGCTGGAGGAAAGTGTCCAGTCTGGCTTGAATGAACCGGTGGGGGTGGCTGTGAGCGTGGCCGAAAACCTTGCGTACCGAGAAGGTAATGGGCTGAGTGTTAGAGTAATAGGGGTGAGGGTTTGGAGTGGTACATTTTTTACTGAAAGATATTTTTCGCTGACTACAGTAAAGGTTATGTTATTGGTTTGTGAGGTGTATATGACGAAGCTGATAGGTTCATGGCTATTCTGGCCAAGATAGTGCCTGCCTGAAGGATTGCTGTCAGTTAAACAGGCTATGTATTTGCTAGTCATGTGAATGGAGATGATTTTATCTGATGTTTTATGTGTCTCTAGCATTAATAAGTGGAACTCGGGGTGGTTAGGGTTTCCTTGGTGGCCGGTGTGCTTGGCGGTAAGGGTGGTAAATATCTGGTCTGGTATTTTTCTAGGTGAGTGGTGTGTTCTTTGGAATGAGTTGATTGCTTTGGTTATATCTTCAGGTTTCGCGGTGGAGCCAAAGGACTCTATTAGCGTGGCTTTTACTGTTCCTACTTCGCCCAAGTCTGTGTGTGAAATGCTAAGCGGTTCAAAGGACTGATAGTTTCTTCGGGTCTTCCAGTTGCCGTCGAGTGTGTAGGTTAGTGTTATGGCTCCGTTGTCTAGCTGGGTAGGTTTGTTGAGTGTAACTTTTCCACTCTTTGTTACTGAGTATTTGGGGTCTATGTCTTCATTGCTGGGTAATGTATTTTCATCGGGTTCTTCAGTAAGGTTAATGCTGGCGCCCACATAGGGGTGCTGTACAGTCCGAGGGTCATGAAAGAATTTTAACCAGTTGGATACCATTTTCTTTTCAATGGGTCGGTAGCCTGTATGCACCTGATCAAGCATTTTTGACTCGAGCAAAAGCAGGTCTTTGGCCACAAGGAAGTAGTCCTGGTTTGGTGCGTGGTATTCAGCTCTCTGTGTGTCATACAGCATCACCATGAACCAGGGGTCATGTTCACGCCCCCCCATCTGATTTACCATCGCCATCAGTCCCGGCTGAAAGTCCTTGGTTTTCAAGAACACGTTGCCGGGTGCAGTCCCGTTGATCGGAGTCGTCCGAACACTCTTTTCTTTGGTCTTCAAGTTCAGGACTTCCACACTCGGTACTACGCTTGGATCGAACTTGCCATCGGGGCCATGGCCGTCCAGTAGCAGCAGCTCATTGGGTGGGCTCCATACGCCGTCGGTCTGCTGGAAGGCAAAGCACACCCGCAGCGGGTAATAGTCGCTTGCCTTGTTGTCGGGGCCGATGGGGATTGAGTTCGCTCCCCATTCTGCCCAGACCGCATAACGACGGCCGGCGATGATCACCGGGCGGATCAACTCGATATGCGTACGCAAGTCTTCAGCCAGGCGTTCGTCTTCGTGCTTCTTGGCTTTTTTGGCCGCTTCTTCCCTGGTCTTCTCCTCTTCTTCTGCTTCCTTGCCTTTGACGTACAGCAGGGGGGCTTCCTTGGGCAGCGGCGTGACTGCCAACTTTCCGGTAATGCCCAGCGTGATTTTCTCCCACTCCCCCCAGGCCAACATGCTCGGCGCGCCATCCTGGTTACGCAGTTTCATGTTCAGCGTGCGCCAGTAGTACTCCACCGGCTCGACATTGGTCTTGCCAATGAAGTGATAGGTGTCGGTCATCGGCGAGGTGCCATCGGCATACACCGATATCGGCTGGATGTTGCTGAGTGTCTCGAAGGTGCTCAGGTAGCTTTCCAAGGCAGTTTGCACGTCTTGGGGCGTGCACTTGCCCTGGGCCAGCAGGCTCTCCAGGTCCTTGAACGCGTTGGTCTTGCGCGTGCGCCGGGTGGGGTCGATGTAGTTTTGCGGCTCGTTGTGCGCGCTCTTGCGCAGCTCCCAGCGCTCGTAGCTGCTGGAGAAGGTCTCCCATTCATCACGCTCCTGCTCAGTGATCATGACGTCGCGGTAGCCGTTTTCCAGGTGCGAATGGATCTGGTGCAGGTAGCGCTGCAGGCTGGCGGTGGCCGACAGCGTGCGGGTGGTGAGCGGTTCGTGGGAAACCTGCAGGTCGATCAGCAGGTAGTCGGCCAGGGTCTGCGGGCTGTTGATCCAGTTGGGCGCGGTACTGCCGGGTACCCAGTGCATGATCATCCATTGCATCAACGCGTCGCGCCAGGCCACGCTCAGTTGGGCGTCCAGCGCTTTGCGCTGCTTGGCCGAGCAGCCGCGGCGCAGGGCGATGGCGGTTTGCTCGAAGGCGGCGTAGTCCTGGGCCTGGGGGAGCTTGCCCAGTTCAAGCAGGGTAGCCAGCGACAGGCGGTGCTTGTCCGCCAGCGCCAGCAGGCGCAGCAGCCGGTCGAGATCGCGCAGTGTCCTGGGGGGCGTGGTGATGTTCAGGGCCGAGAGCCTGGTGCGGGGCAACCCTAGCAGATCCTCCAGGGCGAGCCATGGATCGCCCGTACCCGCAGTAGCGTTTTCACCATTGGCCTGCTTGAAGTACTCCAGCACATCGTCTTCGTGCTTGCCCTCGGCCAGCCTGGCGAGCAGTGCGTTGTAGCGATCTAGCTGGTAGAGGGTGGTGAAATGGAGAACCTGCGTGTCTTGCGCAATGAATCCACCAAAGAAGGCATAGTCATAGGATGTCTCGCAGTGCGACAAGTCCAGGTCGAACCATGCAGGGTGGCAGGCGAAATGCTTGACTGCGGTGGCGCTGAGCTTGAGCAGCTTGATAAGGGCGCTGTAGCGCTGCAACCTTGACCAGGTGCCGAGGTCGCTGGGCAGGAACAGGCTGGCCAGCGGTGCGTTCGTGAGGAGTTGCTGTTGGATGTCCAGCATCCGCTGATAGAGTGCCTGAGGGTCAACGCCCGCCCACATCAGCAGGGGTTTCACCAAGGTATTGGTTTCAAGGTCCAGCGCTTTTGTCAGCGGCTGGCTCAGCGCGGCGTAGCAGGCCGCTTCCCTTTCCTCATCGGTCTTGAGGCGCGGCGGCTGTTTGGCATCGTGGGCTGTTTGGGGGACGGTTGCTACGGTGGAAAGAGGTACCGCTTCGATGACCTCGGGGTGGGTTCCACCTTCCGGCTGGGTATCGTCGTCCTGCTTCTCCGGCTCAGGGCTCAACTGAGGGTTGGGCTTGAACGTGTCCGCCTCGAAGGCACATGCCCAGTTTTTCTGAAACTTCGCTTGCTCGCGATGCAGCAGTGCGAACACCTGCAGGGTGTCCAACTTCTGATGCTGCTGCCATTCCAGGGCGTTGATCAGCCCCGCGATCACGTCGATGATGTCAGGGGTGTCCAGTGCGCTGCTCAGGGTCGGTACGCCTGCCAACTGGTCAAGGTATGCGGGCTGTTCCTGCATGAGCAGTCCCAGCATCATCAAGCCTTCTGCGACCGAGCCGCCGAGCAGGCGCAACAGGGTGACCATCCGGTAGCAGGCCGAGACCACCGCCAGCGAACGCGTCGGCTTTTGCAGCCCCTGGGCTTGGCAGACCCAGCCGAGCATGATGACCAGGACTTCGCGGTTCACCTTCATGCCCAGGGCGAGCTGATCGACGGTCAATGCATCGTCGCCTTGCGAGGCGTTGAGGTCGAAAGGGCTGTCGTCCAGTGTCAGCAAGCGTTCCGCGGGGGCGCCTTCATCGGTGTGCGTGGGGGCGAACAGCTTGTCGTAGAACGACACCTGCTGACCCGTGGCGTAAGGCGAGATCACATCCAGAAAGGCGGCGTACTGCCAGGGTGTGACGCTGTACTTCTGCCGCAGGTGGCTGAACATGCCCAGTGCGCGCAGGGTAGTGCCGGTCAGGTGGTAGTCGCCGGTCTGGCCTTCGGCGCGCAACGCGGCCATGACCAGGGTGTCGGTTTCGGTGGCCGTCAGGTCCAGGGCACGCTGAATGCGCAGGATGCGTTGCAAGCGATCGAGGTGGGCGCTGGTCAGCCCGATGATCGCCACCGTCTTTTTCGCGGGTTTGCTGGCGGAGGCCTTGACGGCTGGCTGCACCGGTGCTGGCGGGGTGACCTGCGTGGTCACCTGGGTTACTTCTTCGGTTGTGCCCGGAGTGGATTCTGAAGGAGCATCCTGGGCCGAGACCGGTGCTGAACCCTGTGCAGCCGCTGGTGCGGGCGTAGCTTCTGGTGGCGCAGCCTGAGTGTCTCTAGCCCGCTCGGTGAGGTACAGCGGCGCGGCCGTATTGTTGATGAACGCTGCGCCAAACACCTGGCTTGAGGGTGCGGCGACCTTGCCGACGGAGGCAAGGACACTGCGTGTCACCGAGGTGTTGCCCTCGCCGATGGCGTTGACGGCCAGCAGCCTGCGCAGTTCGCGGCGGCTCAGCCCCAGGGCCTTGGTCAGTTTTTGCGTGGTGTTGAGCCTGCCCAGAGGATTGCTGTCGCTGATACGGAAATGGCGCTTATAGAATTCGGTCTCCTGGCGTTGGTACCCCTCAAGTTGAGCTTCCTGCTGTCGGTAGTCCTCGAGTTCCGCCTCCCGGAGTCGGCACTTCTCGAGTTCCGCCTCCAGATGAAGGCGTTCCTCAGGTTCGGACACCCGGTGTAGATGCTCCTCGAGTTCGTCCTCCCGAAGTCGGTTCTCCTCGATCAGGTGAGCCACTGACAAAGATGCAAGGTCCGGCATGAGGGGCGTGGGTGGCAGAGGGGGAGCCAGCAACTGCGACTGCAGTTCTGGCGAGAAGCCGCTGCTCAGCACAGTCGCCGCGCGCTGGTCGGCGAGGGGGAGGTTGTCGAAGGCGAAGGCAGGGTAGCTGGCATGGGTACTGCGCAACACGTCCCACAGGTGCAGCTGCTTGTTAGCCAGGGTGGCCTTGATCGACTCCCAGGCGTGATGGAAGGGTACGTTGGCCTGGTACAGGCCGTTGGCGACGGCTTGTTGCAGGCTCTGCTGCTCGGGCAGCGCTTGCATGGCGCGGCTTTCCAGCACGTCCAGGACCATGCGGATCTTGGGCAGGACCTTGCGCGTGTTCTTTTCATCCAGGCTCAGGGCCAGCAGGTCGGGGCGTCGCTGCTGCAGCGTGATTGGCGCGCCGGTATCGGCCCGCTTTTCGAAGCCCAGGATCATTTTCTTGAGATGCACCAGGTAGGCCAGCCGGCCGTTGTTGGCCATCAGTGCGCCAGGGGCGCAGCGAGTCTGGTCGTCCTCGAACAGGCTCATGTAGGTGGCCGCGTCCGGGCGGTTGGCTGGGTTGGTGTTGTCGTTCCGGGTGACAAGGTCGTTCATGGCAAGGGGCCTTTGGCAACGAGGGTGAGTGCCGGCCTGCTGGGGTGCGTGCTGGCGCACCAGAGCGCAGGGAGGGTGGCTTGACGCTACGCCCGAAACGCGAAACGCACACCTGGCAGAATTACCAGGTAGGCGCGCGGGTTCAGCGGTGCTTTGCCCGCGCGTGCTCCCACAGCTGGCGGGCCAGGGCGTAGACGTTGTCGCCGCCCTGGTCGTGGTCGAAGCTGAACGCGGGGGCCAGCGTGGCGATGGCGGCGTGGACTTTCCGGGCATCCAGGTGCTTGAGCTGCGCGCTCAGCGAAGGCTCGCCGATGCCGGCGTTCTGCAGTGCGTGGAGGATGTGCTGCTGGTATTGGGCCAGGGTTTCGAGGTCTGTCATCGGCGTGCCTTTCGCGGTTGCCGGGTGTGCCCATGGTCGGAGCAGGTCGGTGGCGGTGCTACTGGCAGAAATGTCAGGTGAGGGGTGGGCCGGGCGAATGTTCTGGCGTGGGCATGGCCCGGAAGACCAGGTCGACCAGCTCGGCGAAGGTGAGGTAGGTGCGCAGTGGCTGGTGGATCAGGATGCCGAAGGTTTCTTCGATCAGCGCTTGCAGCTCGAACATGTCGAAACTGTCGGCGCCCAGTTCGCCCAGGGAGATGTCCGGGCGGATCTGGTGCAGGCTCTGCTCGAGGAAGTAGCTGATGATCCAGCGCAGGTGGAAGGCGATGTAGAGCCGGGATTGCATGCTGGGGCTGCCGTGGGAGGAGGGATGATCCTCTTTAGCGCGGCTTTGGGGTGGCGGCTACTGGTAGAAATGCCAGGTGCGGGGCTGTGGGATTTGTGCTTTGGGTTGGCTTGCACGCGAGATGGGCGGTACGGGGGATGGCACCGGCTTTGCCGGTGTTCGCCGGCCGGGGGCGTGGTGTGGCTTGTATGGCCTCTGTAGGAGCGGCTTCAGCCGCGAACACCCGCGAAGCGGGTGCCAAGCACCGCGGTGCCAGCAATCGCGGCTAAAGCCGCTCCTACAGAATGCGTCCGCGAGGAGCTCAGTGTTCGCCGGCAAGCCGGCGCCTGCCGGGGCGTGGTGTGGCTTGTGCGGCCTCTGTAGGAGCGGCTTCAGCCGCGAACACCCGCGAAGCGGGTGCCATGCACGGCGGTGCCGGCAATCGCGGCTGAAGCCGCTCCTACAGAACAGATCCTGTCAGCCCTCGTAACCGAGGTTCGGTGCCAGCCAGCGCTCGCTCACGCTCACATCCTGCCCCTTGCGCACGCTGTAGCGCTCGACCTGGTCCTTGTCCACCTTGCCCACGGCGAAGTACTGCGCCTGCGGGTGGGCGAAGTACCAGCCGCTGACCGCCGCCGCCGGGAACATGGCGAAGTGCTCGGTGAGGAACACGCCACTCGGGCCGGTCTCGCCGATGGCCGTGCCATCGAGCAGGCGGAACAGGGTTTCCTTTTCGGTGTGGTCGGGGCAGGCCGGGTAGCCCGGGGCCGGGCGAATGCCGCTGTACTGCTCCTTGATCAACGCCTCGTTGTCCAGGTGCTCGTCCTTGGCATAACCCCAATGCTCCTTGCGCACCTGCTCGTGCAGCCACTCGGCGCAGGCCTCGGCCAGGCGGTCGGCCAGGGCCTTGACCATGATCGAGCTGTAGTCGTCGCCCTTGTCCTGGTAGGCCTTGGCCACGTCCTCGGCGCCAATGCCGGCGGTGGTGATGAAGCCGCCGACGTAGTCGGTCACGCCGCTGTCCTTCGGCGCGACGAAGTCGGCCAGCGACCAGTTGGGCTTGCCGTCGGGCTTGATGGTCTGCTGGCGCAGGTGGTGCAGGGTGGCCAGCGTCTGGCCGTTGTCGCCATAGACTTCGATGTCGTCATGGGCGACCTGGTTGGCCGGCCAGAAGCCGAACACCGCGCGGGCGCTGATCAGTTGCTCGTCGATCAGCTTGTCGAGCATCTCGCGGGCGTCCTTGTACAGCGCCGTGGCGGCCTCGCCGACCACTTCGTCGGTGAGGATGCGCGGGAACTTGCCGGCCAGGTCCCAGGAGATGAAGAACGGGGTCCAGTCGATGTACTCGGCCAGTGTGCGCAGGTCGATATTCTCCAGCACCTTGACGCCGGTGAAGGAAGGGGTTGCGGCCTGGTAGTTGGCCCAGTCGTACTGCGGCTTGGCGGCAATGGCCTGGGCGTAGCTCAGGCGCTCGGTGCGGGCGCTGCGGTTGGCGGTGCGCTCGCGCACTTCCACGTACTCTTCGCGGGTCTTGGCGACGAAGCCGGCTTTGAGTTCCTTCGACAGCAACTGCGTGGCCACGCCCACCGCGCGGGAGGCGTCGGTGACGTAGACCACGGCGTCGTTCGAGTACTTGGGCTCGATCTTCACGGCGGTGTGGGCTTTGGACGTCGTTGCACCACCGATCATCAGCGGCAGGTGGAAGTCCTGGCGCTGCATCTCGCGGGCGACATGGACCATCTCGTCCAGCGAGGGGGTGATCAGGCCGGACAGGCCGATGATGTCGCACTTCTGCTCACGGGCGGTCTGCAGAATCTTCTCGGCCGGCACCATCACGCCCATGTCGACGATGTCGTAGCCGTTGCAACCGAGCACCACGCCGACGATGTTCTTGCCGATGTCGTGCACGTCGCCCTTGACCGTGGCCATGAGGATCTTGCCCTTGGCCTCGGGCTTGTCGCCTTTCTCTTCCTCGATGAACGGGATCAAGTGGGCCACCGCCTGCTTCATTACCCGGGCCGACTTGACCACCTGCGGCAGGAACATCTTGCCGGCGCCGAACAGGTCGCCGACCACGTTCATGCCGCTCATCAGCGGGCCTTCGATGACCTCGATCGGGCGCGCCGACTGCTGGCGGCACTCTTCGGTGTCCTCGACGATGTAGGCGGTGATGCCCTTGACCAGCGCGTGCTCGAGGCGCTTGGCCACCGGCAGCGAGCGCCACTCTTCGTTCTCGACTTCCTTGGTGGCGCCGCCGCCCTTGTAGTCATCGGCAATCGCCAGCAGGGCGTCGGTGCCGTGCGGGGTGCGGTTGAGCACCACGTCCTCGACCTTCTCGCGCAGGGCGGCGGGGATCTCGTCGTAGATCTCCAGCTGGCCGGCGTTGACGATGCCCATGGTCAGGCCGTTCTGGATGGCGTGGTAGAGGAACACCGAGTGGATCGCCTCGCGCACCGGGTTGTTGCCACGGAACGAGAACGACACGTTGGAGACGCCGCCCGAGCTCAGGGCATAGGGCAGGTGGTCGCGGATGTAGGCGCAGGCTTCGATGAAGTCGACGGCGTAGTTGTTGTGCTCTTCGATGCCGGTGGCCACGGCGAAGATGTTCGGGTCGAAGATGATGTCTTCCGGCGGGAAGCCCACTTCGTTGACCAGGATGTCGTAGCTGCGCTGGCAGATTTCTTTCTTGCGCGCGGCGGTGTCGGCCTGGCCGACCTCGTCGAAGGCCATCACCACCACGGCGGCGCCATAGCGCTTGCACAGGCGGGCGTGGTGCTTGAACTGCTCGACGCCTTCCTTCATCGAGATGGAGTTGACGATGCCCTTGCCCTGGATGCACTTCAGGCCCGCCTCGATCACCTCCCACTTGGAGGAGTCGATCATGATCGGCACCCGCGAGATGTCCGGCTCGCCGGCGATCAGGTTGAGGAAGCGGACCATGGCGGCCTGGGAGTCGAGCATCCCTTCGTCCATGTTGATGTCGATCACCTGGGCGCCGGCCTCGACCTGCTGCAGGGCGACTTCCAGGGCTTCGGTGTAGTTCTCTTCGCGGATCAGCCGGGCGAACTTGGCGGAGCCGGTGATGTTGGTGCGCTCGCCGACGTTGACGAACAACGACTGGCGGTCGATGGTGAACGGCTCCAGGCCCGACAGGCGGCAGGCCTTGGGGATGTCCGGGATGGCCCGTGGCTTGTGCTTGGCCACGACCTCGGCGATGGCCTGGATGTGCGGCGGGGTGGTGCCGCAGCAGCCGCCGATGATGTTGAGGAAGCCGCTGGCGGCGAACTCCTCGACCACCGCGGCCATTTCCGCCGGTGTTTCGTCATATTCACCGAAGGCGTTGGGCAGGCCGGCGTTGGGGTGCGCGGAAACGAAGGTGTCGGCCTTGCCGGACAGCTCTTCCAGGTACGGGCGCAGGTCTTTGGCACCGAGGGCGCAGTTCAGGCCGATGGAGATCGGCTTGGCGTGGCGCACCGAGTTCCAGAACGCTTCGGTGGTCTGGCCGGACAGGGTGCGGCCGGAGGCGTCGGTGATGGTGCCGGAGATCATGATCGGCAGTTCGACGTGGTCTTCCTCGAACACCTGCTGCACGGCGAAGATCGCCGCCTTGGCGTTCAAGGTGTCGAAGATGGTCTCGATCAGCAGCAGGTCGGCGCCGCCTTCGATCAGGCCGCGGGTGGCCTCGATGTAGTTGCTCACCAGCTCGTCGAAGGTGACGTTGCGGTAGCCGGGGTCGTTGACGTCGGGGGAAATCGAGCAGGTGCGGCTGGTCGGGCCGAGCACGCCGGCGACGAAGCGCGGCTTGTCCGGGGTTTCCAGGGTCTTGGCGTCCGCCACCTGGCGGGCGACGCGCGCGCCTTCGACGTTGAGCTCGTACACCAGCGCTTCCATGCCGTAGTCGGCTTGCGAAATCTGCGTGGCGTTGAAGGTGTTGGTTTCGAGAATGTCCGCGCCGGCGTCCAGGTAGGCTTTCTCGATCGCGGCGATCACATCGGGGCGGGTGAGCAGCAACAAATCGTTGTTGCCCTTCACGTCGCTTGGCCAATCGGCGAAGCGCGTGCCACGATAGTCGTGTTCCTCGAGGCGGTAACTCTGGATCATAGTACCCATGCCGCCGTCGAGGATCAGGATGCGCTCTTTGAGTGCGTGCTGGAGTGCTTGTAAACGAGCGCTGCGGTCGGACATAGGAACTACCTGGTCGGGCGAATATCAGAAGGTGCCGAATAATAACAAAGCTGCACGGATTTTAGGCGTGCCGCCGTTTTGCATGAATTTCCTTCATGTTGGCGCATGCCCCAGCACCCAGGACCCGGTCAGGCATATCGTGATGGCTTTCAGAAACCAGGACTTTCGGCACATGTTGCTTCGCATACTTGCCAGCGTCTTCGCCCTGCTGATCAGTGGCGCGACGTTCGCGCAGGCCCCCCAATCGAGCCCGGCGATTTCATACACCCGGGACATCCAACCGATCTTCACCGAGAAGTGCGTGGCCTGCCACGCCTGCAACGACGCCGCCTGCCAGCTCAACCTGGGCAGCGCCGAGGGCGCCGAGCGCGGTGCCTCGAAGGTGCCGGTGTACCAGGGCGAGCGCAGCCAGGCGGTGCCCACCACGCGGCTGTTCTACGACGCCCGCGACGAGGCCGGCTGGCGCAAGGCCGGGTTCTATTCGGTGCTGGACAAGCAGGGCAGCCAGGCCGCGCTGATGGCGCGCATGCTCGAGCTCGGCCACAAGACGCCGCTCACGCCCAACGCCAAGCTGCCGGACGAGATCGTGCTGGGGCTCAACCGCACCAACATGTGCCCCATGCCCCACGAGTTCGACGCCTATGCCGGCGCCCACCCGAAGGAGGGCATGCCGCTGGCGGTCACCGGCCTGACCGACCAGGAGTACCAGACGCTGCAGCGCTGGCTGGCGGCCGGCGCGCCGGTGGAGAAGACCCAGTTCGTGCCCAACGCGGCGGAAGCGCGGCAGATCTTCGAGTGGGAAGAGCTGCTCAACCGCCCGGGCTCCACCGAGGCGCTGGTCGCCCGATGGCTGTACGAGCACTTGTTCCTGGCCCACATTTACTTCGTCGGCGGTGAGCAGGGCCACTTCTTCCAGTGGGTGCGTTCGCGCACTCCGAGCGGCCGGCCGGTCGACCTGATCGCCACCCGCCGCCCCAACGATCCGCCGGGCACCGACTTCTATTACCGCCTGGTTCCGGTGCAGGGGGTGATCGTCCACAAGACCCATATCACCTACCCGATGGGCCCGCAGAAGCTCAAGCGGGTCAAGCAGCTGTTCTACAGCGGCGACTGGCATGCCAATGCCTTGCCCGGCTACGGCCCGCGCCACCGCGCCAACCCGTTCGAGACCTTCGAGGCGATCCCGGCGGTGGCCCGCTACCAGTTCATGCTGGACAACGCCGAGTACTTCGTCCGTACCTTCATCCGTGGCCCGGTGTGCCGCGGGCAGATCGCCACCGACGTGATCCGCGACAATTTCTGGGCGCTGTTCCAGGAACCGGCCCACGACCTCTACATCACCGACGCCCAGTACCGGGGCGAGGCCACGCCGCTGCTGGCCATGCCCGGCCAGATCGACGACGTCGGCAGCGTGCTGGGCCTGTGGCATGCCTACCGCGACAAGCGCAACGAATACGAGGCACTGCGCCGCGAAGCCTATGCCGAGCAGCCGGCACCGAGCTGGTCGACGCTGTGGGCGGGCAACGACAACGCGCTGCTCAGCATCTTCCGCCACTTCGACAGCGCCTCGGTAACCAAGGGCCTGATCGGCGACGTGCCGCAGACGATGTGGCTGTTCGACTACCCGCTGTTCGAGCGCACCTACTACCAACTGGCGGTGAACTTCGACGTGTTCGGCAACGTCTCGCACCAGTTGCAGACGCGCCTGTACTTCGACCTGATCCGCAACGGCGCCGAGATCAACTTCCTGCGCCTGATGCCGGCCAGCAAACGCAGCGAAATCCTGGGCGACTGGTACCAGAACAGCGGCAAGGTGAAGATGTGGATGGACTACGAGGACATCGACAGCAGCACCGCGAGCGCGCTGAAACTGGACAAGCACGATCCCAAGCGTGACTTCGGCTTGAAGCTGTTGCAGCGCTCGGGCAGCCTGAACGCCGCGCCGGATCCGATCAACCGCTGCCAGGGCGCGTTCTGCTCGCGGCCGCAGATGAGCGAGGCGTTCCGCGATGTCGAGCAGTCGCTCAGCCGCCTGGTGTCACGCCCGGCGGCGGGGTTGAAGGTGATCGACCAGTTGCCCGAGGCAACGATGCTGCGCATCGAAGGGCAGGGCGGCCAGCGCCAGGTCTACAGCCTGCTGCGCAACCGCGCCCACAGCAACGTGGCGTTCCTGCTGGGCGAGGCGTACCGCTACCAGCCGGGGCTGGACACCCTGACCCTGGTGCCGGGGGTGCTCAGCAGCTACCCGAACTTCATCTTCAACGTGCCGGCCAAGGATGTGCCGGAGTTCGTCGAGGACCTGGAAGCGGCCCGCGACGACACGGCGAAGTTCGAGCGCATCGTCATGCGCTGGGGCGTGCGCCGCAGCCACCCGGAGTTCTGGCGTTACTTCCATGACCTGAACCGCTATATCCAGGAGACCGATCCGGTGGAGGCGGGGGTGCTGGACATGAACCGCTACGAGAACCTCTGATCGGGTGGCCTGACCTTTCCCGGCCTCCTGCGGTCGGAGGGTCAGGTGGGTGTTGTGCAGCCCGTTCGCCGGCAAGCCGGCTCCTACAACCCACGTAGGAGCCGGCTTGCCGGCGAACGATCGCGACGCAAGGCCCGAACTCACCGGCAATCGCAGGGTACTTCATGCTGTATTCGCTTCAGGCACTCCGGGCATTCGCCGCCTGGCTGGTGGTCTGCCACCACTTCATGCAGATCTTCTTCGACTTCCACGCCACCGGCCCCCTCGGCCAACTGCTCAGCGACCGCGGGGCGGTCGGGGTGGACATCTTCTTCGTCATCAGTGGCCTGGTGATCTACCTCTCGACCCGCGACAAGGACATCGCTCCCAGGCAGTTCCTGCTCAACCGCGCCTTGCGCATCGTCCCGGCCTACTGGTTCTACACCCTGCTGATGGCGGCGCTGATGCTGGTCGCCAGCCGCTGGATGCCGCACCAGGTGTTCGCCTGGCAGCACCTGCTGTTGTCACTGCTGTTCATCCCGGCGGAAAACCCCGGCGGCTACGGCCTGTACCCGACCCTCAACGTGGGCTGGACGCTGAATTTCGAGATGTTCTTCTACCTGTTGTTCGGCCTGGCCTTCCTGGTGCGCCAGCGCCATCACCTGTTGCTGGTGACGGCGGCGTTGCTGCTGGTCAGTGAGGTGCTGGGCCGGTTGGGTGTGCTCAGCCGCTTCTACAACAACGACATCGTCTACGAATTCCTGCTGGGCATCGGCCTGGGCGTGCTGTATCGCCGAGGGTTGATCCGCGAGGGTCTGTGGCTGCCGTTGGGGCTGCTGGCCGTCGCCGCTTTCGCCCTGTACCACCTGGACGCTTCCCAACGGCTGTTGCACTGGGGCCTGCCCAGCGCGCTGGTGGTGCTGGCATTCATTGCCCTGGAGCCGTTTTTCAAGGGTAATCGAGTGCTCAAGGCGCTGGGCGACTGCTCCTACTCGGTGTACCTGATCCATGTGCTGGTGCTGTACGGCGGCCTGTTCGCCAGCCAGCGGCTGCAACTGAACCCCTACCTGGTGTTCGCCCTTTGCGTGCCGTCAATCGGACTAATGTCGTGGCTCAGCTATCAATGGCTGGAACGTGGCCTGTATACGCGGCTGCAAGGCTGGATCGCCGCCGAGCCTGCGCGGGAACCGGCCTTGGCGCTATCCCGAGTCAAATGCTAGGACTTTGTTCGAAGGCCGGGTTGGCGTACACTGCCGGCAAGTCTGTGAGGAACTTCCATGAGCGCTATAACCATTACCGACGCCGCCCATGATTACCTGGCCGATCTGCTCTCCAAGCAGAACACGCCTGGCATCGGCATCCGCATTTTCATCACCCAGCCGGGCACCCAGTACGCCGAGACCTGCATCGCCTACTGCAAGCCTGGCGAAGAGAAGCCCGACGACGAGCCGGTGGGCCTGAAGAGCTTCACCGCGTATCTCGACGCCGTCAGCGTGCCGTTTCTCGAAGACGCGCTGGTCGATTACGCCACCGACCGCATGGGCGGCCAGCTGACCATCAAGGCCCCCAACGCCAAGGTGCCGATGGTCAACGAAGACAGCCCGATCAACGAGCGAATCAATTATTACCTGCAGACCGAGATCAACCCAGGCCTGGCCAGCCACGGCGGCGCCGTGAGCCTGGTGGACGTGGTCGACGACGGCATCGCCGTGCTGCAGTTCGGTGGCGGTTGCCAGGGCTGCGGCCAGGCTGACGTGACGCTGAAGGAAGGCATCGAGCGCACCCTGCTCGAGCGTATTCCGGAGCTCAAGGGCGTGCGTGACGTGACTGACCACACCAACAAGGAAAACGCCTACTACTGATGTGGGTGTTGGCACTGGCCTCTTCGCCGGCAAAGCCGGCTCCTACAGTGGACTGCGCTGTACCTGTAGGAGCCGGCTTGCCGGCGATTTTCATTGATCCCTAGCAACAAACTGTTACGGATTCAACCCCTGCGACAACCGGTCGCGCCCCGGATTCAAAGGGCTGCAGCCAGATCCTCCCCAGGTCGGGTAGATGCTCGGGGGGTGTCATGCCAGAATGCGCCGGTTTTCGCTCGGCCCGCCCCAAGGGCCGGCACCTTCCCTGTAAAGGATGGTTCCATGACTGATCTGTTGACCCGGCGCGCGGTAGTCGCCGGGATGGGCGTACTGGGGCTTGGTTTGCTGGCGGGCTGCAGCCCGGCACGCGGCCTGGACTTCAAGTACGGCAAGAACATGAGCAACGAAATCCTCGGGCGCAAGTTCAAGCTCAAGGATACTCAAGGCAACGAGCGCACCCTGTCGAGCTTCTACGGCTCGATGCCGATGATCTTCTTCGGTTTCACCCAGTGCCCGGCAGTCTGCCCGACCGCGCTGGCGCGTGTGGCGCAGATCCGCAAGATACTCAAGGGCCGCGACCGTGACCTGTTCCAGCCGGTGTTGATCACCCTGGACCCAGAGCGCGACACCCCTGAAGTGCTCGACGCCTACGTCAAGGCGTTCGACCCGTCGATCGTCGCCCTGACCGGTACCCCCGAGGAAATCGCCGAGGTGGCCAAGGAATTCAAGGTGTTCTACGAAAAGGTTCCGGCCGGCGACACCTACACCATCTCTCACTCGTCCACCAGCTACGTCTACGATACGCGTGGCACCCTGCGCCTGAGCCTGGGCCATTCCCTGAACGCCAAGGAATGCGCCGAGGACCTGGTCACCCTGATGGAGATTTGCTGAATGTCGATGCAACCGATCAAGCGCGGCCTGGCCGCCCTGGCCCTGATGAGCCTGGCCCTGCCGGCCCTGGCCCAGACCACCGTGAGCGACGCCTGGGTGCGCGCCAGCGTGCCGCACCAGCAGTCCACCGGTGCCTTCATGACCCTTACCGCCAGCAGCGACAGCAAGCTGGTAAGCGTAGCTTCGCCCGTGGCCAAGACCGTGCAGGTGCACGAGATGACCATGAACGGCGATGTGATGGGCATGCGTGAGGTCAAGGCGGTCGAGCTGCCGGCCGGCAAGGCGGTGAAGCTGGACCCGAATGGTCTGCACGTGATGCTGATGGGCCTGAACCAGCAGGTGAAGGAAGGTGAGCAGGTGCCGCTGACCCTGATCATCGAGGATGCCAAGGGCGCGAAGGAAACCGTGCAGGTGCAGGCGCCGGTGCGTGCGCTGACCGCCGAGAGCGGCGGGCACGACCCTATGCACATGAACCACTGATCGACTGCGCCATCCCTGTAGGAGCGGCTTTAGCCGCGATCACCCGCGAAGCGGGTGCCATACACCGCGTCGCCTGCATCGCGGCTGAAGCCGCTCCTACAGGGAAGGGCGTAAACCCCGGTCTGACGCTCAGCTACGGAAACGTGGCAGCGGCCGTTCGATATTCAGCGAAGTCAGGGTCTTGCGCACCTGGGCTTCGTCGGCCTCCAGCGCCTTGAGGCTGGCGCGGATCTTGCCGGCGGCGGGTATGTCGCCCTGGCGGTCGATCCAGTCGGCGATCTCCTTGCAGGCGCTGCTCAGGCAGGCCTGGCGCTGGCTCATCAGCGACAGGAGCGTGGTGATTTCTCGTTCGGACATGACGCGATCCTCCATTCAGCCACTTGAGTGTAGCAGCGCCGTGCTGGCATGCAGGCGGGTTACACCAGGTTCAGGCAGGCCTGCCGGTAGGCCCCCGGCGTCACACCATAAGCTTGCTTGAACTGGCGGGTGAGGTGGCTTTGATCGGCAAAGCCCAGGGCCAGGGCGACTTCCAGCGCCGGCAGGCCACTCCTCAGGAACTCCCGTGCGCGGGCCAGGCGACGTTGCTTGAGCCAGGCGTGGGGCGGCAGGCCAGTGGCCTGGCGAAACACCCGGGCGAAGTGGAAGGGGGAGAGGTTCACCGCCGTCGCCAGGGCCTCAAGAGAAGGCGGTTCGGCCAGCTGGCTCTCCAACAGCTCACGGGCGCGAGCCACGGCCAGCGGTTCGTTGCCGGGGGCGGCAGGCTCGGCGCAATGGCCGTGGCGCTGCACCAGGGCGAGCACGGCGTGGCGCCAGGCGGTCTGTTGCTCCAGGGCGCTTGCGTTGCTCTCGGAGAGCTGGTGCAACTGGCTGAACGCGGCGGCCAGGGCCGGGTCCTGGATTACGCTGTCCTTGAACCGAGGCAGGCCGTGGCGGCCCAGCTCCAGCTCGTCGAGCACGCCGGTGACCCGCTCGTGCTCGGGATAGAAACCGCGATAGCGCCAGCCGGCCTCGTGGGCGGTGGCGCCGGTGTGCAGCTCGTCGGGGTTGATCAGCACCATGCTGCCTACCGGTGCCAGGTGCTCGCTGCCCCGGTGCCAGAAGCGTTGGGCGCCGGACTCGATTACCGTGAACACATAACCTTCATGCACGTGCGGGGCGAAGCGCTGCTGGATGTAGCGGGCGTGCAGCATCTCGACGTCGCCGAGGGCGGGCGCCTGCCACAGGTGGGCCTGTTCGCGCAGGGGCGTGCTCATGCCAGCCAGCTGCGCAGGAGAAAGAAGATCAGCATGCTCGCCAGCATGCTCAGCAACACGCTGCGGGTCAACAGCACCAGGGTGATGGCCACCAGTGAGCCGAGCAGGTAGGGGTTGAACGGGCTAAGGTCGAGTTGGTGCCCGGGCAGGAAGATGATCGGCCCGCAGATCGCCGTGAGCATGCCGGGCACGGCGAAACCGAGGAACTGCCGCGCGTTGGAGCTCAGGCGCAACGGCAGGCGCGGTTCGAGGAAGGCGTAGCGGTTGAGGAACACCACCGCGCCCATGGCGAAGATCAGCAGCCAGATCATGAGCGGCCTCCGGAAAATTTCTGGCAGACGAAGCCGGCGGCCATGCCCAGCAAGCCGGCGGCCACCAGGGCGGTTTCCCAGTGCCAGTAGCTGAACAGCACCGAGCAGAACAGCGACACCGCCACGCACACCACGGTAGGCAGGTTGCGTACCAGCGGTGCGATCAGCGCGACGAAGGTGGCGACGATGGAGAAGTCCAGGCCTAGTTGGTCCAGGTGCGGGATGTTCTGGCCGAGGACGATGCCGGCCAGGGTGAACAGGTTCCACGCCACATAGAATGTCAGGCCCACACCCAGCGCGTACCAGCGGTTGAACTGCTGCTGGTCGTGGTGGCTGGTAAGGGCGAAGAATTCATCGGTGAGCAGAAAGCCCAGGCCCAGCCGCCAGCGGGTCGGCAAACCGGACATCACCGGGCGCATCGACAGCCCGTAGAGCAGGTGCTGTGAAGTCAGCAGCAGAGTGGTAAGCAGGATCGAGAACAGGTTGGCGCCGCCCTTGAGCATGCCAATGGCCACCAGTTGCGCGGCACCGGCGAAGACGATGGCCGACAGGCCCTGGCCCTCCCAGGCGCTGAGGTTGGCCTCGATGGCCATGGAGCCGGCGAGCAGGCCCCAGGGGGCGACGGCCAGGGACAGTGGCAAGATGGCGATGGCACCTTTGAGGAAGGCGTGGCGGGCAATGGGCGGGCTGGACATGGGCAAGGCAACGGTTCGACAGGGCTGGCCAGCATGCCAGAGCAGTGAGGGGCTGGCTTGAACGATCTTGCTGCGCACAAGAACACAACGTGGCAGTTCTGTAGGTAACCTCAAGCCTTGCGCGTTCCCTGTAGGAGCGGCCTTGTGCCGCGAAAGGGCCGCAAGGCGGCCCCGACGATCGTTGCTCGACGTTGAACTCCTGGGGCCGCTACGCAGCCCTTTCGCGGCACAAGGCCGCTCCTACAAGGTTGGGGTATATCCCGAAAATCCTGCAAGGCAGTTGCGCCCACTAGATGTTCAGCGGTTGCGGGCCAATCGTTGCTGCGCTGCGGCGCAGCCATTGATGTCAACGGCTTTCTGCATCAGCGCCTGGCGATGTTGCGGGTCCAGCTCGCCGAGCAGGCGGTAGACCTCGGCCTGGTAATCACGCTGGCGCCCCCATTGCATTTCCAGCCCTTGCGGCCGGCTGCGGCTGCAAGCCAGGTGCGTTGCCGGCTGGGGATAGTACGGGGCGTACAGGGTGGCCATGCTGGGGATCGCCTCCAGCGCCTGGCGGTAGGCAGGGCTGGCGCTGTAGGTGGAGCACCAGCGGGCGATGGCCAGGGCCGGTGGCGCGAAGCCCTGCTTGAGGCTGGCTTCGAGCAACGGGCAGGCGGCATCGGCGATCTGCCCGGCAGGTAGATAGGTGGTGTAGTACAGGGCCAGGCGATACTGGGCCACCGGGTGGTCGAGGGCGACGGACTTCTTCAGCAACGCCACCGCCGTGGGCAGGGTGCGGGCCAGGGCCTGGCCCTGGCGGCTGAGCTCCGGGTCGCCGGCGCTGGTACGCAGGGGGCTGGCCGTGTCGTCCTGGTTGTCGGCCTGCTCCAGCAAGGGGAGGGCCTGGCGATAGAGCAGGTCGGCATGCGGGTCGATGCTCACGTCGAGTGCCTGCGCAGCGAAGGAGGTCAGCAGCAGCGGCAGCAGGGCTGCATGGGCGCTACGGCGCTTGGGGGCGGCTTCGATGGTCATGACAGGTGCGCGGGTGCCTCAGGCGGATCAGGAGCGATGACCGGCCTATTCTATCCACCCGAGTGTGTTCGACGATAGTCAGGGAATTCCTTATCAGACGAGCTTGATCGGCATGACCTTGCGCTGGGCGTATTTTTCCTGGGCCAGGCCAAGTTTGGCGGTGATCACCTTGGCCAGGGCGTTGTTGCCCAGGTCGTTGAAATGCAGGCGGTCGGCGAACAGGCTTTCAGCGAACACCGGCGAGCTGCTGAGCATGCTGTTCATGTCGTAGCAGGGGACGGGGTCGGCCTGGCTCTTGATGCGGCGGAAGAAAGCCATGTGCAGCTGGCTGTCGAAGGCGCCATCAATGAGGCGATCGAAATTGGACGGCTGTTGTTCGAGCCGCTCGAGCATGGCCTGCTCGCCGGCCGGTAGCGCTTCCCTGCACCAGGGCAGCAGGGGCTGGAGGATGAAGGTCAGGGTGGTGTGGCCGTCGGCCAGCAAGCGGTCCCACTGGCGCAGTGTGCGGCCGATGCTGTCGGCGGCGCGGATCAGGCGTTTATCCGGGCTGGACACCGGCTCCAGTGCGGGGCAGGGGCCCGGGCGACGCGGCGCCAGGGCGTGGCCCAGGCGTTGCCACAAGGAGTCACGGCGCGGTTCCTCAGCGGGCTGGACGCCTTCATGGAAGCGGTTGAAAAAGTCCTGTTGCCCGGTTTGCGTGCTGGTCATTATTTCGCCCAGCGTTTCCTGGGCCAGCGTATTCAGCCCACTGAACACCACGACATGGCCAATCTGGCCGAAGCGGTGCTGGTGGGTGAGGAACATCAGCAGTTCCTGGGTGGCATTGAGCCCACAACCGGCCAGGTTGAGCCAGATCTCGCCGGTCAGCAGCGAGAGGTACGAGGCCACCGTGTGTTCGTCGGAGCTGGCGCCGATGCCCATCGCGGTCGAGCCGCCCACCAGCAGGTTGACCCGCGCCAGGCCACCGCGCTCGGCGACCGAGAAGCGCTTGCCGGCGAAATGGCTGTAGCGCATGCCCAGGGCGTCGGTATTGATGGTACCGGAGCGGTAGCCGCGCTCATGCACGTAGAGCGTGTGCGGAATACGCCGGCTGCCCAGCTGGAGGAAGCGCTGGTAGTCATGCTGCAGGGGATGGGTGCTGCCCATGGGGTCTGCCACTGAGGTGTCGAGGATCGTCATGGGCGCTCCTGGGTTGATGGGCAATGGGTTCAGGCTGCCAGTTCCCTGAGGTTGTAGCCCAGGCCGACGATGGCGATGAGCAGCAGCGCAACCCCGGAGGCCAGGCTGATCAGCCGGCTGCTGCGCTGCGAGGCGATCTTGCCGATGGCGAAGATGTACAGGCTGAGCACAGCGAAATCGATGGCGATCCACAGCAGCGACAGCACCACCATGCTCTTGCCGAACGATTCGGTGATCTGGATGAACTGTGGGAAGAAGGAGATGAAGAAGATGATGTCCTTGGGGTTGGAGATGCCCACCATGAACCCCTGGACCAGACCGCCTCGGCCTGTCGGCACCGCGCTGGGGGCGGTTTCGACCGGTGCCTGAAGGGCCTCGCGCAGGGTGCCCACGGCGATGTAGCCGATGAACAGGCAACCCAGCAGGCTCATGCCGTTGAGCCAGGCCTTGTCGATGGCCGCGCTGGTCATGATGATCCAGGCGGCGGCGCCGATCAGCACCAGCGACGCCCAGTTGGTGCCGACGGCGGTGAACAGGGCCTTGCGCGAGCCGGAGGCGGCGGCGGTGTTGACGATCAGTGCCACCACCGGGCCAGGCGTGGCGATCAGCAGCAGGACGGTGAGGGCGTAGGTGGCGGTCAGGGCGGTATTCACGTTCAATTCTCGATCAGTGAGTCAGATGTTGCTTGTGCATGGAACGGGCAGCGCGCGGGGTTCAGCGAGCCGGGCTCCTGCAGTTGGTACTGTTTCCATTCGAAGTTGTCACCGTGGCCGAAGAAGCCGAGGGTTTCCGGCATCACGCCGTCGTTGTAGTGACGGACCCGGTCGCGAATACGCGCGCGGATGCGCTGGCCGCTTTCGGTGGAGGCGCTGGCGACTTCGTCGAAGCTCTCGCGGGCGTTGATCACGAAGGCGATATGCTTGCCCAGGTTGCGGCTTTTCATCTGTTGATGGCCCGGGAAGCTCATGTTGATGAACAGCGGCATGCCGGCGAAGCAGAACGACCAGTGCGCGTCGTGCGGGTCCTGGGGGACGGCTTCAGGCCAGGGCTGCGGGTCGCGGGCATGGACCTGGCGCAGCACATCCCAGGCCAGGGCCTGCTGGTCGCTCAACGTGGTGTCCGATGCGGTCTCGAGGAACACCAGCAGCGGATGGCCGATGCGCTGCTTTATCGGCAGCGGTTCGACAGTGCGGACGTAGTCGGCCAGCCCCCGGGCGATGTCGTCGGCCAGTTGCTGCGCACGGGCGAAGATGATGTGGCAGGTGCGCGCGGTGACCGCCTTGCGCCCGAACAGGCACGGGAAGTCGGGGTTGGCGAGGGTTTCCTTGAAATGTTCTATGGTCTTGTGCGTCCAGTGGTGTCTGTTCTGCACATGTTCATCGGCCAGCTCTAGCGCATCCAGGCGGTAGCAGTTTCCATAACCCGTAAACATGATTTCCCCAAATCTATCCAAATGCAGCGTTAAATAACTTTTCCGTATTATTCAGGCGGTTTGGCTATAGATAATTGTTATTTACCGGCATTTTCCGAGATGGATCCTGCGTTGTAAAACGCCTGGAACTATGACCTACTATTAGCCTCACTCATGCTCTGGATGGCGGCGATGTCGGAACGGATTCAAGCCTTGCACGCCCTGCGTGCCTTCGAAGTGGCCTCGCGCTACGGCTCTTTCACCCGTGCAGCACAGGAACTGGCGCTCACCCAGGGCGCGGTCAGCCATCACATCAAGACCCTTGAAGCCATGTTCGGCTGCGACTTGTTCGAGCGGCGTGGCCCCAAGCTGCGCCTGACCGAGCACGGCCAGTTGCTGGCCCAGGAGCTCAAGGTCGGTTTCAAGATCATCGAGAATGCCTGCGCGTTGTTGCGCCAGGACCGCTACGGCCTGCGCCTGAAGGCACCGTCGACATTGACCGTGCGCTGGTTGCTACGGGCCCTGGATGGCTTCAAGAAGGTCGACAACAGCTGTTCGGTGCAGTTGTCGAGTGTATGGATGGATATCGATGCGGTGGACTTCTACTCCGAGCCCTATGATTGCGCCATCCTGCTGGGCAACGGGCGTTTCCCGGCGGACGTGGAGAACCTGAAGCTGTTCGATGAATGGCTGATTCCGGTGTGCCACCCGGCGTACCTGGATAGCCCCGCGCCGGAGCTGACGGCGCTCAGGCACTGTGAATTCCTGCACCCTTCACCAGACCGGCGTGACTGGCGCCGCTGGCTGGCGCGCATGGACGCGCTGGATATCAGCATCGACCAGGGCCAGGTGTTCGACACCCTCGACCAGGGTATTTCGGCGGCTCAGCAGGGCCTGGGCATCTCGGTGGTCGACCTGGTGCTGGCCAGCGCCGACCTGGCGGCCGGCAACCTGATCACCCCGTTCCCGCACGCGGTGGCCACCGGCGACGGCTATTACATGACCTGGCTCAAATCCAGCCCCAAGGCCCGGCAGATGCAGAAGCTGCGCGACTTCCTGCTGGGCCAGGTACCGCCGTTGCCGCACCGGGACATCAACTACCTGTACGGCTGACCTGGCTCGCGGGGAGCACCCGCTCGAGCATGAAGTCGATGAACACCCGCAGCTTCGGTGGCATCTGCCGGCCGGACGGCCACAGCAGGTAGAAGCTGCCGCGCCGCTCCATGAAACTGTCGAGCACACTCACCAGGTTGCCGCTGGCCAGTTCCTTGCGCACGCTGAAGTCCGGCAGGCAGGTGATGCCGCGGTGGTTGAGGGCGAAGCAGATCCGTGTCTCGACGTGGTTGCAGACCATCGAGATGGGGATGTCGTAGTCCTGCTCGGGGTGTTCCCGGCGCAGCGGCCAGGTTTCCAGCTTGCCGCTGCTGGGGAAGCGGTAATGCAGGCAACTGTGCCCGGCAAGCTCACGCGGATGCTGCGGCGTGCCGCGCTCGCGCAGGTACTCCGGCGAGGCCACCAGGCAATGCTGGAAGTGCCCGAGGAACTTGGCGTTCAGGCGCGAATCCAGGGGTTGACCGCCGCGCATCACAATGTCGAAGCCTTCGCCGACGATGTCCACCATGCGGTCGCTGAAGTCCAGGTCGAGCTCGATATCCGGATAGCGCGCCATGAACTCGGCCAGTGCCGGCATCACCAGGCCGGTCACCTGCGGCAAGCTGACCCGCAGCCGCCCGCGTGGCGTGCCGCTGGCTTGCGAGAGCGCCTGTTCGGTGGCCTCGATCTCGGCAAGGATGCGCCGGCTGCGTTCGAGGAACAGCGCGCCCTCGGCGGTCAGGGTGATGCTGCGGGTGCTGCGGTGGAACAGGCGCACCCCCAGCCGGGCTTCCAGGCGCGCCACACGCTTGCCTACCGCCGAGGCGCTGATGCCCAGCGACTGCCCGGCTGCGACGAAGCTGCGGGTTTCGGCGACCCGGTTGAAGACCACGAAGCCGCTGAGGCTGTCCATGTTGCACTCCGATTGCGGACATCGATGTCCTGGGTGAGCGGAATTCTACCCGTCTTTTTCCGGAATACCGCAACACCGCAAGATGCTTGCCTCGATTGAACCCAGGAGGCACCCATGAATTCCACATCCACCGCGGCCAGCGTCAATGAACCCGCCGCCAGTGCCGCACGGCTGCCGTTGAGCGGCCTGCTGGCCCTGGCCCTGACCGGCTTCATCGCGATTCTCAGTGAAACGTTGCCGGCGGGCCTGCTCGACCAGATCGCCGATGGCATGGCGATCAGTCAGGCCATGGCCGGGCAGTGGGTCACTGCCTACGCGCTCGGCTCGCTGCTCACCGCCATCCCGCTGGTGACCCTGACCCAGGGGTGGTGGCGCCGGCGTGCGTTGTTGCTGGCCATTGGCGGTTTCATCCTGTTCAACGGCCTGACCGCGCTCTCCAGCGACAATCACCTGACACTGGTGCTGCGCTTCCTGAGCGGCGCCGCCGGCGGGCTGGCCTGGGGCTTGATCGCCGGGCATGCGCGGCGCATGGTGGCGCCGGCGCAGCAGGGCAAGGCGATGGCGGTGGCCATGCTTGGGCAGCCCATCGCCTTGTCGCTGGGGCTGCCCATTGCCACCTGGCTGGGGGCCTGGCTGGGCTGGCGTGCCACCTTCGTGGTGGTGACCCTGGCCGCGTTGCTGCTGGCGGCCTGGGTGCTGCGGGCCGTGCCGGATTTTCCGGGGCAGGTGGCCGGTAGACGCCCGGCGGCCTCGCAGGTGCTGCGCACGCCGGGGGTGGCGCGGGTGCTGCTGGTGATCCTGGCGTGGATCCTCGGGCATAACATTCTGTACACCTACATCGTGCCGTTGCTGGCGGCGGCGGGTCTGGCAGGGGAGGTGGGCCAGGTGCTGATGACCTTCGGCCTGGCCTCGCTGGCGGGGATCGTGCTGGTCGGGTTGGGTGTCGACCGGCGCCTGCGTGGGCTGGTGTTGCTCAGCCTGGGCGGGTTCGCCTTGGCGACCCTGGCGCTTGGGCATCTGCAGGGTTCGACTTGGCTGGTGCATGGCAGCGTGGCTTTGTGGGGGCTGACCTATGGCGGCGCGCCGACCTTGCTGCAGACAGCCTGCGCCGATGCGGCGGGCGAGGGCGGGGATGTCGCCCAGTCGATGTTGGTGACGGTGTGGAATAGCGCGATTGCCCTGGGCGGGATCGTGGGCGGGTTGTTATTGACGGGCGCGGGGGTTGGGTCGTTTGGCGCGGTGGTGCTCGTGCTGGTTGCAGTGGCGTGGTTGCTGGCCTTCAGCGGGCGGCGATCGGGATTTGTTGCTGGCGCAAGATAGCCTGCGCCCCCTGTAGGAGCCGGCCTTGCCGGCGAACCAGGCGACGCGGTGGATGGCACCGGCCGTGCCGGTGTTCGCCGGCAAGCCGGCTCCTACACAGGAGTCCGGCGTCGTTGAGATCGATACCTGAGGTCGTGGCACACTTTGTAGGAGCCGGCCTTGCCGGCGAACCAGGCGACGCGGTGGATGGCACCGGCCGTGCCGGCGAACCAGGCGCCTACAGGAATGCATCGTCTGGCGCGGTTAGGCGGTAGAATCAGCCATCGAGCACGACGACCAGAGGTTCATGCGGTGCAGCTGCAACAGGGGTTTGTCCTAACCCGTCATTGGCATGACACGCCCGAAGGCACTTGCGTGGAGTACTGGCTGGCCACCGACCAGGGGCCGCGGCGCCTGCGCCTGGCCGCGCAACCCTCGGTGGCGTTCATTCCCGTCGAGCACGGCGAGCACGCCAGGGCGTTGTTGGCGGGCGAGCAGGGCGTCGCGCTCAAGCCCCTGCAACTGCGTGACTTCGACCAGCGCCCGGTGCTGGGCCTGTACTGCCAGCAGCACCGTCAGCTGATCGCCCTCGACAAGCGCCTGCGCAGCGCCGGCGTAGAAGTCTACGAGGCCGACATCCGCCCCCCCGAGCGCTACCTGATGGAGCGTTTCATCACCGCCCCGGTGCGTTTCGACGGCCGCCCCGACGACCACGGCGTACTGCACGACGCCCAGCTCAAGCACGATCCGGACTACCGCCCACCCCTGCGCCTGGTGTCGCTGGACATCGAAACCAGCGAGCGCGGCGAGCTGTACAGCATCGCCCTGGAAGGTTGCGGCCAGCGCGACGTGTACATGCTCGGCCCGGCCAACGGCACGGCCTGCGAGGTGGACTTCGCCCTGCATTACTGCGCCGACCGTGCCGCGCTGATCGACAACCTCAACCAGTGGCTGGCCCGCCATGACCCGGACGCGATCATCGGCTGGAACCTGGTGCAGTTCGACCTGCGCCTGCTGCACGAGCATGCCCAGCGCCTCAACGTGCCGTTGTGCCTGGGCCGCGATGGCGCGCCAATGCACCTGCGCGAGCACGGCAGCCGCAGCCACTTCTTCGCCGAGGCGCCCGGCCGGTTGCTGATCGATGGCATCGAGGCCTTACGTTCGGCGACCTGGAGCTTCCCGTCGTTCAGCCTGGAAAGCGTTGCCCAGCACTTGTTGGGTGAAGGCAAGGCCATCGACACGCCGTACCAGCGGATGGACGAGATCAACCGTATGTTCGCTGAGGACAAGCCGGCCCTGGCCCGTTACAACCTCAAGGACTGCGAGCTGGTCACGCGGATCTTCGCCCACACCCGGCTGCTCGACTTCCTCCTCGAACGGGCGTCGGTCACCGGCCTGGCGGTGGACCGCAGCGGCGGCTCGGTGGCCGCGTTCTGCCACCTGTACATCCCGCACATGCACCGGATGGGCTATGTCGCGCCGAACCTGGGCAGCCGCGAGGGAGAAGCCAGCCCGGGCGGTTTCGTCATGGACTCGCGGCCCGGGTTGTACGATTCGGTGCTGGTGCTGGACTACAAGAGCCTGTATCCCTCGATCATCCGCACTTTCCTGATCGACCCGGTGGGCCTGGTCGAAGGCCTGCGTCAAACGGACGACGCGCATTCGGTCGAAGGCTTTCGTGGTGCGCGCTTCTCGCGCCGCCAGCACTGCCTGCCGGCCATCGTCGAGCGCGTGTGGCAGGGGCGCGAGGCGGCCAAGCGCGACGGCAATGCGGCCTTGTCCCAGGCGTTGAAAATCATCATGAACGCCTTCTACGGGGTGCTTGGTTCCAGCGGCTGCCGTTTCTTCGACCCGCGCCTGGCCTCGTCGATCACGATGCGCGGGCACCAGATCATGCGCCAGACCCGGCTGTTGATCGAGGCGCGCGGATTCGACGTGATCTATGGCGACACCGATTCCACCTTCGTCTGGCTCAAGGGCGCCCACGACGAAGACGCGGCAGCCCGTATCGGCCGCGAGCTGGTGGCCGAGGTCAACCAGTGGTGGCGCCGGCACCTGGGTGAAACCATGGGCCTGGAAAGCGCCCTGGAATTGCAGTACGAAACCCATTACCGGCGCTTTCTGATGCCGACCATCCGTGGCGCGGAGGAGGGCAGCAAGAAGCGCTACGCCGGCCTGGTGCGCCGTGCCGACGGCAGCGAGGAGATGGTCTACAAGGGGCTGGAGTCGGTGCGCACCGACTGGTCGCCCCTGGCCCGCCAGTTCCAGCAGGAGCTCTATGGGCGGATCTTCCGCGGGCAGCCGTATCGTGACTATCTGCGCGACTACGTGGAGCGCACGATGGCCGGCGAGCTGGACGAACTGCTGATCTACCGCAAGCGCCTGCGCCGTCCGCTGGCCGACTACCAGCGCAACGTGCCGCCCCATGTGCGCGCCGCAAGGCTTGCGGACGAGTACAACCGCCGCCTCGGGCGCCCGCTGCAGTATCAACGTGGCGGCTGGATCAGCTATGTCATCACCACGGCCGGCCCCGAGCCGCTGGAAAACCGCCAGGCGCCCATCGACCACGAGCACTACCTGACCCGGCAGTTGCAGCCGGTGGCCGACGCCATCCTGCCCTTCGTTGCCGAGCGCAGCATCGACCTGCGCAGCCTCAAGCAACTCACTTTCAACTTCTAGAGCGGCGGCCGGCCACGCTCAGGTTCTCCTAAGTCTTGCCCGGTAGCCTCCCTCCCCAGAAACCGCGACAGGTCCCTGGGAGGTATCGGCAATGACCGCAGCGCACAGAGGTTGGCTCAACAAGGTTCCGGAAGTGACGCTGTCCTTCTGGATCATCAAGATCATGTCCACCACCGTCGGCGAGACCTTCGCCGACTTTCTCGCCGTCGACATCGGTTGGGGGTTGGGCATCACCAGTGTGGTGATGGCCCTGTTGCTGGCCGGTGCGCTGGCCATGCAACTGCGCAAGCGCGAATGCGAGCCCTGGGTTTACTGGTTGAGCGTGGTGTTGGTGAGCATCCTGGGCACCCAGATCACCGACATCCTCACCGATGTGCTGGATGTCAGCCTCTACACCAGCACGGCGGTGTTCTCCGTGCTGCTGATCGTCAACTTCGCGGTCTGGTACGCGGTGGAGCGCAACCTCTCCATTCGCCAGATCGTCACCCCGCGGCGTGAGCTGTTCTACTGGGCCACGGTACTGTGCACCTTCGCCCTGGGCACGGCCGCTGGCGACCTGGCCACCGAGGCGCTGGGCCTTGGTTTTGGCCTCGGCACGCTGATCTTCGGCGCGCTGATCGGCGGCTGCCTGCTCGCGTGGCGGCTGGGGGGCAACACGGTGCTGGTGTTCTGGGTCGCCTACGTCCTGACACGTCCGCTGGGTGCCTCGCTAGGCGACCTGCTCACCCAGTCGCGCGACTACGGTGGCCTCGGCATGGGGGCCACCTGGACCAGTGCCATGTTCCTCTGCGTCATTTTCCTCCTGGTTGGCGTGGCCCAGTTCGGTGTCGCCCAGTCCAGACGGCTTGCTCCCTGAAAACGAGGTTTACCCCATGATGTCGAATCGCATGTTGCTCACCACCCTGATGATCGCCTGTCTCGCCAGCGTGGTTGGTCTTACCCAAGGCTGCTCCAAGGCCGAGGATACGCCGCAGGTGAGCGCCGGGATCCACACTCCCAGCAAACTGGGTGATCTCGGCGCCTTTCGTGCCATCGCCCAGGACGTGGCGGCGAAGGTGCGGGCCCAGGACCTTCCGGGGGCCAAGACCCGCATCAAGGACTTGGAGAAAACCTGGGACGACGCCGAAGCGAGCATCAAGCCTCGGGCCGCCAGCGACTGGCACCTGCTGGACAAGGCCATCGACCACTCGCTCGACGCCTTGCGGGCCGGGCAGCCAAGCCAGGCTGATTGCCAGGCGGCGCTGGACGACCTGCTCAAGGTCTTCGACGCGCTGCAGGGCCCACGGCAAGGGTGAGGCTGTTGCTTCGGTGTCGTGAGGGCTATCGTTGCCTCTCAGGGCAGTGCCCCTGTAGGAGCGGCCTTGTGCCGCGAATGGGCTGCGTGGCAGCCCAAGGGTTTCAGCGTTGACTCAACGATCGCCGGGGCCGCTTTGCGGCCCTTTCGCGGCACAAGGCCGCTCCTACAGGGAGCGCGCAAGGCTTGAAGTTGACGCGGTCCCTGTGGGAGCGGCCTTGCCCGCGGAGCACGGGGTGACGGTGGGGCATTGATGCGCATGACGGGAGACACCATGCGAGTACTGCTGGTCGAGGACGACGCCATGATCGCGCAAGCGCTCCAGGCTGCACTGGAGGCGGCGGGCTACGCCGTCGACTGGGTCGACGACGGCCTGGCCGCCGAGGCGGCGCTGCGCACGCAACACTACGATCAGGTCCTGCTCGATCTCGGCCTGCCGGGGCAGGATGGCCTGCAGGTGCTGCAACGCCTGCGCGCCGCGGACAACCCGGTGCCGCTGCTCATCATCACCGCTCGTCCAGGGCTGGAAGATCGCCTGAATGGGCTTGATGGCGGCGCGGACGACTTCCTGCAGAAACCCTTCGAGATGGCCGAATTGCTTGCCAGGATGCGTGCGGTGATGCGCCGCAAAGGTGGGCGTGCGGCCCCCGAACTGGGCAATGGCACGGTCACCCTCGATCCGGCCTCGAAATGCGCGCGTGTGCAGGACCAGGATGCGGTCCAGCTGTCCAGCCGTGAATTCGCCTTGCTGCAGGCGCTTTTGGTACGCCCTGGCGCGATCCTGTCGCGTGCCGAGCTCGAAGACCGGCTCTACGGTTGGGGCAATGAAGTCGAGAGCAACGCCGTGGAGTTTCTTATCCATGGCCTGCGCCGCAAGTTGGGCAAGGACGTGATCCGCAATGTCAGGGGGTTGGGATGGATGGTCTCGAAGGGCGCGTGAGGTATTCGCTGCAAGTGCGCCTGTCACTGGCGTTGTCGCTGGCGATCCTGCTGGTGGCTGCCCTGACCGGGATCTTCAGCTATGTCTCGGCCTACGATGAGGCGCTGGAGTTCCAGGACAACAGCCTGCGCCAGGTCGCGGCCTTGTACGCTCGGCAAGGCATCACCTTCCGCTATGCCGGCAACCCGGTGACGGCGATGGAGGATGACGAGGAAACCCGCATCGTCATCCAGTTCCTGGCCGATGGCGCCCAGGCATCACATGGCGATGACAGCCGGCTGCCGCTGCCCATTCTCGCCACGGTCGCCGATGGCTTGTCGACCGTCGAGGTCGGTGGCGAGCCGTTTCGCGTCCTGGTGGTCGGCAACGCTGCCGGCGAGCGTCTGGTGGTGGCCCAGGAGATCGATAGCCGCAACCGCGACGCCCGCGAGAGCGCCTGGCGTGCGTTGCTGCCGTTCGCCATCCTCTTTCCGATCCTGTTGCTGGTGGTCGCCGACCTGATTCGTAAATTGTTCAGGCCTGTCGCGACGCTGGCGGCGACGCTCGACCGCCGTGAGGACCAGGACCTGCGGCCGATCGACGACCAGGCGCTGGCCAGCGAGATCCGCCCCTTCGTGCATGCCATCAACCGGCTGCTGGCGCGTGTCGCGCGCACGCTGGAGGGGCAGAAGCGCTTTGTCGCCGATGCCGCCCATGAGTTGCGCACCCCGCTGACGGCCTTGTCGCTGCAGGCGGAGGGGCTCGAGGCTGCCGTGACGTGCGCAGCTGCTCAGGCGCAAGTGGCGCAGTTGCGCCGTGGGATCGGCAGGAGCCGCAAGCTCGTCGAGCAGCTGCTGGCCCTGGCCGGCGCGCAGTTGGCGGTGCAGCCCTCGGGTACGGTGTCGTTGCATGAAGCCTGCCGCGCGGTGCTGGAGGACCTCATGCCGTTGGCCCAGCGCAAGCAACTCGATATCGGCGTCGAAGGGGAGGATGCACGCTTGAGCATCCGCGACATCGAGCTTCGCGCCGTGATCAGGAACCTGGTCGAAAATGCCATTCGCCATGCACCGGTCGGTGGGCAGGTTGATGTGCAGGTGGAACAGACCCCAACAGTGGTGCAACTGTGTGTGCGCGACGACGGCCCGGGCATCGACCCGATGGAGTGGGAGCGGGTGTTCGACCCGTTCTATCGTGGCCAGGGGCGTCAGGAGGAAGGCGCCGGGCTGGGCCTCTCCATCGTGCAGGGCATTGTCCAGCGTACGGGTGGCGTGATCGTCGTGGGCTTTGCCGATGCAACCCGGCAAGTGGGTTGGCGGGTGTGCCTGCGTTGGCCCAAGTGAAAGTTTCAATGGCGGCTAGCGGACGGCGCAGGGGCTGCTAGAGTCTAGGCGTTCCCAATTGTGGGAGTGGACAAGGATTGCCTGCTCATGCACCACGTTTTCAGTTGCACTCGACTTGCAGATCACCCTGCGAGGCGAGATTACCCTCTGCCCGAAGCATTCGATTCGGGCAATGACTCGAACTTCTACATGCGTAAAGGCAACCCCTGTGGGGTGCCCGGATATATTCCGCATGTTTTTTTAACGAGTTTTTCATTCGACACACCTTAAAAGGATGGCCATGCGCGTTCAAAAGAACGGAGGCGCGGGTCATGCCTGACACCATGTTTGCTTATCGCTTGCTGTTTCTCATGGTGTTCATGGCCTCGATCATGAGCTGGGTCTTTCTCTGGCTGGTCGGCTATATCCAGCATCATCCGCTGTTCCACGATCACCCGGGCAAGCCTGGCGCCGTTTCGGCATTGGGGCTTTTGCTGGTGATGGTCTGCGCACTGCTGGACTTTTTCCGGGTGGCCGAGCGCAACAGCCTGCTGTTCGTGCTGACCAGCGTGGGCCTGATCATTCCTTGGGGCATGGTGCTGATCATCAAGTGCCATGACTTGATTCGCAGTCGCAAGTTTCCATCACATAACTAGATCCAAAGCATTAATAAGTTGGGGAGCAGTAAGTTCATGAACAGGGACGCTGTAGCTGCACGCGCCGAAGTTGGCTTGAAAAAGGGCATCAATCCACTGGGCGTTATTTTATTGGTCGCCATATGGATGACGGTTGCCGTCAACTCGGTGTTCTGGTCGACCGTCTGGCGCGCCATCGACGGTTTCGACAACGGTAATCCGCTGTTCCTGATCAGCCTGCCACTGTTTGTGCTGGCCTGGCATTTCATCATTCTCTGGGCGCTGTGTTGGGGGCGGCTGCTGCGCCCCGTGCTGGTCATCTTGATCCTCGTGGCGTCCGCCGCGAGCTACTTCATCTCGCGCTACGGCATCGTCATCGACGCCTCGATGCTGACCAACGTCATCCAGACCGACCCGGCCGAGGCGCGTGACCTGCTGAGCCCCGGCCTGCTTTTTTGGCTGCTGCTGACCGGCGTGCTGCCCGCGCTGGTGGTCTGCCGCCTGCCGCTGGCCCGGCCGCGCTGGCGGCGCCAGGCCGCCTGGCGCCTGGGCAGCCTGGCGCTGGTGCTGGCCATGGTTGGGGTGATCGTGGCCACGCAGTATCAGTCCTACGCTTCGCTGTTGCGCAACAACCGGGAAGTACGCCTGATCCTGGTGCCCTCGAACGTGCTGGGCGCGGTGCACAGCTATGCCAAGCGCACCTTCGACAAGCCCGAGGCCTTCGTGCAGGTCGGCCTCGATGCGCAGCTACGGGTCGAGGCCGGCACGGGTGGCCGGCCCAAGCTGCTGGTGCTGGTGGTCGGCGAGACCGCCAGGGCCATGAACTTCTCCCTCAATGGCTATGAGCGGGCCACCAACCCCGAGCTGGCGCGCCGGCAGGTGCTCAGCTTCCGTGATGTCAGCGCCTGCGGAACCGCCACCGCCATTTCAGTGCCCTGCATGTTCCAGGACCTGGGCCGCCAGCAATGGAAAAGCCAGTACGCCGATCATCGTGAAGGGCTGCTCGACGTGCTGCAACGTGCCGGGGTCTCGGTGCTGTGGCGGGACAACAACTCCGGCTGCAAGGGGGCTTGTGACCGGGTGCCGACCGAGGACCTGTCCCATGCCGACGTCGCCCAAGTGTGCAGCAAGGGCGAGTGCTTCGACGAAGTGCTGCTGTCGGGCCTGCAGGGCTACCTCGATCAGCGCAGCGACACCACGGTCGTGGTGCTGCATATGAAGGGCAGCCACGGCCCGGCCTACTACAAGCGCTACCCGGCGGCCTTCGAACGCTTCACGCCAGTGTGCAAGGACAACCAGCTAGACCAGTGCGAAGAGCAGACCATCCGCAACGCCTATGACAACTCGGTGCTGTATTCGGACCATGTGCTGGGGCAGGTGATCGACCTGCTCAAAGGCAACGCCGCGCGTTTCGACAGCGCGATGCTGTACGTGTCGGACCACGGCGAATCGCTGGGGGAGAAGGGCGTGTTCCTGCACGGGTTGCCCTATGCCATGGCGCCCAAGGAGCAGACCCACGTGCCCATGGTGCTGTGGATGTCCCCGCAGTTGGCGGCGCGCCGTGGGCTGTCGTTGACCTGCATGGAGCAACGCACGGGGGCGGAGTTGTCCCATGACAACCTGTTCCACTCGGTGCTGGGCCTGATGGATGTGCAGACCTCGGTCTACCGTGCACAACTGGATATGTTCCAGCCTTGCCAGGCCGGGCATCTGGCGGGGGAGATGCCGGCAGTGGGGCAGGTTGCCGAGCAGTAACCCCTTGCTTTGGCACCACCTCTGTAGGAGCGGCTTTAGCCGCGATCACCCGCGAAGCGGGTGCCAGGCACCGTTTTGCCTGCATCGCGGCTAAAGCCGCTCCTACAGGAGATGTATTTATTTAAAATGAGAAAGTGTAAGTAAATATATGTAACTAAATAAGTAATCATTTCATATTTGAAACACCGTGTTACTTCGCGTAAATTTTGTAAATGTGCTGTTTTCAATAATTCGTCGTAAATAGGATTGCGCATCATTTCAAGGGTGATGGCAATCAAATGGCAGACAATGCTGAAACAACACGTCGTTATGACTCCGGTCATCTGTACACCGCGCTCGGCCTGGCCTTGGCCTCGTGCTCTGCGCCGAGCCTGGCGCAGGCATCCGAATCTGGCGAACCCCGGCCACCCTCCGTCCTGGAGCTGGACGCCACCGCTGTAAAAGGCACGCACCACGCCGACACATTCAAGGTCGACGAGCTGTCTTCGCCCAAGTTCACCGCCCCGCTTCGGGAAGTACCCAAGTCGATCACCATCATCAACGAGACCCTGATCAAGGAGCGTGGCGCCACCTCGCTGGCCGACGTCCTGCGCACCACGCCGGGCATCACCCTGGGTGCAGGGGAAGGCGGGACGCCGCTGGGCGACCGGCCCTTCATCCGTGGTTTCGAAGCCAGCACCGATATCCAGATCGATGGCTTGCGCGACCTGGGGCGCATGTCCCACGAAGCGTTCAACGTCGAGTCGGTCGAGATCGTCAAGGGCCCGGGCTCGGCCTACAGTGGCCGGGGCTCCACCGGCGGCTCGATCAACCTGGTGAGCAAGGCGGCGAAGGCCGAGGACTTCATCGCCGGCAGCGTGACCATGGGTACCGACCAGCTGTGGCGCAACACCCTGGACATCAACCAGTACCTGCCCGAGCAGGACCTGGCGTTTCGCCTGAACGCCATGAAGCACGAGGCCGACACTCCCGGCCGCGACGAGGTCGAGGTCAAGCGCTGGGGCATCGCGCCGACCATCACCTGGGGGCTGCAGGGCCCGACCCGGGTCACCGCCAGCTACTACCACCTCGAGACCGATGACATCCCCGACCAGGGCCACCCCATCTCGCTGATCCACAACAAGCCCGTGGACGTCGACCGCGACAACTTCTACGGGCTGGTCGACCGTGATTTTCGCAAGACCTCCGCCGACCTCGCGACCCTGGTGCTCGAGCATGAGTTCAGGCCTGAGCTGACCGTACGCAACACCTTGCGTGGCGGGCGCAGCATGCAGAACTACGTGATGAGCCGGCCTGTGTTCGCCAATGCCGAGCAGGAACAGAACGGCCTGGTACCGCGTGGGTTCCGGCCCCGCAACGTGGTCAACACGTCGCTGATCAACCAGACCGACCTGTTCGGCACCTTCCACACCGGCGGCATCAAGCACAGCTATTCCGCGGGCATGGAGTTCAGCCGCGAAACCACACCGACAAGGACAAGCATGCCGGCAACAACGGCCGTCCCGGCGACCTGCACAACCCCAACCCGCACGATGGCGGCTGGACCCTGCTGCCCGGGACCGGCCAGGTCACCAGCAAGTACCAGACCGACGTCAAGTCGCTGTATGTCTTTGACACGTTGGCGCTGCATGAACAGTGGGACCTGAACCTGGGGCTGCGCTACGACGACTACGAGGTGAAGAACCGCGTCGCGGGCGGGGCCGAATCGTCCAGCGAACTCTGGAACTACCAGGTGGGTATCGTATTCAAGCCGTTGCCCAACGGCAGCATCTACCTGTCCTACGGCACCTCGTCCAACCCCTCCGGCGAGAACACCCAGTCCGGTGGCGCCGACGGTGCCGGGGCGGGCAACCTCAATGGCAACAAGGCCAACCTGGATCCGGAGAAATCCCGCAGCCTGGAACTGGGCACCAAGTGGGACGTGTTCAACGAACAGCTGTCGCTGACCGCCGCGGTGTTCCGTACCGAGAAGACCAACGCCCGGGTCACCGACCCGACCACGGGCCTGGTGGCCCTGGATGGCGACCAGCGCGTCACCGGCATCGAACTGGGGGCGACCGGGCGCATCACCGACGCCTGGGCGGTCTGGGCCGGCTACACCTACCTGGACACCGAAGTGGTGAAGTCGGGTGGCGATGGCAGCAACGACGGCAACCGCGCCAAGTTCATCGCGCCGAACAGCTTCAGCTTGTGGACCTCCTACGACCTCACCGACCGCTGGACCGTGGGGGCCGGGGCCAACTACATGGACCAGCGCTACATGAACGATGCCAACACGGTCAGCATCGATGACTACTGGCGCTATGACGCAATGCTGGCCTACAAGGTCAGCAAGAACCTCGATCTGCAGCTGAACGTGCTCAACCTGACCGACGAAACCATCTACGATGCGTCCCACGTCGGGTTGTTCGCCACGGTGGCACCGGGACGCTCGGCGGAGCTGACGGCGAACTTCAGGTTCTGACCGCAGCACCTGCAACTGTCGGCCACGGTCGACTACGGATGGATGGTGGTGCCTTTTTTTGCGGGTACTGCGCTGAACCAGGGACTTGCAGCAAACCCGTAGGAGCCGGCCTTGCCGGCGAACACCCGCGAAGTGGGTGCCAGGCACCGCGGTGTCAGTTTCGCGGGGGAACCCACTCCCACAGGTACTGCGCTGAATGCTCAGGGCTTCTTGAACAGGTAGAACAGGTTCGGTTCGCTCACCACATAGAGGTTGCCGTCGCTGTCCATGGTCATGCCTTCTGGCTGCGGCGCATCGCGGTGCAGCCCGCCAATGCCGGCGCGCAAGGAACGGATACTGACGAAGCGGCCTTCGCCATCCAGCTCGGTGATGTTCTTCGACTGGTCGCTGAGCACCAGCAGGTGGCCGGTGCGCGGGTCGAAGTGGCCGTCTGAAAGGTCAGTGGCGAACACGCTGCGCTTGACCCAGTCGCGCCGGTCACTGACGGTGAGCTGCACGGGCCCGCCGTTCAACGCCGCGAGCATGCCGGTGACTTCGAACAGTTGCCGCGGGCCACGTTCCTTGATGGCATAGAGGCGGTCATGGCGGGCGTCGTAGGTCACGCCCTCGAAGCCTTTGTTGTGAAGACTCGGGTTGATGTCCAAGGTGATCCAGCTGGCCTGGTCGGCGTGGATCGGTTGAGGTGTTGCGGGCAGGGTGATCACATCCAGTCGCTGCAGCATCTCATCGCTGATGGCCAGGCGACCGTTGCCCAGGTACGCCAGCCCTTCGGTGTCCTGGAAACCCACCAGCGGATAGCGTGCCTGGATCTCGCCTTGCTTGCTCAGCTCGAGGATTTCCATGGGCGTGCCGTTGGTGATCGCCAGCAGCCGGTCGCGGTCGTAGTCGTAGGTGATACCGGAGAGGTTGTCCAGGCCTTGCTCCACCACCTTGGCGTCGATCACCACCTGGTAGGCCGGCAGCCAGATGTTCTGCCCAGGTGCCGTGTCGCCGGTCCAGCGATTGCTCAAATGGGCGTAGAGTTGCTGGGGCCAGAACGAGCGGGCGGCTTCGATGCCGATCAGGCTCAGGGCCACCAGGACGGTCACACCGCCGATCAGGAACCAGCGGTTGAGACGTTGCCACCAGCGCCAACGCTGGGTCGATAGAGTCTGGGTGGTCATTGCCGGCTGCCCTCCTTGGCGGCTTGCAGATTCCCAGGCGTGTCGGCCCAGGCGAAGTGGTAGACCTGGGCGGGTGGCGCGGCCTGGCATTGGCCGTTGTCGGCGTCGGCGCCAACCACATACCATTCATGCCGCGAGGTGTCGCCAAGCTTGCGCGCTTTGTCGGCGCTGAAGCAGCGGCCCAGTTCGGCTGCCGGGATCAGGGCAAAGGCCCTGGGGTGCTGGCGCAGCCAGTAGACGGCCGAATCCGCCACGGCCTTGCCGCTGAAGCCGAAGTGGACGATCGGCTGGCGAGCGAACAACCAATGCCCCTCGCGCCAGTTGACCAGTACCAGTTCAGCGCCACCGGTGGCCCGGGCGGCATCGGCCATCAGGGTTTCGTGGGGGTTGCGGCCGTCCTTGACGGGTTCTATGAAACCTCGGGCGAACCACAGGCAGAACCACACCATCGCAACGGCAACGAATACCTTGCGCCAGCCCGGCCGCTGCTGGAACCAGCGCTTGAGCAACCAGGGCAGCAACGGCGCGATGGCCAGCACCAGGCCCGGCAAAGCCGGGAAGATGTAGAGCTTGCGCTTGCCGCTGCTCAGGCTGAAGAACAGCAGCACCAGCGCCACCCAGCCGAGCAGCAGGAGGATGCGCCCGTCGCGCTTTTGCAGCTGCTTGCGCCAGGCTGGCACCAGCCAGGGCAGGGCCAGGATCAGGGGCAGCCAGTACTTGGGGATGACCTCGACGAAGAAGTACCAGAACGGTTCACGGTGGTCCCAGGCATTGGCATAGCGATTGGCCGTCTGGCGCAGCAGGATCTCTTTCAGATAGGCCAGCTCCGCCGCGCCACCGCCTTGGGTGATCGACACCAGCAACGGCAGCAGCCACACCGCGCAACCGACCAGCAGCCAGATGAACCCCAGGCTCCAGCGCCAGCCCTGGCCGGGCATGGCCACGACCCCGCGCCAGCCCCGGCGCACGGCCCAGGCGTAGGGCAGCAGCATCAGCGCCGGGACGAAGCCCACGCCCTTGCTGATGATGCCCAGCCCCATGGCCGTGCAGGCCAGGTAGAACCAGCCCCAGGCTGGCCCCAGCAGCAAATGGCGGACCATGCCGTAGAAACCCAGCGCCACCCACAGGCAGAGGAAGCTGTCGATCTGCCCGGTGCGCAGGATGCTGTAGGTCTGGTAGGTGGCCAGGAACAGCAGCGCGGCAATGCGCCCGACCCGCCGGTTCCACAGGCGCCGGCCGAGGTCGTGCAGGACCAGGGTGATGGTCGCCGCCGACAGCAGCCCAGGCAGGTACAGGGCGACCTTGGGCAGGCCGGTCAGGGCTGTGAATAGGGCCACGGTCCACATGAACAGCGGCGGCTTGTCGCCGTAGATTTCCGCGGCCCGGTGCGGGATGAACCAGTTGCCGTTTTGCAGCATTTCCAGGGCGACGCCGAGAAAGCGCTCTTCATCGACGTTCATCGGCTGGCGCCAGCCGATACCGGCACCGATCAGCAACAACGCGAGGGCGACCAGCGCCAGCCGCTCGGCGCCGAGGGTCTTGAGACGTGGCAAGGGCTATTCCTTCTGCTCTTTGTAGCGGGCGATCAGCTGCAGGTTGCGCAGGTAGACGAGGATGCCGAAGGCCTGGCCGAGGATGAACACCGGGTCCTGGCGGTAGATGGCGTAGATCAGCAGCAGCGCGCTACCGAGCATGCTCAGGTACCAGAAGCCCACCGGGATCACGCTGCGGCGCTTGAACTCGCTGTACAGCCACTGCAGCACGAAGCGGCCGGTGAACACGGCCTGGCCGGCGAAGCCGACGATCAGCCAGAGGGTTTCGCGGGTCATCCTTCGAACTCCTGTGGGCGGGCGTCCAGGCGGGTGCGGCGGATCAGCCACCAGACCCCGAACAGGTCGAGAATGCCGACCAGCGCGCGGTCGAGGTTGCCGTACTTGGAGATGCCGGCATGGCGTGGCCGGTGGTTGACCGGGTGCACCAGCATGCGGCCGTTGTGGCGCAGGATCAGCGCCGGGATGAAGCGGTGCATGTGGTCGAAGTAGGGCAGGCCGACGAAGGCCGCGCGCTCGATCAGCTTCAGGCCGCAGCCGGTGTCGGGGGTAGCGTCCTTGAGCAGGCGGCTGCGCAGGCCGTTGGCGAAGCGCGAGGCCCAGCGCTTGCTGGCCGTGTCGCGGCGGTTGACCCGGTGCCCGGCCACCAGCTTGATGCCTTCGCTGCCGCGTGCCAGCGCGAGCATGCCGGGGATGTCCGCCGGGTCGTTCTGGCCATCACCATCCAGGGTCGCCAACCAACGGCCATGGGCAGCCTGGGCGGCATGCCAGATCGACGTGCTCTGGCCCAGGGAGCGCTCGTGGCGCAGGATGCGCAGCTGCTGGAAGCCCTCGGTCTTCAACTGTTGCAGCATGGCCAGGGTCTGGTCGCTGCTGCCGTCGTCGACCACCAGCACTTCATAGCGCTCATTCGCCAGTGCAGTACGGATTTCCGCCAGCAGCGAGGGCAGGTTGTCGACCTCGTTCTTCGCGGGGATCAGTACCGACAGGTCAAGGGGTTCGGTCATTCAGGCTTCCTGTTTCGTTGTTGTGGTTGCGCGGCGGCTACCGGTGTAGAAATCCCGGTACCAGCCGACGAATGCCCGCACACCCTGTTCCAGCGAGGTGCTCGGGGAAAAATCGATCCAGCGCGCCAGCGACGACACATCGGCCCAGGTCTGGTGCACGTCACCCGGCTGGAACGGCAGGAAGTTGCGCTGTGCCTTGATGCCCAGGGCGTCCTCCAGGCATTCGACGAAGCTCAGCAGCTCGACCGGTTCGCCGCGGCCGATGTTGAACAGCTGGCAAGGTGGCTGCCCTTCGCCGGCCAGGGGCGGTTTGACGCGCAGGCGGTGGATGCTTTCGATGATGTCGTCGATGTAGGTGAAGTCGCGGCCCATCCGGCCATGGTTGTAGAGGTCGATCGGCCGGCCTTCGAGCATGGCCTGGGTGAACTTGAACAGCGCCATGTCGGGGCGGCCCCAGGGGCCATACACGGTGAAGAAGCGCAGGCCGGTCATGGGGATCTGGTACAGGTGCGCGTAACTGTGGGCCATCAGTTCGTTGGCGCGCTTGCTCGCGGCATACAGCGAGACCGGCTGCTCCACCGGGTCTTCGACGCTGAACGGCAGCTTGGCGTTGGCGCCGTAGACCGAGCTGCTGGAGGCGTAGACCAGGTGGCGGGGGCGATGCTGGCGGCAGGCCTCGAGCACGTTGAGAAAACCCACCAGGTTCGACTGGCCGTACACGCCAGGGTTGTCCAGCGAATAGCGCACGCCGGCCTGGGCGGCCAGGTGGATCACCTCGGTGAAATCGTGCGCGGCGAACAGCCGCAGCAGCGCGTCCTGGTCGGCGATGTCGAGGGGCACGAAGCGAAAGTTCGGCCATTGCGCCAGCTGTTTCAGGCGCGCGTGCTTGAGCTCGACGCTGTAGTAGGCGTTGAGGTTGTCGATGCCCACCACCTCCAGCCCTTCGTGGCACAGGCGCTGGGCCAGGTGGTAGCCGATGAAACCGGCGGCGCCGGTGATCAGTACGGGCATGGCGGCTGCACCTGGCCACGGCCGATGCCGTAGTACGTGAGGCCCGCGGCGGCCATGTGCTCGGGCTCGAACAGGTTGCGGCCGTCGAACACCACCCGGTCGGCCAGCAGATGCGGCACCTGGTCCAGGTTGAGCACCCGGTAGTCCTGCCATTCGGTGACGATCACCAGGGCGTCGGCGCCCTCCAGCGCGTCGTCCTTGCAGTGCACCAGGCGCAGGTCGGCGCGCTCGCCGTAGTGCCGCTGGATTTCCGCCATGGCCTGGGGGTCGTGGGCCTGGATCCTCGCGCCCGCGGCCCACAGGGCTTCGATCAGCACGCGACTGGAGGCTTCGCGGATGTCATTGGTGTTGGGCTTGAAGGCCAGGCCCCAGAGCGCGAAGACCTTGCCTTGCACACCCTCGGGGTAGTGCCGGGCAATCTTGTCGAACAGGCGGTTCTTCTGCCGCTCGTTGACCGACTCCACCGCGCGCAGCAGGTGCGGTTCGAAGCCTTCGGCCTCGGCGCACTTGCGCAGGGCCTGCAGGTCCTTGGGGAAGCACGAGCCGCCGAAGCCGCAGCCGGGGTAGATGAAGTCGTAGCCGATGCGCGGGTCCGAGCCGATGCCACGGCGCACCATCTCGATATCGGCACCCACATGCTCGGCCAGGTTGGCGATCTCGTTGATGAAGGAAATCTTGGTCGCCAGCATGCAGTTGGCGGCGTACTTGGTCAGCTCGGCACTGCGCGCGTCCATGACCATGAGCTTTTCGCGGTTGCGGCTGAACGGCAGGTAGAGTTCGCGCAACAGTTCCACCTCGGCCGGCCCGGCGCCGCCGATGATGATGCGCTCGGGGCGCATGAAGTCGTCGACGGCCGAACCTTCCTTGAGGAATTCCGGGTTGCTGAGTACCTGGAAACCACGGTTGTCGGCCACGCGCTGGGCGATATGCGCCTTGATGCGATCGACCGTGCCGACCGGCGAGGTGGATTTATTGACGATTATCCTCGAGCCGTCGGCGTGCGCCACGATGCTGTCGACCACCGCGAACACATGGCGCAAGTCGGCGCTGCCATCGGCGAGCGGCGGGGTGCCGACGGCGATGAACAGCAAAGAGGCATGGTTGCCGGCCCGCCTGGCATCGGTGGTGAAGGTGAGCCGGCCGCATTCGAGGTTCTTCTCCAGCATGGCCGCCAGGCCCGGCTCGAAGATCGGGCAGTGCCCTTGGCTCAAGGCGGCGACCCGCTCGGCGTCGACATCCATGCACATGACCGAGTGCCCCACCTGGGCCAGGCACACCGCTTGGGTGAGGCCTACATAACCGGTACCGAAAACCGTCACCTTCATCTAGCAGCTCCATGATCGAATCTGGGCAGGTAATGACCAATGCCGCGCAGGGCTGTGCTGACGTGCAGAGCCTCGGCTTACAAGCTGTAAAAAAATGTCACAACGTTGTTTAAGTTTTGTTAATCAAGCTGTCATCCAGCCCATGGCAACGCCCGTCCTGGGCGACGCGAGCAGGGGCCTTGCGCAAAGTGAGAAGGCGCTGAGTGTTGCCCAGCTGAGCAGCAGGCAACGGAATACCAATCCAAAGTGCACACATCTCTCCTTGACGTGGATGACTTCAGGGGGCGGTGACAACGATGATCCGACAAACAATCCCTATGCGGAATCGAGGCTGGGCAAAGGAAGAACAATGGATCGCTGTTTGATCGCAGGCCCTTGAACAGGCGGTCTCAGGGCACGCCTAGAGCGTAGCCAGTGGTGTCCTGGTTGCCAGCCTCGTGGGCCAGAATGCCGACAGGAGGTAGGTGGAAACTGCATGCGTATGCAGATCGACCATCCGCATGGGTTGAGCCGTCACCTGTGGCAGTGTTGTACGGGTGTTAACTATCTAGCCTCTGGCAGGGCCTTGCCTGGCCTAGCCTCGTGCCTCCACGCAATCTGGAGGTAGTCATGCAGGAAAACACCCCTCGGCCATCGGCCGCAGTCGATCCCCTTGCCGTTGCGCAGGCGTACCAGGACCAGATGATCAAGCAGCGCCTGCCCGCCTGGGTCAAGCAGTTGAGCGAGTCCGAATTCACTCTGCTCGGCGACGCCTTGCGCACGCAGTTGGCCTGCGGCCGGGCACTGGCGACCAGGCTTGCCCAGGTCCGCCCCCTCGATGCCTTCGCCAGGCCATTGCTGCAGCAGGTGCTCGACCGGCATGGCAAGCACGATGCCGATTCCCTGTATTTTCGTCGCTGGTATGTCTATGACGCGCACAGCGTCAGCTACCTGGCAGGACGGGTGCCGGTGCCGGACAGCGACTACTACGACCTGCCGTTGCTGGAGGCGGCGCTCTACAACTTCACCGCGCAGGAGCGTCAACAGCAACCTCGCCACAATGCCGTGGTCGACCGCCAAGGCGTTGCCCAGGTGGGCCTGTCGGCGTTGGCCTTCGCCACCGTGTGCCGTGAACTGGACCTTGGGAGGCAGTATCAGCAGCACTTGGATTCGATCCTGCTCGCCGGTACCGGCGAGCACAGCGTAAAGGCCTTGCTGGCGCAGAACCTGCGCAGCGGCATGCTTGCCGACGCCGTGCAAGCCAAGGCCCAGGGCGTGCTGAGCAAGGCTGAGCTGCAACTGGTGATCGGGCTGTGCCGCGACGACCGTCTCGGCAAACTCGACGGAGCACCGGTCCATGCCCGGCAATTGAAGGTGTTCGGTTGTCCGCTGCAACGTATCGTCGTGCTCGAGGTTATTGACGAGGGGTGGCTCTACAACTCCACCAAGCGGGTACTGGTGCATGTGCCGGGAGACCCGCAAGGTGCCTGGAGTGCCGCTGACGATCTTGAGGATTACGCGCGCCGCGTGCTTGGCATGCGCCTGCGCAAGGATGACTACCGGCGCTTCTTCAGCCGCTTCGTGCGCCGTCGCGATGGCCAGCGGGTGTTCGCGGCGCTCAGTGAGCGTCTTGATGGCGTAGCGGACTGGGCGACTCGCGATCTCGATGAGCAGACCTCGGGCTACAGGCTGCCGCTGTTCGACCACCTGGCCGATGCCTGGATAACCCGGATCAAGGACGACGCGGCGATGATCGCCCCGCCCGTGGCGCAGCTGGACCGCCAGGTGCAGGCCGAGCACGACAAGCGCCTGCGGGCCGAAGGCTGGGGACTGTTGACCGTGGCCGGGTTGTTCGTGCCGGTGCTTGGCGCCGCGTTGGCGGCGGTGATGGTCTACGAGCTGCTGCGCGAAGCCTTCCAGGCCATCGACGATTGGCGCGACGACGAGCGCGATGCCGCGCTGGAGCACTGGTTGAACGTTGGCAAGGGCGCTGTGACGCTGGCGGCGACCGCCGCTGCCGTGACCCTGGTCCGTCGTGGCTGGAGCGAGGTCGATCAGTTGGTCACGGCGCGGCTGGACGACGGCAGCGAAAAACTCTGGAACGGTGACCTGAAACCCTACCGCAGCGAGGGCCCGCCAGGTGACGCGGTCATCGACGAGCAGGGCATCCACCAGCAGGGCGAGCGCCGCTGGATCGAGATGCAGGGGCATTGGTACCGGGTCACCCAGGACAGCGAGGATGAGCCTTGGCGACTGCTGCCCTACCGGGGGCATCGCCCGCAGTTGCGTCACAACGATGCGGGAGCATGGCGGCTCGGGCACGAGCAGCCCGCCGAATGGACCGGCTCGTCCATGATGCTGCGCCGGCTGGGCAGGCCCTTCAGTGCACTTGATGCACAACAGCTCGATCAGGTACTTGCCATCCACGACCTCAACGAAGATCACTTGAGGGCGTTGCATGTGTATGGCCAGCGGGTGGATGCGGTGGTGGCCGACACGGCCAGCCGTCTGTTGCTGGCCAGCCGCATCGAGGACCTCGCCCGCCAACTGCGCGCAGGCCTGGCGATAGCCGATACGGCGCTGCTGCAACGTGCCCGTGCCTTGCCAGGAGCGCAGGGCAAGGAGGGGCAGGCCCTGGCCGATGTGGCGTGGGCCCAGCGCCGCGCCTTGCTGCAGCACCTGTATGAGGCGCAGTTCCCCGACACCGAGGCCAGTGCGATCCTGCGCAGGCATTTCACCAGCCTGCACCGACTGGCCGTCGATCAAATCTGGCGCAGCGCCAGTGAAGATGACCGTGCGGCACTGTTGGAGACGCGGCGGGTACCGCTGCTCATGGCCCAGGCCGCCAGGGCTCAGGTCATGGAGATCCGTACGGCGAGGGTATATGAAGCGCTGACATTCGATACGCCGCAGACGCTCGACCTGGCGCGGGTCTCGCTGCATCTGCTCGCACGCCTGCCGGAGGCTTCGGCTGTACCAGGCTGGCGACTGTTCGATGGTGATGCCAGCCAGCCGTTGCTGACCACCGAGGGGCGCGGAACGCCTTTCGACCTGGTGCACCGCAATGGCGTGTTCAGCCACCGTCCGGCCAGCGCCGAATCGCAAGCCGGTGGGGGTGAGCTGTTTGACACACTGGCCCAGGCCTACAACGCCGAGCAGCGTGCCACGCTGAACCTTGGCGAGCCCTTCGCGGGTATCTTGCGGACGCGCTTGGCGCAGAAGGCTGCCGGCCAGCGCGACCTGATCACCGGCTGGCTGGGCCTGGATCGGCCAAACGGCACGTTCCTGGCTCCGCAACGGCTCGAGGACGGCAGGATCGGCTACCCGCTGAGCGGTGGCCGGTTCTGGGCCACGTTGGGCGGGCGCACTCCACGAGCCCTCCAGGCGAGGCTGCGCGACCTCTATCCGGCATTCAGCGAGGAGCAGGTCGTCCGCTGGCTCGAGGGCGAGCATGCAATGGCACGCCTGGAAGCGCTGGAACAACAGTACAGTACGCTGCGCAGCCACCTGGACCAGTGGGTGCGGGATGCCTTCCCCAGCCTGGAACTGTTGGCCCGGCGTGACTTTCGCAAGGGCCTGGTCGACTGCTGGCGCTGGCTTGTCCCGGAACTGGACGGTGACCAGGCGCAGCCCCGTCGCTACATGCTGCTGCAGACCCGCAGCCGCCTGCGGCACCTGCCGAGCATTCCGCCGTCGATCAGCTTCCCGCATATCTCGATCCTCGGGCTGCATGCCATGCGCGTGGAGACGATTCCGGAGGAGTTCCTGCGGGCTTTTCCCAACTTGCGCAGCCTGGAGGTCACCCATTGCCGGCTCAAGCGCCTGCCCCTGCCGGAAACCCTCACCGCGCACCTGGAAGTACTCGACCTGACGGGTAACCAGATTGCCCTGGAGGAAGGGCACGCGTTGGTCCTGGCCAGTTGCCAGTCGCTGGTGTACCTCAATCTTTCGTTCAACCCATTGGGCAGGAGCTTCTCGGTCTTCGGCATGCCCAGGCTCAATGCGCTGCACCTCCAGGCCTGCCAGCTGGACACCTTCCCCTATGGCGTCATGGACAGCCCGGAGCTGCGCACGCTGGACCTGCGGGACAACGCCTTGTTCGAGTTGCCCGAAGGCTTCTACGAGTCTCAGTTGTGGCGCACGGGCAGGGTCAACCTCCACGGCAACCTGTACGCGGCAACGCCTGAGTCGCTGAGCATCTGGCATTGGCTGGAAGAAAGCCGGGTACCGTATCGCCTGCGCTGGCTGGACGTGGTGCCGGCCAGCAGGCGTGACGACATGTCCGCGCTGTGGACGCAACTGGAAACGGAGCAGGGTGCCACGGACTTCTTCACCACCCTGGCGGCGCTGACCTCGTCGGGCAATTTCAAGTCCGCGCCGCTGGCCAGGAACTTCGCCGTGCGCCTGCTGGACATGTTCGAGTACATGACCCGCGACCCTGTGCTCAAGCGAGAGCTGTTCGACAACGCGGCCGTGACCGATTGCCAGGACAACGCGACCATTCGTTTTTCCGACCTGGAGCTGCGTGTGCTGGTGTGGCGCGCCCGCCACAGCGAACTGGCGCGGCACCCTGAGCGCGCGCTGTTGCACCTGGGGGGGCAACTCTGGCGCATGAACGTGCTGGACCAGGTCGCCGCCGAGCATGCCCTGACGGCAGGGGCGAGCAATGAGTCGATCGAGTTCGCGCTGGCCTACCGCATCGCGCTGCGCAGCAAACTCGACCTGCCGCTGCAGCAGGATGACATGCTGTACTTCGGGATTCCCAACCTCAAGCCGCGCGACCTTCGCAGGGCCATCCGCATCGTCAATGCCGAACAGTCGCCCGACAGCCTGGCCCAGTACCTGGCCAGGCAGCCGTTCTGGCAGGACTACCTGAGGGCCAACTACGCCAGGCGCCTGGAGGTGCCGGCGCAGATGCATGATGAGCTGCAGCGGCTCATGGAGCTGGACAACATGGAGCACGAGATCAGGCTCTTGCAGATCAGCAACCAGCAACGGGAGCACGAGGTGCTGTTGCAGTTGACGCGCGAAGCCATGGGCAGGGCGCGGACGATATCACTGAGCGAGCCCTGAACCCTGGCGGCTTTGGGCTATGCTCTAACTGGGCCACGGCGGCTGCGCAGCTGGCGTGGCCCGGTCATGGTAATCGGAGGTTACGGTTGTGCCGAGCATGCCCTGGGCAAGTCGTTTAGGCTCCTGCGTCGGATCTTTCTCCATGATCTGCAGTCTTTGGTTTATCGAGAAATTAAGGAGATGTGCATGCTTGTCCGGTCACTGACCCTCGGTACCTTGCTTGCCCTCGCGGGCCCCCTGTACGCCGCCGACAGTGATGCACCACTGGCCAAGGAACTGGGCAAGGCCAGGCCGCTCGTCATCATTGCCCCGAGTACCGCCGACCCGACCCTGCGTGGCCTGAACCAGGCCCTGGAAGACCCGGCCACCAAGGCGGGTTTCACCGAACGCAACCTGGTGCTGTACAGCGTCGCCAACATGATGGGCAAGCGCGAGGACAAGAACCTCGAGCAGCAGGCCACCATGGCCCTGATCCGCGAGCTCAAGCTGGGGGCCAGCAAGGGCACCAAGGTGATCCTGGTGGGCAAGGACGGTGAGCGGCATATTCTCAAGGACGATGACAGCGGCGAGAAGATCGACCCGCAGGTGATCTTCAAGGCGGTCGATGAATTGCCCGCCAGCGAGAAGGCGGTTACCGCGCCAGAGCCGGTGGCCAGTGTTCCGGAGCCGGCCCCCAAGGAGAGCAAGTCTGGAAAGCCGGCCAAACCGGCCAAGCCCGCGGCGCCGCCCAAGCCGCTGGACGATTGATCCGGCGGATGGCCCTGCGCGGGTAAATCCGATCCCACAGGGATCGTGCTGAATTTGATACTCACCACACATCCGTAGGAGCCGGCTTGCCGGCGAACCTGGCTCCCACGGTGCAAGCTTTTGTACTGCACTGTATCTACCTCGATCCCTGCGTTGTTTTCATACAAAACCCGCTTGTACGCGATACACCCGCGACACATCGCCCAGGCCAAATGGCTCCACTTTTCAACCCCATGTGGAGCTACACCATGAAAGCCAAAACCACCCGTAACACGCTCGGCCTGCTCGGCGCCACCCTGCTCGGCGGCATGGTCCTGGGCAACACCGCCTTTGCGGTCGAACCGCTGTCCCAGGGTTACCAGCTGGCTGCCGCCAAGACGCCCGGCGAGGGCAAATGCGGTGAAGGCAAGTGCGGCGCCAGCGCCAAGGCCAGTACCGAGGGCAAGTGCGGTGAGGGCAAGTGTGGTGCCAGTGCCAAGGCAGGCACCGAAGGTAAGTGCGGTGAAGGCAAGTGTGGCGATGCGTCATTCGCCCGCACCGACACCAACCACGACGGCAAGGTCTCGCGCGAGGAATTTCTCGTGGTGGCCAAGGACCGCGCCGCTGACTTCGACAAGATCGACAGCAACCACGACGGCTTCATTTCCGAACAGGAAGCCGCCGACCACCTGGCGACGATCTACAAGGCCAATGGCAAGGCGATGCCCGATGGGCTGTTCAGCCACCTGACCGGCAATTCCTGACCTGTACCCGACCGTGGAGCCGGTGTGCTCCACGGGTCGGCCTGTTGCCTGCCTGGAGCCTTCCCATCATGATCGATACCCCATTGCATACCGGGCTCGGCTTGCGCCGAGGCCTGCTGCCCGAATTGCTGGAGATGGAAACGGGCGAAGTGGACTTCCTGGAGTGCGCCCCGGAAAACTGGATCGGTGTCGGTGGTGCCTTCGGCCAGAAACTGGAGTGCCTGGCCGAGCGCTTTCCCATCGCCTGCCACGGCCTGTCCTTGTCGCTGGGAGGTACCGTGCCTCTGGACGAAGCGTTTCTCGGGCTCACCCGGCGTTTCCTCGACCGTTTCCAGGTGCGCCTGTACAGCGAGCACCTGAGCTATTGCAGTGACGACGGCCACCTCTACGACCTGTTGCCGATCCCGTTCACCGAGGACGCCGTCCACCATGTGTCTGCACGTATTCGCCAGGCCCAGGATCTGCTGGGGCGGCGCATCGCGGTGGAAAACATCAGCTACTACGCCGCTCCGTACCAGGCCATGAGCGAGCTGGAGTTCATCTGCGCGGTGCTTGAAGAGGCTGACTGCGACCTGCTGCTGGACGTCAACAATGTCTTCGTCAATGCCTGCAACCACCGCTACGAGGCACAGGCCTTCCTCGAAGGCATCCCCCGTGAGCGGGTGGTGGGCATGCATGTGGCCGGTCACTACGACGAAGCGCCCGACCTCAAGGTCGACACCCACGGCGCGCCGGTCAAGGAGGATGTCTGGGGCCTGTTTGCCCAGGCTTGCGAGCGCTTCGGCGCGCAGCCGACGGTGCTTGAACGCGATTTCAACTACCCGCCGCTGGCCGAGCTGCTGGCCGAAGCCGCCCGTATTCGTATCTTGCAACAGCGTCATGGAGGGCCACACCATGGTTGATACCCTGCGCGAGCAACAGTTCACCCTGGCCCGGCACTTGCGCGATCCGGCGGCCAATCCACCGCCGCCCGGCATCGAGGCGCGACGCCTGGCGGTCTATCGCGAGCTGTTCTTTGGCACCGTCGAAGGTTTGCTGGCCGGCAGCTTCCCGGTGTTGCGCGCCACCTTGGGCGTGGCGCGCTGGCAGGCGCGGGTGCAGGACTTCTATGCCCATTACCGCAGCCAGACGCCGCTGTTCAGCGAAGTCGCCACGGCGTTCATCGACTACCTGCAAGGCATCGAACTCGATGCGCCTTGGCAGCTCGAACTGGCGCATTACGAATGGATCGAGGCGCAGCTGTATCTGAGCGATGCTGAAGACCCGCCCCACGATCCCGCGGGGGGCCTGCTCGAAGGCGAGCCACTGTTGTCTTGCGTGGCGCGGGTGTTGGCCTACCGCTGGCCGGTGGAGCGCATCGGGCCGGACTACCAGCCGGCCGAGCCGCCTGAAGCGCCGACTTTGTTGCTGGTCTATCGCGACGCGGAGCTGCACGTGCGCTTCGCCCGGGTGGCGCCGATGGCCTGGCAACTGTTGATGGGGCTGCCGGGCTCCGGGCGTGAGCGCCTGCGGGCGTTGGGTAACGAAGAGGTGCAGCGCCAAGGCCTGATGCTGCTGGAGACGTTGCGCGACCAGGGCATCATTGTTGGTACCCGTTGAGCGCGCACGGCGTAGATGGAAGCAACTGACTCGCACAATGCTCGGGATTGACGCGAATCCCTGTAGGAGCGGCCTTGTGCCGCGAAAGGGCCGCATAGCGGCCCCGGCATTTTTGCATCACCGTCAGATCCTGGGGCTGCTGCGCAGCCCTTTCGCGGCACAAGGCCGCTCCTACAGGGATCGAGCACTTGGGGCTCATCTACGCCGCGGCTTGTTTGGCCGATGCGGCTGCTTCTGCCTTCTTCGCCGGCTTCAACCGCGACACCCCGAACAGCACCAGCGCCAACCCGGCCACTTGATACAGCGAAATCTCCTCGTTGAGGATCGCCCACGACGCCAGCACCGTCAGCACCGGCCCCAGGTTGCCCACCGCCGCCGTGTGGGTCGGCCCCAGGCGCTGGATGGCCAGGGCCACCCAATAGATTGGCAGCACCGTGGAGAACAGCGCCATCAAGGCCGCGTACAGCCACACCGCACTTGGCAGTTGCAGCAGCGGCGCGACGTCCGCGACCAACAGGTAATGGGCCAGGACCATCAGCGACGACGCCGTGCCGCACAACCCGGCGAGGCGCATCGAGCCCATGCGCTTGAGCATCGCCCCGGTACCCGAGTAATACAGCGCGTAGGTCACCGCACTGGCAAACACCCACAGCGAACCGAGGATCACCTGGCTACCGACACCGGAGCTGCCGATGTCGTGGACGAAGGCGATGCCCAGCCCCAGGTAGCACAGGCCCATGGCCGCCAGTGTGCGCAAGGTGGGGCGCTCGCGTTGAGCGATGGCCTGGATCAACAGCACCAGGGTCGGGTAGGTGAACAGGATCAGTCGCTCCAGGCCGGCGCTGATGTATTGCAACCCATAGAAGTCGAACAGGCTTGCCAGGTAATAGCCGAACAGCCCGAGCAAGGCCACGCGCAGGCCGTCGCCCAGGGTCAGCGGCGCGCCATCGTGGCGGCGGCTGGACCACACCAGCCAGGCGAACAGCGGCAACGACAGGGCCATGCGCAGGGCCAGCAGGCTGATGGCGTCCACCGGCCCTGCGGCATAGGCGAGCTTGACGAAGATGGCCTTGAAGCTGAAACCCAGTGCCGCGAGCACGGCATACAGGCTGCCGTTGGCGAGGGCGCGTTGGAGCGGGGCGGGCAGGCGGGTCATGGCGAATCCGTAAGCGGTGGGGTCGTGGCTTATTCTGAATAGAAGGTTGTCACGCTAGAATCGGTTTTTCTCGAAGATGGTGTTCTGATTTGGAGAAGCCCTCATGCACTTCGACCTGACCGACTTGCGTCTGATCGCCGCCATCGCCAGCAGCGGCAGCCTGAGCAAGGCCGCAGGGACCTTCCCGGTGGCGGTGTCGGCGGCCAGTACCCGCTTGCGCCTGTTCGAGGAGCGCAGCGGCCTGACGCTGTTCATCCGCAAGGCCGATGGCATGCAGCTCACACCGGCGGGCCGACTGGTGCTGGAAGCGGCGCGCAGTGTGCTGGGGGAGGCGCAGAAGCTGCAGGACACGATGCGGGAACTGGCAGGCCTTCGGCGCATCACCCTGCATGTGGCAGCCTCGACCGTGACCAACAGCACCTTGCTGCCGGCGGTGCTTGGGCCGTTCCTGGCGGATTATCCGGAGGTCGACCTGCAACTGGTCGAGCACAAGAGCGTCGATGTGCTGCGGGTAGTGCTGGGCGGGGAGTGCGAGATCGGTGTGTACGACGGCAACCTGGTCAACGATGGCGTGGTCTCGCTGCCGTTTCGCACCGAGCGCCTGGTGCTGCTGGTGCCGATCGATCACCCCTTGGCCGGGCGGGGCCAGCTGCGCCTCGGTGATGCCCTGGGCTACCCCTTCGTCTGCCTGCCGCCCGAGCGGGCCATGCAGCGCTTCGTCGAAGAACTGGCGATGAACCTGGCGATGCCGCTGAAGGTGCGGGTGCGCGCGCCGAGCTTCGAGGCCATTGCCCAGCTGGTGGCCCAGCACGCGGGCATCGCCATGCTGCCGGAAACCGCGGCGCTGCGCGCCCAGCAGGAGCTGGCGGTGTGCCCAGTGGCACTCGAAGAGCGTTGGGCGACCCTGGAGCTGCGCATCTGCTTCCGTGGCTGGGAGGCGTTGAGCTCGCACGGACGGCAGCTGGTGAGTTTTCTGTCCGGGCAGTGAGCGAGGGCTGGTGGCAATGTGCAGCTAGTGTCCTGTCTCGGAAATAAGCTGTTCACTTTTGGCGGCGTCTTGGGCGCCTGGCCGGCGTTGCCACTCCTCGCCATAGCCCTGCTATGACTCGTCGCGGCGCCTTGGCCGAACACCCAAGCCACTCGCCAAAAGAGAACGTATTTCCGAGACAGGACACTAGTACACCAGCCCTAGGGTCAAGCCGGGGCAACCGGTTGATAATCGACACGCTTTCCCAACAAGGAGCGTTCACGATGATCGAGGTTGAAGAAGCGCTGCAGGAACTGGATGAAGCGCAGGTCGAAGCGGTTGCCGGAGGTGGGCAGCGCCCGGGCGACCCGCCACCGCAGTTCCCCGAATGGCCCGAAGAACTGTTCGGTTCGCGTGCCGGTTACTGACTCAGCAAAGGAGCGATACCCATGTCGATTGAAGATTCGCGCACGCTGCGTGTGCTTGGGCACGAGGAACTGGAGCGGGTTGCCGGCGGCACCGATGCGACCATCATGCCGGTGATGCCGCCGGTGTATCCGAAGCCGGACGTTCCGCCGCCGCACCTGCCACGGTATCCCGAGGTGCCGCCGCCCAATGACATCGTGGGGCCGATAATCCGGTTCTGAGGTGTTCCTGTAGGAGCGGCTTCAGCCGCGATGCCGGCAACGCGGTGCCTGGCCACCCGCTTTGCGGGTGATCGCGGCTGAAGCCGCTCCTACAGAGGTCGTATCAGGTCAATGGGTGACGTTTTTTACCACAAGGCAACCGAACCCGCCGCAATCACCCGGCTGAATACTTCAACAGCCTTGTCCACGTCCTGCTCGCTGGTGTAGCGCCCGATGCTCAGCCGCACGCTGTTGCGCGCCTGTGCTTCGCCGAGCCCCAGTGCCAGCAGCACATGGGAGGCGCTGTTGGCGGCCGAGTTGCACGCCGACGTGGTCGACAGCGCCAGCTCGCCCGCCAGTGCGTTGCTGTTGAAGCCCTTGGCCTCGATGCACAGGTTCAGGGTGTGGGCGATGCGCTGCGTCGGGCAACCATTAAGGCGCACGCCTGGCAAGCCCAGCAGGCCATCGCGCAACCTGTCGCTCAAGCGCTGGATACGCGTGTGCTCGCTATCACCCGGCTGGCCGGCCAGGGCAAAGGCGCTGCCCATGCCGACGATCTGGTGGGTGGCCAGGGTGCCGGAGCGCAGCCCGCGCTCATGACCGCCACCGTGCATCTGTGCGCGCAGCACCGGGTGGGCGCGGGGGCCGACGAACAGGGCGCCGATGCCCTTGGGGCCATAGGCCTTGTGCGCCGAGAACGACATCAGGTCCACCGGCTGCCGGGCCAGGTCGATCAGTACTTTGCCGACCGCCTGGGCGGCATCCACATGCAGCAGCGCGCCGTGTTCGCGCAGCAACGCGCCGATGCTGGCGAAATCCGTGACTGTGCCCAGTTCGTTGTTCACCGCCATCAGCGACACCAGGCGGGTGTCCGGGCGTAGCGCCGCCTGCACGGCCGCAGGCTGGATCAGGCCCTGGGCGTCCGGCGCCAGGCGGGTCACCGCCCAGCCCAGGCGTTCCAGTTCGGCGGCGGTGTCGAGCACCGCCTTGTGTTCGAGCTGGCTGGTGATCAAGTGGCCGGGTTTTTCCAAGCCCTGGGCGATGCCCTTGAGGGCGAGGTTGTTGGACTCGGTGGCGCCGGAGGTCCAGACCAGCTCGTCAGGCTGCGCGCCGACCTGTTCAGCCACCTGGCGGCGCGCCTGTTCCACGGCCTCGCGGGCGGCCTTGCCATGGGCATGGCCGCTGGAGGCCGGGTTGCCGAAATTCGCCTCGCGGCCAAGGCAGGCCATCATGGCTTCGATGACCCGGTCATCTACTGGGGTGGTAGCGGCGTAATCGAAATACAGCGGGGCGGTGGGCATGATCGGGCGTGTCCGTGCAGGGGCGCCGACAATCGGCGGCCATGGGGGAAATCCTACGCGTAGCCTTGGAGGAAGGTTTTTCCTTTTTGACCATTGCCTGCGCAATTGGAGATCAATCCTTCTGATCCTGCCATTTTTGTAGGATTTTTTTCCTTGCGCTTCACCGGGCATCAAAACCATTCCCAGGGCGCCTGCTTGAAGACCATCACCAGTACCATCAGGAACATCCCGGTAAAACCGGCACCCTCCATCCACATCCACCAACGGTACAGCCGCTGGTGGGGGCCGCCGCCACGGCAACCAGTGCCTGCATTGAAGCGGCAATGCGCCCGGCGATGACCAGTGGTACGTCCGGCATCTGGTTCAAGTGCTGGCTGATGATTCGACCGAAGTTGCCAGAGGCGCCGATCATCAGAATCCTGAGAGCCATGTTCCGTTCCTTGTGCCGTGAATCCGAGAAGCCCGTTTCAGGGCGGCGCAAGGGTTACCGAAAGGCCATGGCAATGCACGCGGGGCAAGGTGCGGGAGCCCATGCAGCCGGCCCCCGTGATGGGGAAGGGGTCATTTCTGGCAGAGGTAGTCCTGGGTGACCGTGGTTTGCAGGCAGTTGAACTGGCCCATGGTGCGGCAGATGCTCTTTTCGCTGCCAGTGATTTCCGCGTTGCGGTAACCCCAGGTCTTGCAGCGCGCGGTGGCGACCTGCAGCCCCTGGGCCGCGTCGCTCTGGCCGTTTTCGAACTGGCCCTGTTCGTAGGAGACCTGCACCAGGCCGTCGTTCTTGCTGCCGCCGGTGGCTTCCCATTGCTTGGGGGTGGCGCAGCCGGTGAGGACCAGTGCGGCGAGGGTGAGGGTGGCGAGGGTTGTCTTCATGTCGGCAGGATCCTTTGCAGGGCTCGGGCAGAAGGCGCCGAGCCACGTGTCACGTAAGGGAGAACGCCGTCGACGGTAGCATGGGCCCAGACGCTGGCCGATAGCACGGGTGTGCTAGTGTCCTGTCTCGGAAATAAGCTGTTCACTTTTGGCGGCGTCTTGGGCGCCCGGCCGGCGTTGCCACTCCTCGCCATAGCCCTGCTATGACTCGTCGCGGCGCCTTGGCCGAGCACCCAAGCCACTCGCCAAAAGAGAACGTATTTCCGAGACAGGACACTAGCGGCTGTTCGCCACCATGCGACCCTCAGGCATTTTCCAGCGCCTGCTCGTCCTGCACCGCCACCCGTTCGCACAACTCGATGATCTGCTCGCGCATCCAGCGGTTGGCCGGATCCTGGTCAGTGCTTTCGTGCCAGTAGAGGTGGGTTTCCAGGGGCGGTACCTCCACCGGCAGCGGCTGGTGGCGCAACTGGTGGCGGCGGGCGAAGCGCTCGGGCACGGTCATCACCATGTCGGTTTGCTGCAACACCTGCGAAGCCATCAGGTAGTGCTGCGAACGCAGGGCGACGCGGCGCTGCACGCCCATCTTGCCCAGGGCCAGGTCGACATAGCCCAGGCCGTTGCGACGGCTGGAAATATGGATGTGGGTCATGCCCAGGTAGGCGTCGAGGGTCAGCTTGTGCTCGGCCAACGGATGGCCCGGGCGCATGGCGCAAACGTAGCGGTCCTGCATGAGCTTGACGTGGCGCACCTGCGGGTCGGTGTTCAGCGGCGCGTCCACGGCGAAGTCCAGGCGCCCGGCGGCCAGCTCCTTGGTGGTCTCGCGGCGCTTGCATAAAAAGCTCTCGATCACCAGCGCGGGCGCCAGCCGGCGCAGGCGCTGGAACAACGGCGGCAGGATCACCGCCTCGGTGAGGTCGGTCATGCTGATGCGGAAGGTCTTGCTGGCCTGCAGCGGGGTGAAGATACGGCTTTCCTGCACCGAGGTGCGCAGCAGCGTCAGCGCGCTGCGCACCGGGCCGATGATGTTCTGCGCCATGGGCGTGGGCACCATGCCCTGGGCGGTGCGTACGAACAGCGGGTCGTTGAAGGTCTCGCGCAGGCGCGACAGGGCGTTGGACACCGCCGGCTGGGTGATGCCGACGATCTGCCCGGCGCGGGTCAGGTTGGCTTCGGTGTAGATGGCGTCGAAGACGATGAACAGGTTGAGGTCGACCTTGCTGAGGTTCATGGGCGCCGCTCTTTGTTGGAGTTATCGGTCGATCATATATCGGTTATGAATGTTTATACACGTAGAAAATAGACTAGGTGGATGACAGCCGGCTGTTCTAGGCTCAGGCCCATGTTCTTCATTGACGGAAGGTAGCCCCGATGGATTTCGCCTATTCGCCCAAGGTCCAGGCACTGCGCGAACGCGTCAGCGCTTTCATGGATGCATACGTCTACCCGGCCGAGCCGGTGTTCGAGCGCCAGGTCGCCGAGGGCGACCGCTGGCAGCCCACCGCGATCATGGAGGCGCTCAAGGCCAAGGCCCGTGCCGAGGGCCTGTGGAACCTGTTCCTGCCCGAGTCGGAATACGGCGCGGGGCTGACCAACCTGGAGTACGCGCCGCTGGCCGAGATCATGGGCCGCTCGCTGCTGGGCCCGGAGCCGTTCAACTGCTCGGCGCCGGACACCGGCAACATGGAGGTGCTGGTGCGCTACGGCAGCGAGGCGCAGAAGCGCCAGTGGCTCGAGCCGCTGCTGCGCGGCGAGATCCGCTCGGCGTTCGCCATGACCGAGCCGGACGTGGCCTCGTCGGACGCCACCAACATGGCCGCCACCGCCGTGCGCGACGGTGATGAATGGGTGATCAACGGCCGCAAGTGGTGGACTTCGGGCGCCTGCGACCCGCGCTGCAAGGTGATGATCTTCATGGGCCTGTCCAACCCCGATGGCCAGCGTCACCAGCAGCACTCGATGATCCTGGTGCCCACCGACGCGCCGGGGGTGAAGATCGTTCGCCCGCTGCCGGTGTTCGGTTACGACGATGCGCCCCACGGCCATGCCGAGGTGCTGTTCGAGAACGTGCGTGTGCCTTACGAGAACGTGATCCTTGGCGAGGGCCGTGGCTTCGAGATCGCCCAGGGCCGCCTGGGCCCGGGCCGCATCCACCACTGCATGCGCTCGATCGGCATGGCCGAGCGCGCTCTGGAACTAATGTGCAAGCGCTCGGTGGAGCGCACTGCCTTCGGCCGACCGCTGGCGCGCCTGGGCGGCAACGTCGACAAGATCGCCGACTCGCGCATGGAGATCGACATGGCGCGGCTGTTGACGCTCAAGGCCGCGTACATGATGGACACCGTCGGCAACAAGGTGGCGCGCAGCGAGATCGCGCAGATCAAGGTGGTGGCGCCGAATGTCGCGCTGAAGGTGATCGACCGGGCCATCCAGATCCATGGCGGGGCAGGGGTGAGCGGTGATTTCCCGTTGGCCTACATGTATGCGATGCAGCGCACCCTGCGCCTGGCCGATGGGCCGGATGAGGTGCACCGGGCGGCGATCGGCAAGTACGAGATTGGCAAGTATGTGCCGAAGGAGATGCTGCGTAGCAGTCATTGACCTGGCAGAAAACCCGCTTTGGCGGGTTTTTTGTTGCTCGTCGAATCGCCGGCAAGCAGGTTCCTATAGGCCCGTATCTGACCTGTAGGAGCCGGCTTGCCGGCGAAGGACCGATCAGGCTGCGGCCGCCATTTTTGCGCTCATTTGCCGACGACGATACGCGCTGTCCCGGCTGGCCAGCCACCCATACAACGGCGAGGTGATCACCAGCCCCACCAGCCACGACAGGTCGGCGCCATTGATGTGCGCGGACACCGGCCCGACATACAGCGGCGTGTTCATGAACGGGATCTGCACCGCGATGCCCACCGCATAGGCGATCAGCGCCTGCGGGTTGTAGCGCCCGTAGATGCCGCCATCGACCTTGAAGATCGACTGGATGTCGTAGTCGCCCTTGTGAATCACATAGAAGTCGATCAGGTTGATCGCCGTCCACGGCACCAGCACCACCAGCAGCACCAGCACCATGTCGACGAAGTGGCCGATGAAGTCCGCCGAGGCGAACACCGCCACCACGCAGCAGGCGGCCAGGACGATCAGCGACAACACCGCGCGGCTCTTGGCGGTGGGGATCCAGCGGTAGGCGAAGGTCTGCACCAGGGTGATGATCGACAGCACCGCGCCGTACAGGTTGAGGGCGTTGTGGCTGATCACGCTGAGCAGGAACAGCACCAGCATGATCGGGCCGAGGCTGCCGGTGGCCAGCTTGACCGCGTCCATGGTGTCCATGCCGGCCGGGATCGCCAGCACCGCGACGGCACCGAAGATGAACGACAGGCTCGAACCCAGGGCCGAGCCCAGGTAGGTGGTCCAGAAGGTCGAGGAGACTTTCACGTCGGCCGGCAGGTAGCGCGAGTAGTCCGACACGTAAGGCGCGAAAGCAATCTGCCACAGTGCTGCCAGCGACACGGTGGCCAGCCAGCCGGCCAGGTTGAAGCCGCCGCGGGTGAGGAAGTCGTCGCTCTGCACGTGGCTGAAGATGTAGCCGAAGCCGATCACGATACCGATGCCCAGCACCCAGGTGCCGATGCGGTTGAGCACGTGGATGAAGCGGTAGCCGATGATGCCGATGATCCCCGAGCCCAGGGCGCCGACGACAATGCCCACTGACACCGGCACGGAGTCGACCACCCCGTGCAGCGATTTGCCGGCCAGGACGATGTTGGAGGCGAAGAAGCCGATGTACATCACCCCGGCGATCACCACCACCAGCAGCGCGCCGAGCGAGCCGAACTGGGCGCGGCTCTGGATCATCTGCGGGATGCCCATCTGCGGGCCCTGGGCCGAGTGCAGGGCCATGAGCACGCCGCCGACCAGGTGGCCGACGAGGATCGCGACGATGCCCCAGACCAGGTTCAGGTGGAACAGCTGCACGCCCAGCGCGCCGGTGACGATGGGCAACGGCGCGATGTTGCCGCCGAACCACAGTGTGAACAGATCCCTTACCTTTCCATGGCGGTCTTGCGGCGGCACGTAGCCGATCGTGTGTTTCTCGATGAGGGGTGCCGAATTGGCTGCACTGGTCATGACTGACTCCAAGGCAAGGAGGGGCAACCGCGGGTGCCCGGGGGCGTGCCGGCAAAGGGCGACGCGTTCTTGTTGGAGCGATGATGGGGGGCGGGCGGGGAAGGGGAAATTAGTAAATTTGTGCTCATGGGCCTTAAAAAACCTAAGGCTGGCGAGAGGTCAAACGATGGACGGCAGCAAGGAAGGTGCCAGGTGGCGGGAGGCTTTGAAACCGCCGGGTTGCGGAGGTGCCCAGTGGTTTCGGGGGCGCAGCGGTGGTGCACAGTGAACGTTTCTGGGGCACTGGGATGGATTGCCCTTACCGGCCCATTCGCCGGCAAGCCGGCTCCTACCGAGGATTGTGTTGGACCCGTAGGAGCCGGCTTGCCGGCGAACCAGGCGCTGCGCGCTACATTGGCAACAACCGGTCCTGGATCACCTCTTTCATCACCAGCGTCGAGCTCAGCCGCTTCACATTGGGAATGCTGGTCAATTGCTCGTCATAAAGCTTCTGGAACGCCGGCAGGTCCTTGGCCACCACGTGCAGCAGGTAGTCCGGGTCGCCGAACAGCCGCTGTGCCTCGACGATCTGCGGGATCTCGCTCACCGCCGCCTCGAAGTCCGCCACCGGCTGGCGGGTGACTTCGCGCAGGGTCACGAACACCAGCGCGGCGAAGTTCAGGCCCAGGGCGGCGGGGGCCAGGCGTGCGTGGTAACCGAGGATCGCGCCGGACTCTTCCAGCGCCTTCAGCCGGCGATGGCAGGGCGACAGGCTCAAGCCCACGCGTTCGGCTAGCTCGGTCACCGACAGGCGCCCGTCTTTTTGCAGCTCGGCAAGGATCTTTCGATCGGTTCTATCCATGGGGGAAGAATCTTCCAGGTATCAGGGTCATGCCGCTAATATACGAAAGAAAATCCCCGGGCGATATCCGTAATCTTTCTTTCAACGAAACTTGTTTGAAAGGAAGATTCCAAGTGGCCATGAGTGTATTGGCGGCGTTCTGGGCCGTGTCGTTCCTGTTCGTGATCAGCCCTGGCGCGGACTGGGCCTATGCCATTTCCGCCGGCATGCGCGGGCGTTGGGTGCTGCCAGCGGTGGCGGGAATGTTGTCGGGGCATTTCCTTGCGACCCTGGTGGTGGCGGCCGGCGTCGGCAGCCTGATTGCCGGGCACCCGCTGGCGTTGACCCTGCTGACGCTGGCCGGCTGCACCTACCTGTTGTGGCTGGGGGGTAACCTGCTGCTCAGCCCTTCGGTGCCCCAGGCCGGTGATGACGGGGTAGGCGACTCCGGGTCGCGCTGGGCGTTCAAGGGTTTCTGCGTGAGCGGGATGAACCCCAAGGTGTTCCTGCTGTTCCTGGCGCTGCTGCCGCAGTTCACCGACCCGCAGTCAAGCTGGCCGGTGCCGGCGCAGATTCTGCTGCTGGGGCTGGTGCACCTGTGCAGTTCGCTGGTGATCTACCTGATGGTCGGGTATGGCGCCAAGGCGGTGCTGCGCACCCGGCCAGCGGCGGCGCGGGTGGTGGGGCGGTTGTCGGGGGTGGTAATGATCGCGATCGCGCTGGGGTTGGTGGTCGGGCAGTTGCGTTAAGGGGCATCCCTCAGATGCACGCCGCAACCCTTGCGGCGTCCATGAGATCGAGCGCCGCCTGCGCGGCGCATCGCGGATGAATCCGCTCCTACATTTGTTGCACGTGACCAAGACCGATAGGCCATGGTGCTTGTACGACGCGTTTTTTCGGCTGCCGCTGTAGGAGCGGATTCATCCGCGATGCGCCGCGCTCGATCCCGCAACCCGCCACAACCACCGGTCCAGGCTCAACCGCCCAGCCCCCCGCAACAGCAACGGCAGCAGCGCCACCAGGTAGATCAACGGCAGTTTGTAGTTGCCATGCCCCTGGTCGGTGATCGCGTAGCCCTGCGCCAGCTCCGCCAGGCTCGACCATTCGGCCGGCCAGTGCACGGCGGCAATCGCCACCACCGTCACCACCATCAGCACCGCGGCGGCCAGGCGCGTGCCCAGCCCCAGCAGCAACAGCAACGGGCAGATCAGCTCGGCCCACATCGACAGCTGCCAGTTCAATCCGGCCGGCAGCAGGTCGAAGGGGAAGGGAAAGCTGGCCTGCAGGTCGGCGAACCAGTTCGTCCCGTTGAATTTCTCCAGCCCCGATTCGAAGAACTCCCAGGCCAGGAACAGCCGCAACGGTAAATCGGCGCCCCAGCTGCCAAAGCGGTCGAGGGCGGTGAGCGGGCGAGTGAGGGTGGCGGTCAGCATGAGCGGCTCCTGCGATCAGTGGGACAGTGAGGGTGCGGTGCGGCGCAGGCGAATCACCTGCTTGGCGACCAGCTTGAGGGCGATGGCGGCGAACATCAGGGCGAAGGCCAGTGGGTACCCGCCCCCCATCGGAATGCGTTTGTAGAACGACAGGCAGAACACCCCGGCCAGCAACCAGGTCCCGGTGGCGTGCAGGCCCTTCCACAGGCGTGGGCCGAGCAGGCGCATGGGGGCCTTGAACGAAGTCAGGGCCAGCAACAGGATGAACAGGTAACCCAGCGAACCGGGAAGGTTGGCCAATGCCGTGCGTCCAGCCCAGAACAACTCGGGATAACCCTGGGCATACAGGTAGATCAGCACGCCATGCACCGTGTGCGAGAAGGCGAAGGCCAGGCCCAGGTAGCGCCGCTCGCGCAGCAGGCGCCGGCTCGCGTCACTGGGCAGCAACACGACCAGCGACGAGGCCAGGAAGGTCAGCAGGAACAACGCGAACGAGCTGCGGGCCGTGGCGCGGATGGCGCTGCGCAGGCCTTCACTCCCCAGCGGGTGGGCGATCAGCACCATGGCGGTCATCAGCAGGGTCAGGGCTGCGAGGGCGGCGAACAGCTTCCAGCCGGAGGGCAGGGCTTTCATGAGGGGGTCCCCGGTGTGTGGCGAGGGCAGGCTGCCGTCGCGCTCCAGTGGCCGGGAGTGTGTGAGGGGCGGGTATCGGCAGTGTGTCGAGGAGACCGGGTTTATGTATCGCTGTGTAGGCGGGCATTGCCCAGGCCACCGCGCTGCGCCAGTATTGGCCGTTCGATTCCAGTGGACCCTCGCCGGTGACCCGCCCGCTCATCCTGCCCCTTGCCGAGAACTACCGCCATGGCGAGCACATCGCCCCGCACTGCCACGACCGGGCGCAGCTGATCCATGCCATCAGCGGCGTGGTCACGGTCAATGCCCGCGAAGGCAGTTGGGTGGTGCCGCCTGGGCGCGGGGTGTGGGTGCCGGCGGCCACCGAGCATGAGCTGCGGATGTCCGGTGTGGTGCGCATGCGCACTTTGTTCATCGACCCCGGCGCGCGCCCGGATCTGCCCGGCCAGTGCCAGGTGATCGAGATTTCGCCGCTGTTGCGCGAGCTGATCATCCGCGCCATGGACATCGCCCCCGAGCCGCCACCTCAGGGCCGTGATGCGCGGATCATGCAACTGATCCTCGATGAGATCCGCGTGTTGCCGGTGTTCGCCCTGCATGTGCCAAGCCCACGCTCGGCGGTGTTGCAGGCCTTGAGCGAGGCCCTGCGCCAGGCACCGGACGAGGACTGGAGCCTGGCCCGCGCCGCCGCCCACTGCGGGCTCAACCCACGCACCCTGACCCGCGCGTTCCAGCGCGAAACGGGGCTGAGCCTGATGCAGTGGCTGCGGCGCATGCGCCTGCTGGCCAGCCTCGATGCGCTGGCCGCCGGGCGCTCGGTGCTGGCGGTGGCGCTGGACCTGGGCTACGACAGCCCCAGCGCGTTCAGCGCCATGTTCCGCCGCACGCTGGGGGTGTCGCCCTCGGTCTACTTCGGCCGGGCCGGCGAGCGCTGGTAGGCCAGCCCGGGCGTTTCTTCCCAGCCGCCGCCCAGGGCGGCGAACAGGTTCACCTCCGCCAGCAGCTGTGCCAGGCGATCGTTGATCAGGCCCTCCTGGGCATTGAACAGCGAACGCTGGGCGTCGAGGAAGGTCAGGCTGCTGTCGATGCCGGTGCGGTAGCGATGCTCGGCCAGGTCGTGGTAGCGCTGGCTGGCTGCCACCAGGTCGCGCTGGGCCTGCAGTTGACGCTGAAAGGTGGCACGGGCAGCCAGGCCATCGGCGACTTCCTGGAAGGCGCTCTGGATCGACTTTTCATAGCGTGCCACCTGGATGTTCTTCTGCACCTTGGCGTAGTCCAGGCTGGCGCGCAGGCTGCCGGCATTGAACAACGGCAGGTTGATCTGCGGTTGGAACAGCCAGGTGCCGGAGCCGGCGTCGAACAGGTCGGCAAGCTGGCGGCTGCTGGTGCCGGCGTTGGCGGTCAGGGTGATGCTGGGAAAGAACGCCGCGCGTGCCGCGCCGATGTTGGCGTTGGCGGCGCGCAACTGGTACTCGGCCTCACGGATGTCCGGGCGGCGCTGCAACAAGTCCGCCGGCAAGCCTGCCGGTACCCGGGCGATCTGATCGTCCGCCAGGGGCAGCGCCGGCAGGGTGGCGCTGACCTCGACGCCGACCAGGCGGTTGAGCTGGTTCAGGTCCTGGGCGGCCAGGCGAGTGTAGCGGGCCACGGCGGCGCGGGAGCTGTCGACGCGGGTGGTGGCCTGGATCGCGTCGAGGGCCGAGAGGGTGCCGGTGCGGCGCTGGCGTTGGGTGAGGCGCAGGCTCTGCTCGTCGGCTTGCAGCGTCTGGGTGGACAGCGCCAGCAGCTCCTGGTCGGCGCGCCAGGTCAGGTAGGCGCCAGCCACGCTGCTGACCAGGCTGAGCTCGGCGCTGCGCCGTGCCTCGTCGCTGGCCAGGTAGGCCAGCAGTGCCTGGTCGCTGAGGCTGCGCAGGCGGCCGAACAGGTCCAGCTCGTAGGCGCTGATGCCTACGGTCGCCGATTGCTGGCTGCTGATCATGCCTTTGCTTCCGGTCCTGCTGCGGGGCAGGTACTGGCGCTGGCCCTGGGCGTTGGCGGCGACCTTGGGCAGCAGCTCGGCGCGCTGGATGCGGTACTGGGCGCGGTAGCCTTCGACGTTGAGTACCGCCACCCGCAGGTCGCGGTTGTTGGCCATGGCCGTATCGAGCAACTGGCGCAGGACCGGGTCATGGAACACCGCCTGCCATTCCAGCGGTAGCGCCGAGGCCGATGGCCCACCGCTGTAGGCCACACCGCTGGGGTAGTGGTCGGCGCTGGGAGCGTCCGGGCGCTGGTAGTCCGGGGCGAGGGTGCAGCCGGCCAACACGGTGGCCAGCAGCGGCAGGAGCAATCGGGTCATGCAGGGTTCCCTGGGTTCAGGCACCGGCCATCCAGCGGGCCAGGCCGTGGCGGCCGCTGACCCCCAGTTTGGCGGTGGCTCGCTTGAGGTAGGTTTCCACGGAGCTGTTCTTCACATTCAGGCGCTGGGCCATCTGCGGCACGGTGCCACCGGTCAACAGGCCGATGCAGACTTCCTGCTCGCGCGTGGACAGGCGCACCGCCTCCTGGCTCAGGCGCTCGCCGAACACATGGCGCAAGGAACCGGCTTCATCCAGCGCCTCCACGCCAACCCGGCGCAGGCAGGCTTGTTCGAGCAGGTGCGCGTGGTGTTCGACCAATGGCAGCAAGGTGTCCGACAGGCTCTTGAGCAACGACAGTTCGGTCAGGGAGAAACCGCGCTGGTTCGGCAAGCGCTGGAAGCAGATGACCCAGCGCCGGTCGCCATTGCATGACACCAGATTGCACTGGTGGGCATTGCGCCGGGGGTGCTGGGCGCTGGTGTGGGCGTTGATCTGGATCAGCAGCGGGTCCTGCATGCACAGGATGCTCTGCAGCAGCGGGTGACGCAGGTGTTCCTGGATGGGCAGGTCATGGTGCAGGCCGGCGCTGCCCAGCACCTTGATCCGGCTGATGCTGGCCGGGTCGTTCTCGAGGGTCCATTCGCTGAGGTCGAGCCGATGGATCGGCACCTGGTTGCCGACCAGCAGGAGCATCTGTTCGGCGAAATGCTCGTCACCCGTGCTGGCAACCAGTTCACCCAGTTGCAGGTACAGGTGCGGGTCGTGGCGGTGTTCGAGGCTGTCGGTCAGCTTCATGTCGTTGTCTTCCTTGATCGGGTGTCGCAGCGGGCGGGTCTCGCGACCGAGTCCTCTCTGTGTTCTCGGGGGTGGAGGCTATTGAATCGCAGGCGCCGAGCACGCGTCTGTAGTGGAAACCGGGGACAGAAAATGCCAGTTAATCCGACTGAAATGCTGGGCCTTGAACGAGGCTGTTTCTGGCCGGTGTGTCGGCTTGTCAGGTGATTGGCGCCAGAAAGCAGCCGGTTTGCTTCCGTTCGCAGCAGCAGGCGTGACGAGTAGGTCAGGGGCGTTATGGGGGTGTAGTTAATGTCCTACAGGAAATTCAGCGCACTCCGGCTGAGCGTTTTTCCGCCGTCGATGTCCGGGTTTCGGGGGCCATACAGGGGGATAGGGGGGTGTTTGAATCCGCGCAACCACTCTGTTTCAAGGACGATCCAAGCCCATGTTCGCCGCCGACACTTACCCCTTGACCTGCGCGCAGCGCGACATCTGGCTGGACCAGCTCGGCCATGGCGACTCGCCGCTCTATAACATCGGTGGCTATGTCGAACTGGATGGCGCGGTCGACCGTGAGCGCTTGCAGCGGGCCTTGACCCACCTGGTGGCGGTGCATGACGCGCTACGCACCGTGCTGGTGTCCACGCCCAGCGATGACGGCTTGCCCCGCCAGCGCTTCGTGACGGGCCTGCAGGTCGTGCTGGCCGAGCACGACCTGGCTGGCCAGCCTGATCCGGCGGGCGCGGCGCAGGCCCTGATCCAGGCACAGTCGCAGCAGCCGTTCAGCCTTGGCGATGGCCCTCTGTTGCGCGTCGCGCTGATTCGCCTGGGCGGGCGGCGCCACCTGGTCGCAGCCCAGGCCCATCACCTGATCCTCGACGGCTGGGGGTTCGAGCAGTTCTTCCACCGGCTGGGGCAGTACTACGGCTTGTTGGAGCAAGGCGCGACTTTGCCCTCTTCCATGCCGTCCTACGTGGCATTCATCGAGCAAGACCAGGCCTACCAGACTTCACCGCGACATCAGCGAGACGGCGACTACTGGCTCGACCGGTATCGGCAGTTGCCGGACGTGCTGTTGCGCCCGCGCGAGCGCGGCCCGGTGCGCGCGGCAACGCCCAGCCAGGCGCTGCAGCGCAGCTTCGACCCCGCCTTGCTGGCGCGCATGCAGCAGTTGGCCGCGCGGCTGCAGGCATCGCCCCTGCATGTGTTGCTGGCGGCGTTGCACGTGTGCTTTTGCCGCAGCGGCCAGCGTGACGAGTGGGTGGTCGGCCTGCCCGTGCGCAATCGGGGCACGGCCTTGCACAAGGCGACGCTGGGGTTGTTCGCCCAGGTCAGCGCGTTGCGCATGGACTTTGGCCGCGAGCTTGCGTTTGCCGACCTGGTGCGGGCCATCGCCGGCACGCTCAAGCGCGACCTGCGCCATCAGCGCTTGCCGATGACCGAGCTCAATCGTGGCCTGGGCCTGTCGCGCGAGGCACGCGCGCAGTTGTTCGAGGTGACGGTGTCATACGAGGAGGAGGGCAATGATCTGTTCTACGGCGCCTTGCCCACCCATACCGTCAAGGTCAGCAACGGCCACGAGCCGACGCCGCTGTCCATCTATCTGCGCAGCAACCGCCACAATGGCAAGGCCTGGCTGCACCTGGTGCACAACTTGGGCTGGCTGGCGTCCGACGAGGTCGAGGCGCTGACCGGGCGGATGCTGCAAGTGCTGGACCAAGGGCTGGAGACGCCACAACTTCGGGTCGATGCGTTCGAACTGCTGACGGAGCGCGAGCGCGAGCAGTTGAAGCAATGGAATGCCACGGCCGCCGTTGGCCAGGGAGAGCAATTGATTCACCGGCGCATCGAGGCGCAGGCCGCCTTGCGTCCCCACGCCACGGCGCTCATGCAGGAAGGCCATGGCCTGAGCTACGGACAGTTGAACCAGCGCGCCAACGCACTGGCGCGGCGCTTGATCGACCTTGGCGTCAAGCCGGACCAGCGGGTGGCGGTGGCGGCGCGTCGTGGCCTGGACACCGTGGTGGGTTTGCTGGCGGTGCTCAAGGCCGGCGCGGCTTATGTGCCCATCGACCCGGCTCATCCCAGCGAGCGCCTGGCCTACCTGCTGCAGGACTGCGCCCCCCAGGTGCTGCTGACTCAATCCAGCCTGCGTGAGCGCTTCGCCGGGCAGGTGTTGCCGATCATCGAGCTCGATCTTCCGGATACTGAACCCGAATCGACGGCAGACCTCCAGGTGCCGGGGCTTGCTGCGAACAACCTGGTGTACGTGATCTACACCTCAGGCTCCACCGGCCAACCAAAGGGGGTGATGGTTGAGCACCGTATGCTGGCCAATCTGGTCGACTGGCACTGCGACACCTTCGACCTGCACGCCGGCAGCCACACCTCCAGCTTGGCGGGTTTCGGTTTCGACGCCATGGCCTGGGAGGTCTGGCCGGCCCTGTGTGCCGGCGCGACGCTGCACCTGGCGCCCGTGCGCGAAGGCGGCGAGGATATCGACGCCTTGCTGCGCTGGTGGCGCGAGCAACCGTTGCAGGTGAGTTTCCTGCCCACGCCGGTGGCCGAGCATGCCTTCGCCCAGGGCCAGGCCCATCCGACGCTGCGCACCTTGCTGGTCGGTGGTGATCGCCTGCGTCGGCTGGCGCGCGAGCGCGGCTACCAGGTGATCAACAACTATGGCCCCACCGAAGCCACCGTGGTGGCGACTTCCGGAGCGGTCCAGGCGGGTGGGGCGCTGCACATCGGCAAGCCGATCGCCAACACCCAGTTGCATGTGCTCGATGAGCGACGCCGTCCATTGCCTGTCGGGGCTGCCGGCGAGCTGTACATCGGTGGCCTGGGCGTTGCCCGGGGCTACCTGAACCGCCCCGGGATGACCGCCGAACGCTTCATCGACGACCCCTTCGACCAGCGCCCCGGCGCCCGGCTGTACCGCACGGGCGACCTGGTGCGCTGGCTGGCCAATGGCACCCTCGAATACCTGGGGCGCAACGATGACCAGGTGAAGATCCGTGGCGTGCGGGTGGAACTGGGCGAGATCGAGGCGGCGCTGGCGACCCACGAGGCGGTGCGTGAAGGCGTGGTGCTGCTGCGTGACGGCCAGTTGGTCGCCTGGTACATCGCCGAGCGGGTCGTGACGCCTTTGCAGTTGCATGAGCACTTGCGTGGTCGCCTGCCGGCCGCGCTGCTGCCGACGGCCTACATGGCGGTGCCGGCGTGGCCCCTGACCGCCAATGGCAAGCTCGACCGCCGCGCCTTGCCGGCACCGGACGTGCACGCTGCGCTGCGCCGCCCCCACGAACCGCCGCAAGGCGATGTCGAGCAACGCCTGGCCGCCCTGTGGGCCGAACTGCTGCACGTCGAACGGGTCGGGCGGCAGGACCACTTCTTCGAGCTGGGCGGCCATTCGCTGATGGCCGTCCAGTTGATCGAACGCATGCGCCAGGCGGGGATGCACGCCGATGTGCAGGTGCTGTTCGGCCAGCCGACCCTGGCCAGCCTGGCCGCTTCGGTCAGTGTCATGCCGGTGGTGGCGGTGCCGGGCAATCGCGTGCCGGCCGACTGTGCGCGGATCACGCCCGACATGCTGGCCCTCGCCGAGCTCGGCCAGGCTGATATCGAACGCATTGCTTCGGCAATCCCCGGGGGCGCCGCCAATGTGCAGGAGATCTACCCGTTGGCGCCCCTGCAGGAAGGCCTGCTCTACCACCACCTCACCGAGGCCCGCGACCCCTACCAGCAGCAAGCGTTGTTCGCCTTTACCGGCCATGCCGAACTGTTGGCGTTCAGCCAGGCGCTGGAACAGGTCATCGCGCGTCACGACATCCTGCGCACCAGCCTGGCCTGGGATGGGCTCGAGCAACCGCAGCAAGTGGTGTGGCGCCAGGCGCGGTTGCCGCTGACGGTGCTCGAGCCGGGCCAGGGCGATGCCGTCGCGCTGTTGCGCGCACGCCAGGCCACACTGGACCTGCGCCAGGCGCCAATGATGGCCCTGGCCTGCGTCGAGGATCGCGCCAATGGGCGCTGGCTGGGCATGCTGCACTTCCATCATCTGGTCAACGACGCAGTGTCGGTGCAGGTGTTGCTGTCGGAACTGGACGCCTTGATGACGGGTCAGGGCCATGCCTTGGCGGCGCCCGTCGCTTATCGCAACTATGTGGCCGTGAGCCGCGACCCGGTGCGCCAGGCGGGTCACGAACAGTTCCTGAAAGCGCTGTTGGCGGGGATGGAAGCACCCGCGAAGCTGGCGGGGATGGGCGAGACGCTGGACGCGCAGGCACTGGAAAGCGCCGCGCTGGCCGTGCCCGGGCCACTGGCCGAGGCGTTGCGGCGCTTGGGGCGCGCCAACGACGTCGGCTTGGGCAGTCTGTTCCACCTGGCTTGGGCGCTGGTGCTGGGCGCATTGGGGGGACGTGACGAGGTGGTGTTCGGCAGTGTGCTGCTGGGCCGCATGATGGCGGGTGAGGGCGCTGACCGGGCCTTGGGCATGTTCGTCAACAGCCTGCCGTTGCGGGTCGTGTTGAAGGGACCTGGCGTTGCCGACGCGTTGCAGGCAACCCACGCGCAGTTGGCCGCCTTGCTCGGCCATGAGGATGCGCCGCGGGTGCTGGCCCAGCGCTGCAGTGGCCTGCCGGCTGGCGTGGTGGTGTTCGACAGCCTGCTCAACTACCGCCACGGCCCGGCGCCGGGTGCGCGCAAGCTGCCGGGGGTGACACTGGTGGACGCCAGCGAAGTCCACAGCCATGCCCTGGTGCTTACCGTGGACGAGGAGGGCGACAACATAAACCTCCAGGTGCGCGCGCCCCGTGAGTTGGGCGCGCATCGTGTGCTCGGGCATGTTGCCTGTGCCCTGCGGCAGCTGGCCGAGGTGCTGCAAAGCGACCCCGGGCGGGCACTGACGTCGTTGTCGACGTTGCCGGATGACGAGCGCCACTATCTGTTGTCGACGCTCAATGCCACCGACACGCCCCTTGACCCCGCGCATGTGCATTGGCCGGCCCTGTTCGCCGCCCAGGTGCAGCGAACCCCCCATGCCGTGGCGTTGCAAAGCGAAGCGGCTCAGTTGACCTACCGCGAACTTGACGCCCAGACCAACCGCCTGGCGCATCACCTGATCGGCCTTGGCGTGAGGCCTGACAGCCGGGTGGCCGTGTGCGTTGAGCGCGGCGTGCACCTGATCGTCGCCCTGCTGGGCGTGCTCAAGGCCGGTGGCGCCTACGTGCCGCTGGACCCGGGCTACCCCGACGAACGCCTGCGCTACATGCTGGCGGACAGCGCGCCATCGGCCGTGCTGGTGCACGGTGCGACCCGGGGCTTGTTCGAGCCTTCGCCCACCTTGGTCGACCTCGACCAGGACGGCTGGCAGGCTCATTCGGAGCAGGCCCCGGGTGTGGCGCAACTGAGCGGCGAACACCTGGCCTACGTCATGTACACCTCCGGCTCCACCGGCACGCCCAAAGGCGTGATGGTCGAGCACCGAGGGCTGTGCAACCTGATGCACTGGGGGTCGACGCTCTGCCCGCCACAACCCGACGGTGCCTTGCTGCAGCGGGCGCCCTTCAGCTTCGACGGTTCGGTCTGGGAGCTGTTCTGGCCGCTGTGCGCCGGCCTGCGCCTGGTCCTGGCGCGCCCGGACGGGCATCGCGACCCGGCCTACCTTGTGCAATTGATCCAGGCGCGCCGGGTGACCACGGTGAAATTCGTTCCCGCGTTGCTGCACGCGTTCCTCGAAGCGCCGCATGTCGAGGGCTGCACCAGCCTTACCGACGTCTTCTGCGGCGGTGGCGAGCTGACCCTGGCCCTGGTCCGCCGCTTGCGCGAACGCTTGCCCCGGGTACGCCTGCACAACGTCTATGGCCCGACCGAGGCCACCGTCGACAGCACCGCCTGGACACTGGAGCCGCACCAGCCGTTACCGGACCTGGCACCGCCGATCGGTCGGCCGATCGGCAATACCCGGTTGTATGTGCTCGACGCCCATGATCGGCCGGTACCGTCGGGGTGCATCGGCGAGTTGCATATCGGTGGCATCGGCGTCGCCAGGGGCTACCTGGGGCTGCCAGAGCTGCAAGCGGCGCGCTTCATTGCCAGCCCGTTCGTCGAAGGCGACCGGCTGTACCGCACGGGCGACCTGGTGCGCTATCGGGCCAACGGTGACCTGGAGTTCCTCGGGCGCAATGACTTCCAGGTCAAGCTCAATGGCTTGCGGATCGAGCTGGGCGAGATCGAGGCGCTGCTGGCCGCCCACCCGGCCCTCGGGCAGGCGGTGGCGCTGGTCCGCGATGAACGCCTGGTGGCCTATGCCGCCTGTCGGGAGGGCCATGCGGCGCCAGCGCTGGAGACCCTGCGCAGCTACCTGCTGGCACATTTGCCGGCCTACATGGTGCCGTCGGCCTACGTCATCCTCGGGCAATTGCCGCTGAGCCCCAACGGCAAGATCGATCGCCAGGCGCTGCCGGCGCCGGGGCCGGAGGCAGTGATCAGCCGCACCTACCAGGCACCGCGCGACGATCTCGAGCAGGCCCTGGCGCAGATCTGGACCGAGGTGCTGAGAATCGAGCAGGTGGGGCGCGACGACAATTTCTTCGAACTGGGCGGGCATTCGCTGCTGGCGGTGAACCTGGTGGCGCGCATGCGCCAGGCCGGGCTGCACACCGATGCACGCATGCTGTTCAGCCAGCCGACGTTGGCGGGGTTGGCGGCGCATACGCGGCGGGAAGACATCCAGGTACTCATTCCGAAGACCACCATTCCCGGGCTGGGCGGGCGTCGTCGGCTCTGAGTGGTGCGCATGAGCCGGCTGGTTTCGAGGGCGAGGATGGGACTATTCTTGCCCCATGACCCTCCAGCCTCCCCAACGCCATCCCTGCCCACCGGGCGCCTGCGACTGCGGCCGCGAGCGCCTGTTCGACGCGCCCGCCCAGGACTTGCGCATCCTGCTGCTGACGCGGGAGGAAGAGAAGCGCCTGCTCGAACGCCTGGAAAACCTGAAGGACCTGGACGACCTCAAGCACCTGCAGCGGCGGCTGTACGAAAACCTGGGTATCCGCGTGCGCATCGCCCCAGGGTTCAACGAGGTGCGCACCATGCGCGGGATCGTCATTGAGCTGGAGGCGCAGGTCGGCCTGTGCCGCAAGACCCGCCAGTCGATCCCGGCGGCGATCCGCCGTGGGCTGGAGCGCAACCCGCAGGTAGCGTTCCGCCTGCTCGATGCCCACGACCTGCTACGCGATGCCTGAAGGCCTCAGCGCATCGCCGCCAGCTTGATGCCGAACCCCACCAGGCAGGCGCCGGCCAGGCGTTCGAGCAGGTGGCCGATGCGCGGGTTGGCACGCATGCGCTCGGCCAGGTGGTGAGTCAGCAGCACCGCGACCAGGCCATAGAGCAGGGTCAGCCCGGCGACGGTCAGCGCCATGAAGGCGAAGGTCACCACGCCCTGGTGGCGCACCGGGTCGATGAACAGCGGGAAGAAGGCCATGTAGAACATGATTGCCTTGGGGTTGAGCAGGGTGATCATCATGGTCTGGCGCAGGTAGCGCCCGTTGGTCATGCTGCTCTGCCGCGGCCCGCTGCCGGGCTTGCTCAGCAGCATGCGCAGGCCCAGCCAGGCCAGGTAGGCCGCGCCGGCCCACTGCACCACGTGGAAGGCCGCGGGGTAGGCGGCCAGCAGGGTGGCGACGCCAGCCACCGCCAACCACATGAGCACCTGGTCGCCCAGGATGACGCCAAAGGTGGCGGCCAGCCCACCCTTGACGCCGCCCTTGCCGGTGGCGGTGATCAGGGCGAAGTTGCCGGGGCCGGGGATCGCCAGGAGGATGAGGAACGCAATCACGAAAGCGCCGTAGTCGGTCACGCCGAGCATGGGGAGTCTCCTGGTCGAGTGGTCGGGGGAACTGGACTTATGCCACCATTCGCAGTGCTTGCACAGCTGCCTCGAGGCGTTTACAGGTAATTTTCTTCCTTTGCTCTTCGTATTCAGGAAAGCCGCCCTGCGCCTGGCGCGTTCGGCCCTCATCATTCAAGGAGACAGGCAATGACTTCCGTTTTCGACCGCGACGACATTCAATTCCAGGTAGTGGTCAACCACGAAGAGCAGTATTCCATCTGGCCTGACTACAAGGCGATCCCCAACGGCTGGCGTGCGGTCGGCAAGAGCGGCCTGAAAAAGGACTGCCTGGCCTATATCGACGAAGTGTGGACCGACATGCGTCCGTTGAGCCTGCGCCAGCAGATGGCCGAAGCCGCGGCGCAGTGAGCTCGTCGACACTGAACCTGCTGTGCCTGCCGTACTCGGGCGCCAGCGCCATGGTCTACAGCCGCTGGCGGCGCAAGCTGCCGGCCTGGCTGCAGGTGCGGCCGGTGGAGTTGCCGGGGCGTGGTGCGCGCCTGGGCGAGCCATTGCACACCGATCTGCAGGCGTTGGCGCGGCAGTTGGCCCACGAGCAGCGCACGGTCGCCAACGCCCCTTACGCGTTGCTTGGGCACAGCCTGGGCGCGCTGGTGGCGTTCGAGCTGGCCCATGAGCTGCAAGCGTTGGGCTGTCCGCCACCGCTGGCGCTGTTTGCCTGTGGCACGGCGGCACCCACCCGGCGTGAGGACTACGACGGCGCCAACTGGCGCGAGCCCAAGAGCGATGCCGAGCTGGTCGCCGAACTGCGCAAGTTGGGGGGCACGCCCGAAGAGGTGCTGGCCAACGAAGAGTTGATGGGGCTGACCCTGCCGGTGCTGCGCGCCGACTTCCTGCTGTGCGGGCGCTACGCCTACCGCCCGCGTGCGCCGTTGAGCTGCCCGCTGCATGTGCTGGGTGGCCTGGATGATCGGGCCAGTGAAGAGCAGTTGTTGGCCTGGCGCCAAGAAACGGCGGGGGATTTCTCGTTGGAACGCTTTCCTGGCGGGCACTTTTTCATCCATGGGCATGAAGATGCCGTGTTGAAACAGATGACCGGCACCCTTCAGTCAATCTGTCAGCCGCAGTCACAGCTTTCATTCAGCTGACGACTCCAAGGCTGACATACGCGTCCTAGGTCTGAGCGTTCTACTGACACCTCATTCATCCAGAGTTGAGGTGTCAACATGCCTTTGCACAGTGCTGTATTAAGAAATGGACTGATCAATGAATCAGGCATCCTGTCGGTCACAGAAGAAGCCGATGAATGTCGATTGATCGTGTTCAAGAAAAAGCTGTATTGCTTCTATTTGAAAGCACCCACGCGCGTGTTCTACATCTCAAGGGGCACAACGGGGGGCTGGAGCCAGCCGGAAGATGTCGGTGTCGAAAGCATCACCGGCATGCCCGCACTGTTTATCGCGCAGGACAGGCTGCATGTCTATGCCAGTGGCGTGAGGGATGAATACGATGTAGAGGGCAATCGGACAGTCTATCCAGGCAAGGGTGCCAAGATTGCGGTTTTCGACGCGAGTAAGAAAAGCTTTGAAGTCAAAGACGTTGACGCCGTACTCGGTTCCCCCTCGGTGGTGGCCTTCAAGGACAAGCTCTACCGGTTTTCGCGCTTCGACAAGGATAGTTGGCTGTGCACGCGTGAATCCCATGATGGAGAGAATTGGTTGCCAGGTGAATGGGTTCGCGGGCAGGGCGCGGACTCGGCCATCCTGAAGCCGGCACTCGATCCGGTAGCGTGCCTCTACCAAGGGCTTATCCATGTGTTCCACAAAACAACGGAAGGCCTTTCGCTGATCAGGTTCGATGGTCAATCGAGGTGGAGCCGATCGCAGCTGTTTCTAGACGCAGAATACTCCCATATGCCCAGCATCGTGGTGCATGACGGCATGCTCACCCTGGCGTTCGCCAATACCAAGAACACGTTGGACAACACGATTTCAGTCCATGGCACACCCACCGAAGTCGCAATGGGAGATGACGCAGACGAGGGCACCCTCGATCTGTACCGCTATGACGGCAACGTGCTGGGCAAAGTTGATCGGAGTATCAACATCAATGCCAACGGAGCGCCCAATGCCGTTGTGTTCAACGGCGAGTTGCACCTGTTTTTTCCGTCCGCCTGATCTCAACTCTCGAAGAGGAATCGATCATGCCGGTCGACCAACAAATTCGTCGCGATATCCATCAGTTGAGACGTCCGATTGCTCAGGTGGATTTTCGGACACGCCTTGAATCGCTATTGCGGCGATTGTTCGAGGTACTTCAAACAGCGCCGGACGATGCCCCGGCTTCGGCTGCCTATATAAGCTATCACTTGTCCTCGGAATTCATGCGCAGCAGCAATCTGTCGGAGCAGGCTTTGATCGCCGAGGAAATCAGAGCGCTGCTGGCCAGTCTCTACAATGAACCGGCGTTGATCGCCATCCTGCAGGCCGCGCCCCGTGAGTACAGCCTGGGCATGGTGGTTCGTCTGTACAACATACATCACGCGTTGATCATGTCGGGGCTGCGGGCTGATAACGGGCCGGCGCTGCTTGATGCCTACGACGCCCTGCGCATGCTGCGTATCGCCGTTCAGGCCTGGGCGCCTTGGCGCGCCAGCGTCGAGCTGACCGGCAGCGTTGCCAGTTACCATCGGGTGCGCCTCCATGACCCAGGTGGCGGCGTGCAGGTTCAGATTGGCTGGCAGCGCCCCGTCGGTGCCCGTGTAGACCTTCGGGTGGTGACCCTGAACATGCAGGGAGTTGCGGCCGACAGTACCGACAAGTTCCGCACCATCGTGCAACCCATGGTTCGCCAGCATCATGTCGTTGTCTTGCAGGAGGCCGGTGTATGGCCGACTTCCGCGCGCCCCGTTGCCGATCACCGAATCGCGGACCAGTTCGGCGCACTGCATGATGTCCATGAGCGAGTCTGGGAGGTGGGCACCTCCAGTCGGCCAGAGCCTTTCAGGATGTATTACCTGGAGGTGGGGCGGCTGCGGGTGAGGCTGGGCATGGTACTGGCCGAAACCGTGACGGTACTGGGTATCACGGTCATTGCAGACGGTGTCGCCTCGCCATCCGGCGGTTATGCCCCAAGGCCGATACTGGGGTTGCGGATCCGTATCCCCGGGCTGCGCGAAGCGATAACCGTATATACCTTCCATGCAATCTCCAACGGTGGGAGCAACAGCCCTCGGATGCTGCGTGAAACGGTCTGGCACAGCGATACCGCCTTCGTGATGCTGGGGGACTTCAACCGGGACCCTCGCGAACCGGGCCCTTCTCATCCCAATAGCAGCAACTGGGTATCGCCTCCTGAAATCGCCGATCTGGTGCTGGCCGACGGTCCGACGCACCCAAGCAGCGGGCCGGTGAACATGCTCGACTACGCGTTTGCCTATGGCTTGGCTGCATTGCCGGCTGCCGGGCGCGTGCTGCTGCCGGTGGACTCGGACCACCGTCCGGTTTCCTACACCTTCGTCTTCAGCGGTTGATTGACGTCGCTTTCTGTCTGGGTGAGGCTTGGGCCTTTCCCAGGCAGGAACGGACCATGCTGATCGACGCCTCTCGGGCCACATTGCTGGTGGTCGACATCCAGGAAAAACTCATCGGCGCCATGAGCGACCCCGAGGGCACGCGTGCCCGGGCGCGCTGGTTGCTGGCGGCCAGCGCGGAGCTGGAATTGCCCACGGTGATTTCCGAGCAATACCCCAAGGGGCTGGGCCATACCCTGGCCGAACTCAAGGCCGCGTCACCTGCCGCCGAGGTGGTCGAAAAGCTGCATTTTTCCTGCGTCGCCGCTGAATGCCTGCCGGCCAGCCTGCTGGCGCGTGAACAGGTGATTGTCTGCGGCATGGAGACCCATGTCTGCGTGCTGCAGACGGTGCTGGGCCTGCTGGCGATAGGCAAGCAGGTATTCGTCGTAGAGGATGCCTGCGACAGTCGCACGCCCGCCAGCAAGGCGGCGGGGCTGGCGAGGATGCGCGATGCGGGGGCGCAGGTCGTCACCCGCGAGATGGTGTTGTTCGAACTGCTGGGCAGCGCCAGTCATCCGTTGTTCCGCCATATCAGCAAGACCTACCTGGTCGGTGAACAGCCCTGAACGGGCGTCTGCTGGCGACCGGGCTGCTGTGCCTGGGGCTGCTGCTGGGATGTGCCGGGCGCCGTGAGGAGGCGCCTGAAAGCAACCCGGCCAAGGTGCGCGCACAGCTTGTGCGCCTGCTGCCGGCCCAGGTCAAGGACCGCCAGGGTTGGGCCGAGGACATCCAGGTAGCCCTGCAGGCCCAGGGCATCGCCCCGAGCAAGGGCAACCTGTGCGCCGTGCTGGCGGTGACCGAACAGGAGTCGACGTTCAATGCCGACCCACAGGTGCCGAACCTGGGGCGCATCGCCCGCGAGGAGATCGATCGGCGCGCGGCGCGCCTGCACATTCCAGGCTTGCTGGTCGACAGCGCGTTGCGCACGCCCTCGAGCAACGGCCAGAGCTACCAGCAACGCCTGCTGGCGGTGCGCAGCGAGAAACAGCTCAGCGCCCTGTATGACGAAGTCATCGACCGTCTGCCACTGGGGCGCACCCTGCTGGATGGGTTGAACCCGGTGCACACCGGCGGGCCGATGCAGGTCAGCATCGATTTCGCCGAGCAGCATGCCAAGGGCTACCCCTATACCTACAAAGGCACTGTTCGTCAGGAGGTGTTCAGCCGTCGGGGCGGGATGTACTTCGGTATCACCCACCTGCTGGGGTATCCGACCCATTACGAGCGGGCGCTGTACCGCTTCGCCGATTTCAATGCCGGTTGGTACGCCAGCCGCAACGCAGCGTTCCAGGCGGCGTTGAGCCGGGCGACCGGTGTTTCACTAGCGCTGGATGGCGACCTGATTGCACCGGGGGCGATCATGCCGGGCAGCACCGAGCAGGCGGCCCGCAAACTGGGGGTGAAGCTGGGGCTGCGCAATCCGCAGATCCGCGCGCAGTTGGAGCGGGAAAACAATCTCGATTTCGAGGACACCAAACTGTATCGCCAGGTGTTCGCCCTGGCCGAGGCGAAAGCCGGCAAGGCGCTGCCAAGGGCGGTGCTGCTTGGCATTGAGCTGAAGAGCCCGAAGATCACTCGTAAGTTGACCACCGCGTGGTTTGCCGGGCGGGTGGATGAGCGCTACCAGCGCTGCATGCAGCGTTGAGGTGTTCGCGGTTTGGTAGCCTTGCAGTGTTGTTGAGATCGAGCGCCGCGCAGGCGGCGCTTGTCCTCATGGGCGCCGCAAGCCCTTTTCACTTCTCCCGCAACGTCCGCTCGATGACCTCCACGAATGCCCGCACCAGCGGGCTGCGTTCATGCCTGCGGGTCAGCACCAGCAGCGGCACCGTGGCGCCGGGCTCGTCCAGCGGCAGGTAGGTCACGCCACTGCGTACCAATGTGCGCGTGCACTGCGGCACCACCGCCACACCCCGGCCAGCGGCGACCAGGGCGATGATCGAGGTGATCTGCTTGCCGGTCGGCGCTGGCCGCGGCGTCAGCCCGTTGCGCCGGTACAGGGTCTGGATGATCTCGTTCAGCCCCGAACCATAATCGGTCGGAAACGCAATCAGCGGATAGGCGCTCAGCTCGGCCAGGGTCACCTGAGATTGGCGGGCGAGGGGGCTGTCGCTGGCGATCGCCGCCACCAGCGGCTCGTTGCCCAGGCAGATGGCCTGCACCTGTGTGTCATCGCCCGGCGGTTGCATGCGGCTCATGCCGATGTCCAGGCGGCCCTCGACGATCTGCGACCACTGGGTGCTCGAGGCGCCTTCCTCGACAGTCAGTTGCACATCCGGATAGGCCGAGCAGAACGCCTGGATGGTGTGGCTGAACACATCCGACAGGGCGATGGAGCTGGCATAGCCGACGGCCAGATGGCCCGCCGAGCCCGCCGCCAGCTTGCCGGTGATGGCGGCCGTCAGGTCGACCTGCTCCAGCACTGCCCGCGCATACGGCAGGAAATGCAGGCCTTCGGAGGTGAGGGTGACATTGCGGGTACTGCGGTCGAACAGGCGGAAACCCAGCTCCGCCTCCAGCGCCGAGATCTGCCGGGTCAGCGGCGGTTGGGCGATGTGCAGGCGCGAAGCGGCGCGGCCAAAGTGCAGCTCGTCGGCGACAGCCAGGAAATAGCGCAGGCGGCGGAGGTCGATCATCTTCGTCCTTGAGTATCAATCGGTCGGAATTCGGTATTGGATCCAAACGGTCCCCTATCTTATAAAACCTGCAAATTTTCACGAGTGCTGTCATGGGTTTTCCTGCGAAATTCCCTCGAATCGCGTTGTTTCTTGCAGGATGCGCCGCGTTTCTCAACCTCTATGCGACCCAAGGGCTGCTGGGTGAGTTGTCGGGCACCTTCCCGATCACGCTGCACCAGGCCAGCTGGAGCATCACCGCCACCATCCTCGCCGTGGCCATCACTGCGCCCTTCGTCGGTTGGCTGACCGCCCGCCGCGCACAACACCGGGTGATTGCCGGGGCCGCGCTGCTGCTCGCGTTGCCTGCCGTGCTGGCGGCCTGGGCGGGGAGTTTTGGCGAGTTCCTGCTCTGGCGCGGGGTACAGGGCCTGTTCATTCCCGTGGTGTTCGCCACCAGCGTTGCCTATATCGGTGTGCACTGGGAGGGGAGCGCGGTGACCGAGGTAACGAGTATCTATGTGGCAGGCACGGTGCTCGGTGGTTTCTGTGGGCGTTTCCTGACCGGGCTGGTCACCGAATTCTACGATTGGCGCATGGCCCTGAGCGTGTTGGGTGGCCTGAGCCTGGCCATCGGCGTGGCAATCGCCGTGCTGTTGCCGCGCGCTGCTCCCACGGCGGCGTATCAACAGCGAGCCCCGCGTGGCGAGCTGTTCGGCAAGCCGCTGCTGGGTGCCTATGCGGTCGGCTTCTGCGTGCTGTTCGCCCAGGTCGCGACCTTCACCTACGTTGGCCTGCACCTGGGCCAGGCACCGTTCAACCTGGGCACCGCGGCGCTCGGCTCGATCTATGCGGTGTTCCTGCTGGCCCTGGTGGTGGTGCCGGTGGCCGGACGGCTGACCAAGGCGCGGCCCCAAGGTGACCTGATACGGGTCGCGGGCTGCCTGGGTATCACCGGCTCGGCCCTGGCCCTGTCGCCCTCGCTGTGGCTGATCGTGATCGGCCTGGCACTCAGCTCGACCGGCGTGTTTCTGGCCCAGGCGGCCGCCAATGCCTTCATTACCGCCAATGCCAGGCAGCACAAGGCCGCCGCGGTGGGGCTGTACCTGGCCTGCTACTACCTGGGCGGCAGCTTTGGCGCCTTCGTCCCTGGCGCGCTGTGGGAGCAGTGGGGCTGGCCGGGCTGTATCGCATTGATCGTGATGTTCCAACTGATGCCGTTGCTGATTGCCCGGGGCAACTGGCGATCCGCGCCAGCCCCCGGTCGTTCCCACCGGCAATTGCAATGAGCCCTCTTTCTTTAGCGCTCGATTCATCATCCAACAAGGAAAACAGCGAGATGACCGTAAGTAACGTGCCGACGACCCACAGCCAGTTGCTGAGTGTGATTGAACCGGTGCTGCAGCAGATGGCGCCGGGCGTGCTGAAGCAGGCGTTGCTGGCCGAGTTCGGCAACCAGGAAGCGGCGCTGGTGGAGATCGAAGAGGCATTCCGCACCCTGACCGCTCGCCGCCATGGTGCCGCGCAGCTGCGTCGGTTCTTCGCCAGCTGGTCGAAGACCAACAACTCGGCGGCCAGCGTCTCGGGCCTGGCCAACCGCCTGACCCTGCTGGCCCGCTCGGAGCAGGGCAGCGCGGCGGCGCAGCAGATCTACCAGGTCTGCGGCAGCCTGCAGCGAATCACCGACGAAGACCTGGGTGCCCTGGGCAATACCCTGCACAGCGACCTGTTCTACAACATGGCCACGCCCATCTGCGGCGATGACCAGTGGTTGCTCAAGGAGAACTGCCTGCCATCGGCGCAGGCTTTCAAGGATTGGACCGACGCTCGCCGCCTGCGCGATCGCGACCTGCTGCAGGGCTTGCTGACCACCCTGGTGCACGAGGTGTACACCCACGGTGAGGTGGAGTTCATCCACCCGCTGTTCAAGCAGTGGTTCGAGCGCGACATGGGGGTGCCGGCGGACAGCGTGCGCAAGACCGTCGCCTGGGTCACCGTGCACACCGGCGGCACCGAGAGCAACCACTTCGCCCATGCGGTCGAGGCTGTCGAAGGCTTCGTCAAGGCCATGGGTATCGAGGTCGACCAGACCGCCGCCCAGGCGATCTTCGCCCAGTACCTGCAACGCAAGGCCGAGGTCATGCGCGATTGCGCGGCGAGCCTGGGCTGATACCGCTGTTGCCGCCTGTCATGCCCGCCCGGGCATGGCAGGGGCCTGTCCGACACTCGAGCGTGCAAGGAACAGCGCATGCAACTCATCGTTTTCTGCCCACCCAACGTCATCTTCCAGCACAGCGCCGCGAACTGGGCCAGCGCTATTGGCCCAGGTGGCATGCTGGTGAGCAGCGACACCCAGGCCGAGGAAATCGCTGCGCACCTGGGTGGCAAGGTCGAGTACCGGTTGTTCGAGCATTACCAGGACAACCCCCTGGTCGAGGTGGATGTCTGCGCACTGGTGTGGGAACTCGAAGCTCCGTTGTGCGTGGCCCTGGACGAGGCTGATGTGCTGCGCGTGGCGCGGATCAACGACCGCCTCGGTGTCAGCATGGGCGCCGAGGGGCGCGCCATGTTCTATCGCGACACGTTCTTCATGAAGCAGCGCGCCAGGAACTGCGGGCTGGCCGTCGCCGACATGGCGCCGCTGGCCAATGCCACCGAAGCGCTGCGCTTCAGCGAGCAGTTCGGTTTTCCGGTGGTGATCAAGCCACGCCATGGTCGCGGCTGGATCGGCGTCGAGGTGATTGAGGACATGGCCGGGCTGCGCCATTGGCTGTCGCAGCGAACCGCCAGCACCTTTCACAACCTGATGATCGAGAGCCATGTGCGTGGCGATCACTACCTGGTCGACGGCCTGTACATCGAGGGGCGCCCGATCCTGCTGTCACCGGCCCGGGTGATCGCTACCTCGCGGGACTGTCGCGCCGGCAAGCCGTGCAGCCTGTACATGCTCGATGCCGGCAACCCGGTGCGCGATGAGCTGCTGCGCTATGCGCGGGCGCTGGTCGAGGAGGTGCTGCCCTCCGAACCGACCCTGCTGTTCCAGTTGGAGGTGCGGGTGACCGAGGACGGTGAAATCGCCCTGTGCCAGATCGCGATGCACCAGGGCGATGCATTCACCCACCTCGAGCTGGAGCAGGCCTGGGGCCTGGACCTGCGCATGACGTACCTGCGTGCGCTGCGTGATGCGGCCTATCGCCCGCAAGCTGTGCCCACGCCACGGTTGCGGGTCGGTCATTTGAGCATTGCGTCGCGTGTGGGCCTGCTGCCAGAGGTGCCGGGCGAGTGCCCGCTGGAGGGTGTGCTGGCCTGGCGTGTTCCGGCTCGGCGGATGATCTGTTCAGGGGAGGACGAGGTGTTCAGTGCCACCGTCAGCGGGCCGGACGAGGGCATCCTGCGGGCCAGGCTGGAACAGGTCGGGCACTGGTTCGACCAGCACTGCGGGTCGATGAATCGGTGAAGCCCTGTTCGCCTGTAGGAGCGGCTTCAGCCGCGATGCAGGCAACGCGGTGCCTGGCCACCCGCTTCGCGGGTGATCGCGGCTGAAGCCGCTCCTACAGTGAATGGGCCGGTACAGTGACGATGAATCCACTATTGCAATGCCTGATACCCCTCCCCATTGCCGCCCTGGGCGCCTGGGCTGGCTACCTGAGCGGCCTGCCACTGGGCGCGCTGATCGGCGCGGTCTGCACCGTCACGCTGGCCGGCAAGCTGGGCCTGAACATGCGCATGCCGTTGCCGTTCGTGGCCACGGTGCAGTTGCTGCTCGGCCTCAGCGTCGGCTCGACGGTGACGGCATCAATGCTGGGCGAGCTGACCGATTTCAGCATCCTGGCCGGGTTGCTGGTGTGCATGGGCCTGCAGATCCTGGTGGGTTACAGCTGGTTGCGCCGTCGCGAGCGCTGGAGCCACCTTGAGAGCCTGCTGGGCGCCATGCCGGGGGCGATGGCCGCGGTCATGACGGTGTCTGGGGCGCAAGGGTCGTCCTCCGGGCGTATCGCCTTCGTGCATATCGTCAGGCTGCTTGCCCTGTTGCTGGTGGTCACGCTGATCGCTGGCGGGCAGGGGAGTGGGCCAGCAGCGAGCAACGGCAACCTGGACGACTACCTGCGGCTCTTTCCACCTGCGCTGATGGCCGTGATCGCCGGGTATCTGCTGGAGCGCCTGGATATACCCGCGCCCTACATGCTCACCGGCCTGATGTGCGCTGCAGCAGTGAACATCGGTTATCCCGGGGCAAGCCTGCAGGTGCCGGCCCCCGTGGCGACCACCGCGCTCATTCTGTTGGGAGGACTGATCGGCATCCGCCTGCGCGATATCACCTTGCGCGATGTGCTGCGTCATGTGCGCGCGGGTCTTGTGGTCACCACCCTGACGCTCTGCTGTACCGTGCTGGTGGCCCTGGCGGCCAGCGGGTTGACGGGCAGGCCGTTCCTCGCCCTGTTCATGTCCTGGGTGCCGGGCGGGGTGGAAGTGATGACGGCGGCGGCATTGCTGCTGAAACTCGATCCGGCGTTCGTGATGCTCAATCATGTGCTGCGGATGACGCTCATCCACGTGGCGCCGGCTGTACTGCCCAGACGATTGCTGCGTGAGCAGCCGAGCCGCTGACCATCAGCCGCGAATCGACGGATGTGCTCCGGCGGTCTGGCTGACGCGCTCCGCTTGATCGGCACGCAGGATGGCCAGTCGGCGTTGTTCGTATTCGGCTTGGGAAAGGCCCTGGCGTTGCAGGGCTTCCAATTGCAGCTGCCGGGTCTCCTCGGCGGTATAGGGGCGCAGTTCCGGGTGGTTGGCACAACCGCCGAGCATGGCCAGGCCGAGCACGAAGAGGGCAGTGGACAGACGACGGGAGAAGGCGTTCATCGGGCGGTTCCAGGTTCCGGGGATTCGCGGTGCCGAATCGATGGAACAAGGGTATGGGGCGCGCCCGACGAAGAGAAATTGCCAGGCTCGATAGTGACTATCGAGCCTGGCTATCCCGCGTGGCGAGGGAGGGTCAGAACCTGTAGTTCACGCTCGCTTCGAGGGTACGTGGCGCGCCAGGGGTGACCAGGTCCACCGAGCCGTGGGCCGAGGCGTAGTAGTCGCGGTCGAAGGTGTTCTTCAGGCGCAGGGCCATGTCCCAGTGCTGCTCGTTGTACAGCAGCGCGGCGTCGAAGGTGGTGTAGGCGGGCATCACCACGTTGTTGTCCAGCGCCGTGTAGCGGTCGTCGACATAGTTGGCGCCCGCGGCGACGCGCCAGTGCGGGGTGAGGGTGCGCACCAGCCACACGTTGGCGCTGTTGCGCGGTGTCAGGGTGGGCACCTGGCCTTCGTTGGCGACACCGTTGGTCTTGCTGTTGGACTTGGTGATCTCGGCGTCCAGGTAGGCGTAGCCGGCGTAGACCTGCCACTTGTCGCTCAACTGGCCGCTGAGGGTGGCCTCGAAACCGTCGGTGCGCTGCTCGCCCGCCAGGATGGTCAGGTTGGGGTTGCTCGGGTCGGCGGTCTTCATGTTGGTGCGCTCGAGGCGGAATACCGCCGCGGTCAGCGACAGGCGGCTGTCGAGCAGGTCCCACTTGGCCCCCACCTCGTAGTTGGTGGTCTCTTCCGGTTCCAGCCCGGCATTGGTCGGCGAGACCGCGAACACTTCACCCGAAGGCTGGTAGCTGCGGCTGACCGACACGTAGTAGGACTGGATCTGGTCGGGCTGGAACACCAGGCCGGCACGCGGGCTCCAGGTCTTGTCGGTGCGGTCGAGGTCGACGTTCTGCACCCGGGCGTCGTTGTATTCCTGGCCGAAGATGTCGTAGCGCACGCCCAGCAGCGCCTTCCACTGCGAGGTCAGCTCGATCAGGTCCTGCACGTAGAAGCCCGTGGTCTGCTGGTAGTTGCTGCCATCGGACGACAAGCTGGAGGCATGGTCTGGCACCGCCACCAGCGCATCGCGGAACACCGGCACACGGGCCACGTTGTTCTGGCTGTAGACACGCTGGTACTTGTCCTGGAAACCGACCTCCACGCCATACAGCAGGTTGTGCTGCATGCCGGCCAGCTGCGCCTGCTGCTTGAGCTCGGTCTGGTTGAACACGCCGGACTCGTCGCGGGCCACGTTGCCGCGGTTGAGCTTGACCAGTAGCTCGCCATTGGGGGCGGTGACGAAGCGGGTCGGGCTGCTGTCGGCCAGGGTGTTGTTGCGGTCCAGGTCGTAGCGGTAGTAGCGGCTGGTGTTGGTCAGGGTGAAATCGTCGTTGATCCGGTAGTCGAGGCTGGCGGTGAACGAGAACACCTCGCTGCGCGCATAGTCCTGGGAGGCATTGCCCGAGCCGAAGCGCTTGCCGCGGTCAACGTCCACCGGGCGGTTGCCCAGGGCCGGGATGCCGAAGTCGATCAGGCGCTTGTCGTACAGGTAGGTGGCGCCCAGGTTCAGTTCCAGGTCGTCGGAGAGCTTGAAGTAGGCCGATGGCGCGATGGCCTTGCGGTCGATGTAGCCGTCGTCGCGGAAGGTGTCGCTGTCCTCGTAGGCACCGGTGATGCGGTAGGCCTGGTTGCCCTGCGGGTCGGCCCAGCCGCTGTCGAACTGGGTGCGGCGTTTGCCCTCGGTGTCGAGGGTCATGCCCACTTCCTGCTTGGGCGCGAAGCCGGGTTTCTTGCTGATGCTATTGATCAGGCCACCGGAGGAGCCGCGACCATAAAGTACGGCGGCGGGGCCCTTGATCACCTCGACCCGCTCGATGTTGGACAGGTCGCGGAAGTACAGGGCGTCGTCGCGCACGCCGTCGATGTACATGTCGCCAATGGCGCTGAAGCCGCGGATGGTCACCTGGTCGCGCTGGCCGTCGCCGTTGGACAGGCCGACGCCGGGCACGTTCTTGAGCACGTCCTCCATGGACTGGGCGCCCTGGTCCTTGATCACGCTCTCGGGTACCACGTTGACGGTCTGCGGGATGTCGCGCAGCGGCGCGTCGATCTTCAGCGCGCTCTTGCTCTCGCTGGCCTTGTAGCTCTGCTGCTCGTAGGCGCTGGTCACCGAGGTCGCCGGCAGGGCGAGCGGGTCCTTGCTTTCAGCGTGCAGGGCAGGGGTGACCAACAGGCCCAGCATCGACAGGGACACCGGGGCGACGGACTTTCTTGCCATTGAATGCGACTCATTTGTTGTTGTGAGGTCGCAAATGGTAGTGATTCGCAAATGTAAAGCAAGTGTAAAGGTGAAATATTCAGAAAAATATTTTCATTATTATCAAGATATTCATTTGAGCGTATCAAGGTGCGGCGGCTGCAGCGCATCCTCGGCCGTCCGGCATGCCCTGCGATATCCATGGCCTTGCCAGCCGTGCCCACTCGCCGACAGGGTCGGCGCCTTGTCCGATGGCGGCCCCCTTGTTGGCCGCCATTGCCCTGAGCAGCGCATCCCCCCCGCCTTACCGTTACCCCCACCTACAACAAGAAATCGCCGTGCCCCGGCACGGTGGAACAGGGGAGCACCATGCCGTCATCCACGTCACTGCTGTCAGCCGCCGCGCTGACCACCTTCGCCTTGCTGCTCGGCGGCTGCCGGGACGAGCCGGAACCCGTCGTGCCGGCTGGCGCAATGACGCCCGCCGACCCGGCCCTGGCCACGCTCTACGCCAACACCTGCAAGACCTGCCACGCCAACCCGGCCTCCGGTGCGCCATTGGCGGGTGATGCGGCGGCCTGGTCACCCCGGCTCGCGCAGGGCGTGGACAGCCTGCTGGACCACAGCATCAACGGCTACAAGGGCATGCCGCCCATGGGCTTGTGCATGCAGTGTTCCGAGGCGCAGTTCCTGGCCCTGATCGGTTTCATGTCCGGCCAGTCCGTCCACTGAGCACAAGGGGTTCCCATGGCGATTCAACTTTCCCGACGCCGCTGGCTGCAACAGGCCACTGCGGCCTGCGCCTTCATGGCGCTTTCCGGTAACCCGGTGCTGGCGCAGATGCTGCGCGCGCCGCGCCTGATCCCATGGCGCAACTGGTCGGGCGGGCAGAGCTGCCTGCCCTTGGCGCGCTTGGCGCCGCAGAGCCTGGACGAACTGGCGCAGGTGCTGCGCGATGCCCCTGGCAAGGTGCGCCCGGTCGGCTCGGGGCACTCCTTCAGTGGCCTGGTGCCCACCGACGGCACGCTGGTTTCGCTCAGCTATTTCAATGGCTTGCTGGGGCATGACCCCGCCACCCTGCAGGCCGAGTTCGCCGCCGGCACGCCCATGTCGTCGATGGGCGCGGCGCTCAAGGCGGTCGGCCAGGCGCTGCCGAACATGGCCGATATCGACTACCAGACCCTGGCCGGCGCGCTCGCCACCTCGACCCATGGCACCGGCGTCGGGTTCGGCTCGTATGCTTCGCGGGTCACCGGCCTGCAACTGGTCACGGCGACCGGGGAAGTGCTCGACTGCGACAGCCAGCGGCATCCGGAAGTGTTCGACGCCGCGCGGGTGTCCCTGGGCGCCCTTGGCGTGGCGACCAAGGTGCGCCTGCAGAACCGTGAGGCCTTCCGCCTGCGCGAGCGTCAATGGATCGCCCGCACCGAGGAGTTGCTGGAGGACGTGCACATGCACACCCGCGAGAACCAGCACTGGGAAATGCTGGTGATCACCCATTCCGATTACGCGTTGGCCGTTGCCCTCAATGAAACCAGCGATCCGGCCACCCCCGCGCAGGATCCGGCCAAGGAGGGCGGCAACGAATTCGTCACCCTGATCGAGAAACTCGACAAGTACGGCAGCGACTTTCCCGCCGCGCGCCGGGCGCTGCTCAACAGCCTGCGCCACATCGCCAGCTTCGACGAGCGGGTCGGTGATTCCCATGAGATCTTCGCCAATGTGCGCACTGTGCGCTTCAACGAGATGGAGTACTCCGTGCCCGCCGAGCACGGCCCGGCCTGCCTGCGGGAAATCCTTGCGCTGATCCGCGAGCGCGACCTGCGCACCTGGTTCCCCATCGAGTACCGCTACGTGAAGGCCGACGACATCCCGCTGAGCATGTTCGAAGGGCGCGACAGCTGTTCGATCTCCGTGCACCAGCACTACAGCATGGACCACCACAACTTCTTCGCCGCCATCGAGCCGATCTTCTGGAAGTACGCCGGTCGGCCGCACTGGGGCAAGCTGCACACGCTCAATGCGCGCACCCTGCAACCGCTGTATCCGCGCTGGAAGGCCTTCACCGAGGTGCGCCAGGCGCTGGACCCGCAGGGCAAGTTCCTCAACGCGCACCTGGCCTCGATCCTGGGCGTGGCCTGAACACAAGGAGGTGTCATGAACAGACGCAAGTTTCTGGCGGGCGCGGCGGGGGCCGGCGTGTTGCTGGCGGGTGCCGGCGCCTGGCTGCGGCCGAGCGCCCAGGGAGCCCCGCACAACGACTACTTCGCCCGGCTCGAACGCGAACTGCGCGAGCACGGGCCCATGCGCCCGGTGATGCTGATCGACCTCGACCGGCTGGACCACAACATCGACGTGGTGACCCAGTCGGTGCACCGCGCCGGCAAGCACCTGCGCCTGGTGGAGAAGTCATTGCCGGCACCACAGATGCTCGAGTACATCGGCCAGCGCGCCGACACACGGCGGCTGATGGCGTTTCACCAACCCTTTCTCAATCACGATGCGGTGCGTTTTCCCGAGGCCGATATCCTGCTCGGCAAACCCTTGCCAGTGCGTTCGGCGCAACTGTTCTACGAACAGCACCGAGGGCCGTTCGATCCGGCCAGGCAGTTGCAGTGGTTGCTGGACACGCCTGAACGCCTGGGGCAATACCTGGCGCTGGCGCAAGGCTTGGGGACCCGGTTGCGGATCAACATCGAACTGGATGTCGGCCTGCACCGTGGGGGCGTGAAGGATCATGCCGGCCTTGAGCAGATGCTCGCGCTGATTGCCGCCAACCCCCGGCACCTGACCTTTGCCGGCTTCATGGGCTACGACCCCTTTGTCGGCATGGACCTGCCCGGGATCCTCGGCTCGCCGGACGAACTGTTCGCCAAGGTCATGGCGCTGTACGACGGTTTCGTCGATTACGCCCGCACGCGCTACCCCGCGCTGTGGCAGGCGGACCTGACCCTGAACACCGCTGGCAGCCCGAGTTACCGGATACACGAGCGCGAACGCACCAGCAGCGAGGTGTCGGTGGGCTCGGCGCTGCTCAAGCCGAGCCATTTCGACCTGCCGTCACTGGCGGATCATCAGCCCGCCGCCTACATCGCCACGCCGGTGCTCAAGCGCACGGGCGCGGTGGAAATCCCGGCGCTGGATGGCAAGTCGAAGCTACTGAGCGGGTGGGACCCGAACCTGCGCGAGACGTTCTTCATCTACGGCGGCAACTGGCTGGCCGAGCCGGTGTCGCCGGGCGGGTTGCGCTTCAACGGCGTGTTCGGGCGCAGTTCCAACCAGGAGATGGTCAATGGCTCATCGGCGGTGGGGCTGAAGGTCGACGACCAGGTGTTCCTGCGGCCGACCCAGTCCGAGGCGATACTGCTGCAGTTCGGTGACCTGCTGGCGGTACGCGGCGGGCGCATCGTCGAGCGCTGGCCGGTCTACACCTAGCGGATCGCCAGCAAGCCGGCTCCCGTGTGCAGGAGCCGGCTTGCCGGCGAACCGCGTCCTCACAGGCTGAAGGGCAGGTTCAGCTTGACCCACAGCATCTCGCCCTCCGGGCGGTTCTCCACGGCGAACTCCTTGGCCCAACGCGCCTCGATGCTGGCGTACTTGAGAAAGGTGTAATGCACGGCGGGGCCGATGGCGAACACCTGGCCGCGCACGCCATCGTCCACGTCCTCGCCCATGAAGCTCACGGTCCGGCCGAACTGCTTGTCGTCGGTGGTCTGCTTCAGGTAATAGCCGTTCACCCCCAGGCGCAGGTTGTCGGTCACCCGGTAGCTGGCCGAGTAGTCGAAGTGGAACAACTGCCCGGAGCGGTAGTCGGTATCGGGGTTCTCCTTGTTGAAGCTGTAGGTGGCCTTGACCGAGAGTTCCGTGCGCTCGCTGGGCAGCCAGGTCGCCGACACCAATGGCTTGTAGGTGTAGAAGTTGTTGCTGGTGTTGGCCATGCGCGCGGCGTCGTAGTCACCGGTGGGCAGGGTGATCTCCAGGGCCGTGGCGAGGGTGAGGTCCGGGCCCAGGTCCCAGAGGATGATCGGCGCGAGGGTGACGTCGCCCTGGCTCTCGCGGCGGCTGTGCTGGCCGAACATCGCCACCTGCTGGCGCATGTAGGGCTGCGCCACATAGCCGCCGAGGCGCCCGCCGAACACACGCAGCGTGCTGAGGTAGTCCAGCCGCGGGATGATCGCGTCGGAGGTGATCTTCACCTGGGGCACCTTGCCGCCGAGGGAGCTGATGTCCAGCTTCCGCGCCTGGTAGTGGTTGTAGTAGAGGTTGAAGGCGAACATATGGTCCGGCAGTTGGTCGACGCCCAGCGGCAGGACGAAGAAGCCGTCGGTGCCGGGGCCGATGTTGTCCACGCCGTTTTCGGTGGCGTGGGCCGGGAGTGCGAGCAGCGACGCCAGGGTGCAGGCGCAGGTGAGGCGGGTCGGGTTCATGGTTGGGCTCGTTCTTGTTGTTATGGGTGCGCGGCGGTGTGCCGCCCCATACAAATAAGCGCTCGCGAGCCGAGGGCGCAGGGCAATGCCGGACAGGCGAGGGGGCTTTGGCGGACATGCTGCAATATTTTGTTACTCTCATCCCGAGGGCCTTCGACGGCGCGATATGATGGCGGCACCACGCGCGCGGCCCGCAGAACAACAATCCAGACGCCGTGGCCCGGGAGCCGCCTGCCATGCCCAGTACCACCCTCGACCCGCAACTCGATCTCGCCCTGGCTTCACCCTTCATGCTGCAGACCTTGACCCAGGTCGCCAGTGACCGGGGTGTCAGCAGCGAGCGCCTGTGCCGCGGGCTTGGATTCACGCCGCAAGAGTTGCAGGATCCCGCCCAGCGCATCGCTTGCCGCCAGGCGGTGACGCTGATCCAGCGTGCGCTCGAAGCCTTGCCGGAGCAGGGGTTGGGCCTGTGGGTCGGCCATCGCAACGTGTTGGGTACCCTCGGCCTGCTCGGCCATGTGCTGTCGCTGTGCAAGACCCTGCGTGACGCCTTCGAGATCGGCGTGCGCTACCAGCACACCAGCGGTGGCATGGCGGTCTACAGCCTGGAGGAGGGCGCTACGGAGTCGGTCATCCAGGTCGAGTGCCGGTTGCCCGCCGCCGACATCCAGGTGTTCGCGGTGGAAGAGTTTCTCGCCAGCCTGATGGTCTATGGCCGTGCCTTGCTCGGTGGCGAGTTCCAGCCGCTGCGTTTCGAGTTCACCCATGGCGCACCGCGTTACCTGGAGACGTACACGCGCCTGCTGGGGCCCAATGTCGCCTTCGGTTGCCTGCACAACCGCATGGTGATCGCCAGCCACTGGCTGGAGCAGCCGCTGCCGGGGCACCAGCCCGTCGCCTTGCGCCAGGCGCTCAAGCTGCTGGAGCTCGAATGTGCCCCGGTGCAGGAGAAGGCGAGCCTGCTGCAGGCTGTGGAACGTGCCATTGCCCGCGACCTGCAGGCGGGGTGTCGCATCGACAAGGTCGCCAGCGACTTGAACATGAGCAGCCGCACCTTGCGCCGGCATCTGGTCGAGCACGGCATCACTTTCGACGCGTTGCAGGAACAAGCAAGGCAGGCCCGGGCCACCAGCTTGCTGGGCAACCCGCGGATGCCCATCGAGCGCGTCGCCGAGGTGTTGGGCTACAGCGACGTGCGCGGGTTTCGCCGGGCGTTCAAGCGCTGGACCGGGTTGAGCCCATCAGCGTGGCGGGATCACGCACAGGGGGGCATGTAGGAGCCGGCTTGCCGGCGAAGGGGGCACCGCGGTGCCTGGCACCGGCTCTGCCGGTGTTCGCCGGCAAGCCGGCTCCTACGAAAGCAACCTGCGTTCAGGAGACTGCCGAGAACACCGAGCCGGTCATGCGCTCGCTCAGCAGCTCCAGCGCCCGCAACCCGGCCAGCGAGTTGCCCGAGGCGTTCAGCGCTGGCGACCACACGCAGATGCTGTAGCGCCCCGGCACCACCGCGACGATGCCGCCGCCCACGCCGCTCTTGCCCGGCAGGCCCACGCGGTAGGCGAAGTTGCCGGCTTCGTCGTACAACCCGCTGGTGGCCATGATCGCGTTCACCTGCTGCGCCTGGCGTCGGCTCAGTACTTGCTCGCCACTGTGCGGACAGTGGCCACCGTTGGCCAGGAAGGCGAAGCCACGGGCCACGTCGGCGCAGCTCATTGACAGCGCGCAATGGTGGAAGTAGCTGCGCAGCACCGCGTCGACATCGTTGTGGAAGTTGCCGAAGGCCTGCATCAGGTAGGCCATGGCGGCATTGCGCGCCCGGTGCTGGTATTCGGACTCGGCCACCACCGCGTCGCTGACGATGCGCGGGTTGGCGGACAGGCGGCGGACGAAGTCGCGCATCGACAGGGTCGGGGTGGCGTAGCGCGACTGGTTGATGTCGCAGATCACCAGGGCGCCGGCATTGATGAACGGGTTGCGCGGGCGACCCTTCTCCACCTCCAGCTGCACCAGCGAGTTGAAGGCCTGCCCGGATGGTTCGTAGCCCAGCCGCGACCAGATGTCCTCGCCACTGTGGTTGATCGCCTGCACCAGGCTGAACACCTTGGAGATGCTCTGGATCGAGAACGGCGTGTGCGCGTCTCCGGCGCAGTGCAACTGGCCATCCAGGCTCTGCACGGCGATGCCCAACTGGTTGGGGGCCACCTGGGCGAGGGCGGGGATGTATTGCGCCACCTGGCCCTGGGCGAGCAGGGGGCGGACGTGGTCGAGGATCTCTTGCAGTAATGCGTGCATGGGGGCCTGGCGTGGGTGGAAGGCGGATCGCTTGCCAGTCGGACGAACGCCGCCGCGACCGCGACACAGGGTAGCCGAAAGGTGGTGGTGAAAGAATGAAGGATCGTGAACCAGAGACGACCTCTGTAGGAGCGGCTTCAGCCGCGATCACCCGCGCAGCGGGTGCCAGGTACTGCGCAGCCCGCATCGCGGCTGAAGCCGCTCCTACACGGCAGGGAGGTTGTGAGGTCAGCCGCTGACGGCGACCACCTTGCCCTTGGTGTTGGCGAACTTGCCGGTGGGCGCCAGCGACAAGGCCGCGCGGTCATGCCCGAGCAGCGTGCACAGCGCATCGATGATGGCCTGGTGGTCCTGGCGCTCCGGCAGGCCGGAAACCGCCACGCTGCCGATCACCCCCGCGCCTTTGACCGTGATCGGGAAACCCCCGCCGGCGCTTGCGTAGTCCACAGGCGACAGGTTGTAGCGTTGGGCGATATCCTTCTGGTCGATGGCCAGTTGGTGACCGATCCGGTAGGAACTGCACAGGAAGCGCTGCACCGTGTTGCACTTGCGCCGGATCCAGTCATGATTGTGCGGTGTCACCCCGGGCCTGGCGGCGAGGAACAACGGGCGCTCGAAGCGCCGGATGTCGATCACCACCAGCCAGCCTTCGGCCTCGGCCCGCCGTTGCAGGAGGGCGCCCAGTTGCCAGGCCACGTCTTCGTCGAAGTGCTTGAACTGAAGCACCTCTTCCTGGCGGACCAGCAGCGCCAGATCTTCGGCCAGTGCCATGTGAAGCTCCTTCCTGTCGGGGCTGATGAAGCCTCCATGCGAGGTGCGCCTGGGCGACCGTGCCTTGCGCTACTGCTGTCAAATGAAACCTTTTTCATGTTGTCAGAAGCGTAGCAGCATTCCGCCATGTCTTCGGGGCTGCCAGCGGAGCCAAGGCTTCAAGTCCATCCCATACCGGGGCGGCAGCCTTGTGCTAGAGCGGGCTCGGCGTTATTTCCCAGACAAATGGTATGAATCCCACCCCCGACCTTTCGTCGCCTGCCCTGCGCACAAACGATTGCGCATTCGCTGGCATGCGCGTGCGGCGCTTCACTTTATAAAACGGCCCAGGTGTTTTTCATCGATGAGCAAGGTCGACACGGCAATGAACGAGCAAGCGGCACCCCCAACCCAAGGCGTCACGGTGGAACTGTTGGCAACGGTCGACCTGGGGCCCGAGATCGAAGGCATGGCCGGGCGCCAGTTGCGCATGCGCAAGGTCACGCTCGCACCCGGCGCGGTGTTCGGGCCTTTGCACGACCATGTCGACCGCCCCGGCACCGTGTACATCCTGCGCGGCATCATCACCGACCACCGCAAAGGCGTCGCCACCGACTACGGGCCGGGCGTGGGTTGGCCTGAGGACCACGATACCCTGCACTGGCTGGAGAACCGCGGCACGGTGGAGGCGGTGGAAATCTCGGTGGATATCGTCAGGCTGGGCTGACGGTGCACTCAGCCCCTACAGGCTTGCACGAGAATACCGCCATGGAGGGTGCATGGCGGCATTTGGGGCTGAATCAATTCATATACGTTGGCATGCTCCAACCACCAAACTGGAAGCCGCGACAACGGTTGTAGCCAGCCCGGTAGGTCATCACGAAGCGCTTGCCGTCCCAACGCCAGAAGGTACGCAACATGCAATCCCCTTGCTCACGGAAGTTCTGCCAGGCGCCGATCTGGGCATGGTTTCGGTCGAACAGGTTGGCTGCGGGCGTGACCAGGCTGGACAAATAAGGGGGCTTGTCCTCGGTCACCCAGAAGCCTTTCACGGTGTTGAACGTGCTTGTCGCGCAGCGTGTGCTGACCAGCAGCCGATGGTCGTCGAGCCGCTGGATGTCGAGCGGTTGAGGATCGTCGCCGGATGTCAGATCCGGACAGGCAAGCGGGTCGTCAAGGGCCTTGTCGAGCGCTTTGCGCAGGGCGGGATCCAGCGCAAGATCCCGGTCGCCAGGACGGGTGTCCACCAGCGGTGGGCTCTCGATGATCGGGGGGCGAGGGCGAGGCCCGGGCACCAGGTCGTCATCTTCGTTACCTTTCCTGATCGCTGCACTGGGTGTCCCGAGGCGCTCCTGGAGCTCGTCCATCTTGATCAGCACGGCGGCGGCGCCTGCGTCGGACAAACTCCATGACTGGCCCTTGGCGTCGATGAACTGGATATGGGTGCTGCCGGCCAGCGCGGTGACCAGCCGATCGGCCTGATTGTCCTTGAGCGTGAAGCTTTTCGGTTCGCTCTGGTTCAACTCGCCGACGATGTTGCCGTCGATGAGCAACCTGACCGGCACGGTGGGCGGCTCGCCACCAAGGTCGGCGAACAGCAACCAGCCAATGAAGGGGGTGCGGGGGCCGGCTTCACGCTTCAGGGCCAGGCTGACACCATCGATGCCGTCGCCCGGCGAGTAGCCAATGGCGAAGCACTCGTCAGTTCTGTTGCACGCCAAGTCCCAGTCTTTGTGGCTGAACTCGACGCCTTGGTCGGGGACCTGGGCGTGGGCCAGGGTGCCCATGGCCATAAGTGCCACGAGCGGATAGTGAAGCTTCATCTACGTCCTTTGTAATCAGTCGCGGTGATCGCACAGCGGCAGCAGCAGTCGGCGGCGGTGGAACCGTACAACAGCAGAGTGCGCGGCTCAAGGAGGGCTGGCACGGGGTGAGGCAGGGGCTTTGGTGAGCAGTGAAAGGCCGAGGTCGGGCAGAGCGTTCGACATGGAAGCTCCCGTTCAGAGTGTGCCGATCCGGTCCAGCTCACGCTTGAGCTGGTCACGGTCGAGGCTGGCGAAGGGCAGGGCGAACAACGCCCGGCAACGCTGCTCGATGTGTGCCAGGGTGACGTCGAATGCATTGCTCATGGCCTGCTCGTCGCCCACCACCTCGGAAGGGTCCTCCAAACCCCAATGAGCTTTGAGCGCGGGGCCGAAGTACACCGGGCAAGGTTCGCCGGCTGCTTTGTCGCACACGGTGATGACAATGTCCGGTGGGTCTTGCTCGAATGCGTCATTGCCTTTGCTGTACAACCCGTCGATGGCGATGCCGGCCCGCTGCAATATGCTCAGGCTGCGCGGCAGCACCTGCCCCTTGGGGAAGCTGCCGGCGCTCACCGCTTCGAACCCGGGCGGGGCCAAGTGGTTGAACAGTGCTTCGGACAGGATGCTGCGACAGCTGTTGGCCGTGCACATGAACAGGACTCGCATGGGAACTCCTCGTCAGAGGCTCAGGCGCAGGGCCAGGGCCGAAAGGGTGAGCAACAGGACCGGCAGGGTCAGCAGCAGGCCGACCTTGAAGTAGTAACCCCAGGTGATGCGCATGCCCTTGCGCTCCAGCACATGCAGCCAGAGCAGGGTGGCGAGGCTGCCGATGGGGGTGATCTTGGGGCCGAGGTCGCAGCCGATGACGTTGGCGTAGATCATCGCCTCGCGCACCATGCCCTCGGCAGCGCTGGCCTGGATCGACAGGGCGCCGACCAGCACGCTGGGCATATTGTTCATCACCGATGACAACAGTGCCGCAATCAGGCCGGTACCCAGGGTGGCACTCCACAGGCCCTGTGCCGCCAGGCGATCAAGCAGTTGGGTGAGCAGGTCGGTGAGGCCGGCGTTCTTCAGGCCATAGACCACCAGGTACATCCCCAGCGAGAAGACCACCACCTGCCAGGGTGCTTCGCGCAGCACGCGCCGGGTGGAAATGCGATGGCCGCGGGCGGCGACCACGAACAGCATCGCCGCGCACACCGCCGCCACGGCGCTGACCGGGATGCCCAGCGGCTCCAGGGCGAACAGCCCGACCAGCAGTACCAGCAGGCTCCAGCCGCCGACCATGAAGGTGGCGCGATCATGGATCGCCGCCTCGGGGGCCTTCAGTGCATCGAGTGCGTAGTGCCGCGGCAGGTCACGGCGGAAGAACAGCCACAACACCACCAGGGTGGCGGCGACGCTGGCCAGGTTTACCGGCACCATCACCGAGGCGTACTCGGCGAAGCCCAGGCCGAAATAGTCCGCCGAAACGATGTTCACCAGGTTGGAGACCACCAGCGGCAGGCTGGCGGTGTCGGCGATGAAGCCGGCAGCCATGACGAAGGCCAGGGTGGCGGCGGGGGAGAAGCGCAGGGCCAGCAGCATCGACATGACGATGGGGGTGAGGATCAGCGCGGCGCCGTCGTTGGCGAACAGTGCCGACACCGCCGCGCCCAGCAGCACGCAGAAGGCGAACAGGCGGTGGCCGCTGCCATTGGCCCAGCGCGCCACATGCAGGGCCGCCCATTCGAAGAAGCCGGCTTCGTCCAGCAGCAAGCTGATGATGATCACTGCTATGAAGGTGGTCGTGGCGTTCCAGACGATGGCCCAAGCGGTCGGGATATCTTGCAGGGACACTGCGCCGACGGCCAGGGCGATCAGTGCGCCAAGGGCCGCGCTCCAACCCACGCCCAGGCCCTTTGGCTGCCAGATCACCAGCACCAGGGTGAAGACGAATACCGCGATTGCGATCAGCATGGAGGATCTTCCAGGTAGTCAGCAGCAACTGGCGGCGCGCACCGGGCGGCCGTCCATGTGCTGCAGGCGGGTGGCGTTGTCGTGCAGCCAGGCCTGGTTGGCCTGGAGGGTCAGTTGCAGCAGGTCGTGCACCCAGCCGGGGAGCTGCGGGTCGAGGCGGTAGTAGACCCACTGGCCCTGGCGGCGATCCTTGAGCAGGCCGCAGTTGCGCAGTTGAGCGAGGTGGCGGCTGACCTTGGGTTGGCTATCGTCGAGGGCGCACACCAGCTCGCACACGCACAGCTCGCCGAGCTGGGCGATGAGCAGGGTGGCGCGGGCGCGGGTTTCGTCGGCGAGGCACTTGAAGACGTCGGGGGGCGTGAGCATGGTGGTGATTCTTGATATGGAAATTCGAATATACGGATTTCCATATACTTTGAGCAAGAGGCTGCCGCGATGCATTGCTCTGGCACGACGCCTGTAGGAGCGGCTTCAGCCGCGATCATCCGCAACGCGGATGACATGCACCGCGCCGTCTGCATCGCGGCTGAAGCCGCTCCTACAAAGGGGGTGTCGCGGTGGGCAACCTGGCGAGAAAACTGTTGATCTGCCGTTTACCCCGCAGGTGCACGGTGGGCACCTGCGGGGCCGTTTTCAGGCGTACAGCTTCGATACCTTGACGGTAGCCATGGTCGAATTGCCAGACGAACTTGAGAAAACCCAGGAATGCCTTGTCGAGCTTCTCGCTGCAACCTGAGGGCAGGTCGGGGCGGGGACGGTTCATCAGGCTGCGCAGGATCACCCGGCACAGGCACGTCAGGCGCGGCGTGTCGAGCCAGATGACCAGGTCCGCGCGGGGCAGGCGCAGATCGAACGTGCGTCGGGCATAGTTGCCTTCGCAGACCCAGGCCTGTGGGGTGATGGCTTCGCGCACCCGGTCACGGAACCGCCCAGCGTCAGGTTCGACCCAGCCGGGCTCCCAGAACAAGGTGTCCAGATGCACCACCGGCAGGCCGAGCCGGTTGCCCAGATCACGGGCCAGGGTCGACTTGCCGCTGCCGGAATTGCCCAGAATCACGATCCGCTGCATCGAAGACGTCCTGTCGCGCAAGAAAAAGGACGGCGATTTTGCGGGATTTGCGAAGGCTGTCAACGGCCATCACCCTGCGGCTTTCACCGACGGTAGTAGCGATGGTCGTCCTCGTAGCGATGACGTAGCGCGCGATCGTGATGGCGTTCCCAGTAACGCTGGCGTTCGATTTCCCGGCGGTGCTGCTCGCGGCGCCATTGCTCACGGCGCCACTGCTCCCTGTGCCAATCATTGTGGCGGTCATAGCCTCGCCCATCGCGCCAGCCCCGGTCATCATGGGCCAGCACCGGACCGCTTTGCGTACCGGCGAGGTTGGCCGTGGTCTGCCAAGGGTTGCCGGTGGCATGGCCGGGCGCCGGAGCGGCCGCGACTTCAGGTGTGAAACCAGGGGCTGGAGTCTTCATTGGCGAGGCCGACGCCGAACCCGCCGCCGCGAGCGCGAACAAGCCAAGGAGCAGCATCCGTGGGGCATGTAGTTTCATGGAGAAGACAACCTCTGAATGGCAGTGGATCGTGGCCGCCTGGCGGCACCGCACGGCCATGCCGTGCGTACCCACATAGACCGGAAACGCGCAAAAAGTTCTGGCCCACCCTTAGATAAATAGTCTGCGAACTCAATGCGTTGCGCGTTGTCGCGACGACCGTGGCGCCAACCGTCGGACGGCTGCTGGCGTGCCGTGCCGGCGTGCACTAGCGTTCAGGCTTATAGCCCTCGGCCATCATCGCACCGGGCTGCCGGGCAGGGATGTCAGTCACGCATCGTCGCTGCGGGGTCAACGCCCATCATGCCGCACCCACTCCCAGACCCGACCCGGCGCCTGGCGTACCAGGCCAGTGCCCCGATCTTCCAGGCTTTCGTGCAACAGGCGCAGTGTTGGCCAGAGGCCACGGCGATCACGACCCAAGGCTTCGCCTGCAACTACCGGCAGCTCGAACGCATCAGCCATGGCATCGCCGCGCACCTGCTGGCGCTCGGGGGAACGGTGGCCGATCGGGTCGTGATCGTCTCCAGCCGTAGCGCGGGCCTGGTCTATGGGCTGCTTGGCGCCTCCCGCGCCGGGTTGACGTTCACCGTGGCCGACGCGGCTTATCCGTCTGGGCGCATCGAGCAGATCATCGACCTGCTCCGGCCAGCCTTCGTCCTGGTGTGCGGCAGCGCGCAAGTCGCTCTCGACCCACAAGGTCCGCACATCATCAGGGTGCCGGAAGCCCCGGACATGGCGTTGCGGCAGTTTGGCAATGCTGCGGTGAACCTGCCCGAGGTCGACCCGGCACGCCCGGCCTACATCACGTTCACCTCGGGCAGCACGGGCGAGCCGAAGGGCATCGTCACCGATCATGCGCCGTTGGTGCACTTCGTTCGCTGGCATGTCGAGCACCACGGCTTCACCCGCGACGAACGTTTTTCCATGGTGTCGGGGCTGGGGCACGACCCGGTGTACCGGGATGTGTTCACGCCGTTGTCGATCGGCGCGCGGATCGCCTGCCCGTCCCAGGCGACCCTCACCGACCCCCTGGCCCTGGCAACCTGGGTACACGGCGAAGGCATCACGGTCATGCACCTCACACCACCGCTGGGCAGGTTGATCGAAGCCGGCGCCACGCTCGCGGGCCTGACGCTGGAGCGCCTGCGCTACTTGTTCTGGGGCGGTGACGCGCTGAGCCCGGCGTTGTATCAGCAGATTCGCACCATCGCTCCCCAGGCCGCCAGCGTCAACTTCTATGGCACCACTGAAACACCACAGGCCATGGCGTTCCACTCGATCGAGGCCGCGCCGGCAGCAGGTCGCATCCCATTGGGCAAAGGTATCGACGACGCACAGTTGCTGGTGCTGAACGAGGCCGGGCAGTTGGCGGGCGAGGGTGAAGTGGGGGAGATCCTGATCCGCAGCCCCTACCTGTCGCTGGGCTACTGGGGGGACGTGGCGCTGACCGGCGAAAAGTTCGTGGTCAACCCGTTTACCGGTGACGCCAGGGATATCTGCTATCGCACCGGCGACCGGGGCACCTACCTGCCCGATGGCAGTGTCGACTTTCTGGGTCGCGCCGACAGCCAGGTGAAGATCCGCGGTCACCGTATCGAGCTGGCTGAGATCGAGAACGCCGTTGCGCGCCATCCGCAGATCCGCCAGTGCGTGGTGCTGGCCTTGAATGAGCATGGCGCGACAAAGCTGGTGGCCTGTTGCGTGACGCGCCAGGCGGTGTCGAGCGCCGAGCTGCGCGATGCGCTGGGCGGCCAGTTGCCGGACTACATGGTGCCGGCGCAGTGGTTGTTCCTGGAGTCGGTGCCGCTCACGCCCAATGGCAAGGTCGACCGGCGCGCGCTGGCCAAGCGCTTCGACACTGCGGGAGCAACACCCGCCCAACCATTGACACCCCTGGCACAGCAATTGAGCGAAGCCTGGGCACGCATACTCCAGGTCCCGAGCCTCGACAGCAATCTCACCTTCGTCGAGCTGGGCGGTGATTCGCTGACCTTTGTCCAGGCCTCGATGGCCTTGCAGAAGCTGATCGGCCAGTTGCCGGAGCGCTGGGAGATGATCCCGGTGCGGGAGCTGGCGACGCTGGCGGTTGCGCCTGGAGCTGCGCGCCGGGCAACGCGGGCCATGGAGGTACCGGTCCTGTTGCGCATGTTGGCGATCATCCTGATCGTCGCCGGGCATTTCGGGCTGTTCGGCGGTTGGATGGTGACCGGCGACACGGCGACGCTGTTCCTGATTTCCGGCCTTAGCCTGGCGCGGTTCCAGCTCCAGGCCATCGAGGAACGGGGTGATGCTCGCGCCTTGCTCCGGTCGGTGGCCGCCATCGCGGTGCCGACCGTGCTGTACACCGTGCTGATCCAATGCGTGTTTGACCGCCTGCACTGGCAGTCGCTGCTGCTGGTGTCCAACTGGTTCGCCCCTGAGCAGGTTGGGGTCTTCAACTATTGGTACATCGAAGTGCTGGTGCAGATGATCCTGCTCATCGGCCTGGTGCTATCGATCGGGCGGGTGCGCAGGGCGATCCTGGCCGACCCGTTCCGTAGCCTGGCGCTGGCGGCCTGTGCGTTGCTGGTGGCCGATGTGTTGATCACGCTGTTCGTCTACGACGCCAGCCCGTTGTACAACCGGGTGCCGCAGCACTACCTGGCGATCACCGTGTTGGGCATGGCGGTGCACTACGCCGATTCGGCGGCGCGCAAATGGGTGGCCAGTGCCCTGGCGGTGCTGGTGATCGGTGAACTCGATCTGTTCACCCTGGCCGGCTATGGGTGGGAGGCTACGATGATCAGGATGCCCATCGATATTGCCCTGCCGGCGGTGCTTGCGCTGATCTGGGTGCGTGCCGTGCCGGTGCCGGCGCTGTTGGCGCGGGTCGGGACCCTGATCGCCTCGTCGACCCTGTTCATCTACCTTACCCATTACCAGTTCAAGTCCGTTGCACAGCGTGTCCTGGACCAGCCGGTGTTCGCATTGCTGCTCTGCCTGGTGGGGGGCGTGGTGGTGGGGTACTGCTGGAACAGGGGCGTGCGCTGGGTGATGACGCGCTGGGGGAGGGGGCGCGGGAAGCGTCCGGTCGACACGGTGGAATCCGCGGTCTGAGGTGTGGGCGAATGCCTGTTCCACAGCTCGGTGGTTAACCTGACCCAAACCTTCTGGCAGACTCAGGGCCCCGTTCAGGAATGGATACCGCACGCCTCATGTCCCGTTTGTCCGATTACACCGATGCCGACATCCTCAAGATCATCACGGACGAAGAATACGTAAGAATCAGCGGCTCGCACCGCAACGGCGCTTCGGTGCACGAGCTCAAGCACAAGTGCGGCATGGTGAGCCTGAAGACCTCCAAGACGCTGCTCAGCGACAAACGCGGTTGCGGGTTCAGCCCCTGCCACCCACGAGGCGCGCTGAGCCTCCTGTTTCTGCGCTCGATCGCCAAGGCAAATGGCATCGATGACGTGCGTCATGAGCGCCAGGACGAGATGCCGCTGGACCGTCTGGTGATCTCGGCCAAGGACCCGTTGAGCTGGCACAAGGGCGACGAGGTCATGAGCCAAAGCTGGCAGACCGTCCGGGCAAGGGCTTTTTCAGCCAAGGGCGGTACGTTCTTCCAGGCGGACACCACCCGACGCCGCCCACCCGCCAAGACGCTTGAGCAAACCCAGCTTGCCCAGCTCTGTGCTGCCAGGGGGTTCGTCCCTCCGACACAAGTGCCGGCGCGACGCAGTGCCAAGGCAACTTATGTGCACATCGCATGTGGCGAGGATGTCCCCCTGCGCTTCAATGAGCTGTTGGATTGGCAAGACGACAAGTGCCGGCACTGCCACCCCCCGCAAGACACCTTGCTGGCCTCCTTCAGGACGTTCCTCGGCGATATGCAGATGGCGTTCCCCGGTTCGCTCAAGCTGATGCCTGGCAGGGAGCAGGTGGACCGTAACCAGAAGGTCGCGATCTGCTGCCAGCGGTGTGGCGGGCAGAACATGGCGAGGTCCTATGACCATGTGCGTTATCGGGGTTTCATCTACTGCGACAACGCCAGTTGCGACAACAGTTTTCCGACGCAAGACATCACGGACCAGGATGAGACGTACTACATCCGTCTGTTGCAGGACGCCGGCGTCGCCAGCCTCGCGCAGGCCCAGAGCCGCTTTCCGCGGGCGATGCATCATCTCAGGGCGGCGTCGATGCGCAAGGGCAACGAAAGCGCCAAGTACAAGTACCAGGCCGTCTGCCAGGCGCTGGCGTTCACCTCCAATGCGCGCCCGACGGAACACACCGAAGTTGAGCTCGCCGCCGCGTTCGAAGCGGCGATCAGCGCAGGGGCCGGCAACATCGGTCACATCAGGGCTGCCTTGCCTGCGAGCATCAATAATTTCATTACCCGCCGCATGGCGGCCGGGGACGCGGTTCATCATCGGGTGCTCGAGCGCATCGGCTTTTCGTTCAAGCGCGATCACGACATCCAGACGCTGGACGATGCCATCACCTTTATCCGCGACAAAGGCTGTGCCAGCTGGAGTGAGTTTGTGTCCCGTTTCCCTGGCGCGGCTGAAAGCACGATCAACGCTGGCCTCAAGGATGGCGTGATGGCCGAGTTCGGCTGGGAGGCGCTGATCAATCACTCACGGCTCGGCGATGAAGCGTTGCTGGAGCGAGTGGCCACGCTATGCCAGGACGACGCGATCCTCAGCCTGAGCCAGCTCGAGCGTGCCCATGGCAGCCTGGTCAGCAACATCCGCCTACGCAACCTCACCGACAAGGTGTGCGCACAGCAGGGGTTCGAGCAGGTGTCCAACTGGCAGGGGATGCGCTTCGGAGAATTGCTTACGTTCCTGCGAGATCGCGCCTTCACCTCTTCCAGCGACTGGCACGGGGCCTCCTCGGGGTCGTACAAATATGCCGTGGCACAGGACTGGCTCCAGGACCTCTCCACGCAGATGGGCTGGGGCAAGTACAAGTCGCTGAGCGGTTCGCGCTACGACTCGCTGCCTGAAACGGTCGTGGCCAATCTGCTGCACCTGTTCGACTACCGGTACCGCGCCCACCCGGCAATCCATCAGTTCCCCGGGTTTGGCGGAGGGCGGTCTGCCGGTGATTTCCGGTTGGAGAACCCTCTTCTTTGGGTGGAAGTGTGGGCGTATGGGGTGGATGAGACTGCCCCTGGCGGGAAGTTCGTGGACTACCCGCGCCGGCGCCGCTACAAAGAGGCCAAGTACCACGAGCACAACATGCCGCTGTGCAGCATCGAGGGCGGGCTTTTCTATCGCAACGGTTGCATCCCGGGTGCCCCGTATCCGCGTGGAATGAGCGGGTTCGTGCGGCATGTCTGTGATTGCCTGACCCGCCATGGTTACCCCATCACTTACAGTACCGAATTGGTTGACACGTTGAGGAAGTCCGTCTCCGGCCTGAGCGATTCACTTGCAATCGAACTTTAGCGAGGCACCAGGCCAAAGCTTGCTGGTCGAGGTATGATGCGCCCCCTGCTTCTGGAGCCGCCTCATGGCCAAAGACATCGACAACCCCTGCGTCTCGCTGTGCCAGCTCAACAGCGAGTTGTGCGTGAGCTGTGGCCGCACCCGGGACGAGATCCGCAAGTGGCGGGGCATGAAACGCCCGGAAAAAATGGCGACCGTGCAGCGGGCGGCCACGCGGATGAAGGCCATCGCCAAGAAGAACGCCAAGCGTCAAGCCTGACGCGTCAGAGGGCGCTGAAGGGAAAGCCCGAGGGGTCGAACCTGTCGTGGGTGTCCATGCGGATATCGCGCAGCTTCAGCGTTTGCAGGTGGGACGTGTACAGGCCCTGCGCGCTGTAGTTGGCCAGCAGCGAGCGACGGCGGGCGCCACTGGTGTTGAGGCTGGCCGCGTGCACCAGGTCGACGTCGAACACCAGGATGTCACCGGCCAGACCCGACACGTGCACGGCGCGGGACTCGTCGCCGAAGTCGAAGGGCGGCTCGCCCGGCAGCAGGCGATGGCTGCCCGGGACGATGCGGGTCGCGCCGTTGGCGGGGCCATAATCATCCAGGTAAACCAGGGCAGCCGCCATGTCGCCCGGGCGTTGCGCGCTCAGGTCGCGGTGCAGTTGCTGATGACCGCCGCCAACGAGGGGCTCGCGCCCCTCCACCTGGGCGAGGAAGAAACGCTCTGCGATCAGCTCGCCAGCCGCCGCCAGCACGCACGGTAGCCGGCACACCGCCTGGATCAGCGGGTCGCAGTCCAGCTGCGAATGACGCCAGTCCTGGCCACGTGGCACTGGCCAGTGCGCCGAGGGTTTCACCCCGGCATCGAACACGGCGCGCAAACCTTCCAGCCAGGCCGCCGGAATCGCGCCGCGAAGCAGGGCATAGCCGTCTCGGTGCAGCCGTTCGCGTTCGTTCATCGCGTTTCGCAATCCTTGTCATCCATGCGCCGGGCAATGGTAGTGACTGGGGCGTGCTTTTGCGAGTGAAACCAGGCAACACCAATCGCTTCTAGACTTGCGCTGATGACGGGCACTCATTGGGGGAGCGGCGAATGCGCAGACTGTGGCGAAAGTACCTCGACCTGCTGGAAGCGGACCTGAGCACCAAGGTCTTCGACAACTTCAAGAACCTGCTGGTGTGCGCCTTGCTGTTCGCGGCGGGCACCGAGGCCATTCATGGCGACCAGCAGATCCTGCTGGGGCTATGGGTCTCCAGCTTTAGCGGTTGGGGCTTGATCCTGGTCTCGGCGTTGTTGTTGCTGCTCAATGTCAGCGATACCCTGCACCGCTTGGCCAAGCTGCCGTACCACACCGTGCTGCAGGTGCTGCTGTGCCTGCTCTACCTGATCCTGGCCTCGCGGGTGGTGGAGATCGTCTGGAGCTTCCGCGCGGACTAGAAGAGCGCCCTGGGCATGAACACCAGCCTGATCGGCACGTCGTGCTTGTAGGTGGCCGCCGCAGGGCCGGCGTCGGCCGTGAAATCCGGGTGCCAGGCGCGCAGTTCATGGTCGGACAGCCATTCGAGTTGCAGTTGGTTCTCCGGTGCCGGCGTATCGAACTGCACCAGCGGGTTGACCGCCGACTGGCATTCGGCCGACTGGCCAGGCTCGAGCACCGAGACCTGGAGCTTTTCGCTCCAGGTGAGCGCGCCGTTCTGCGGGCACTTGCGCACTTCGACGTGGTAGCGCCCGTTTGGCGAGGGCAGGTCGGCGACGATCTGGTCGGGGCCACAGGCGGCCAGCAGGATGGAAGACAACAGCAGGGGCAGGGCGGTCTTGTTCATTGCGGCACTCCGTGCGCCTTGGCGCCCGACCGGCGGTATGCCGGGCAGGCATCGTCGTGATCGAAGGAAACCATAGACCAGGGAAGGTGGTCGTGGGGCGTATTGGCCCGGCCTTGCCGGGCATCGCCAGCAAGGCTGGCTCCTACAGGTGAATCACTGGCCGCTGTCGGATGGCAGTGTGTGGCCAACACTTCCCGGCAAAAATCCCGGATAATGCCCGCCATTCATTTGTTCCCGCCCGCTTTCTGGTACCCCCGCGCATGGAAATCAAGGTCAATTTTCTCGACAACCTCCGTCTCGAAGCCAAGTTCGACGACTTCACGGTGATCGCCGACCAGCCGATCCGCTACAAGGGCGATGGTTCGGCCCCGGGGCCGTTCGACTACTTCCTGGCGTCGTCGGCCCTGTGCGCGGCGTACTTCGTCAAGCTGTACTGCCAGACCCGCGACATCCCCACGGAAAACATCCGCCTGTCGCAGAACAACATCGTCGACCCCGAGAACCGCTACAACCAAATCTTCAAGATCCAGGTCGAGCTGCCCGAGGACATCTCCGAGAAGGACCGCCAGGGCATCCTGCGCTCCATCGACCGCTGCACCGTCAAGAAGGTGGTGCAGACCGGCCCCGAGTTCATCATCGAGGAGGTAGACAACCTCGACGCCGACGCCCAGGCGCTGCTGATGCCGGTGTCGGACAGCACCACCTACATCCCGGGCAAGGACCTGCCGCTGGAGCAGACCATCGCCAACATGTCGGCGATCCTGGCCGGGCTTGGGATGAAGATCGAGATCGCCTCGTGGCGCAACATCGTGCCCAACGTCTGGTCGCTGCACGTGCGCGACGCGCAGTCGCCGATGTGCTTTACCAACGGCAAGGGCGCTACCAAGGAAGCCGCGCTGGCCTCGGCGCTGGGCGAGTTCATCGAGCGGTTGAACTGCAATTTCTTCTACAACGACCAGTTCTGGGGCGAGGACATCGCCAACGCGCCGTTCGTGCACTACCCCAACGAGCAGTGGTTCAAGCCCGGGCCCAAGGATGCGCTGCCGGCCGAAATCCTCGACGAATACTGCCTGGAAGTCTTCAACCCGGACGGCGAGCTGCGCGGCTCGCACCTGTACGACACCAACTCGGGCAACAAGGAGCGCGGCATCTGCTCGCTGCCGTTCGTGCGCCAGTCCGACGGCGAGACGGTGTACTTCCCGTCCAACCTGATCGAGAACCTGTACCTGAGCAACGGTATGAGCGCCGGCAACACCCTGGCCGAGGCGCAGGTGCAGTGCCTGTCGGAAATCTTCGAGCGGGCGGTCAAGCGCGAAATCCTGGAAGGCGAGCTGTGCCTGCCGGATGTGCCTCAAGAGGTGCTGGCCAAGTACCCGGGTATCGTCGCCGGCATCCAGGGGCTGGAGGAGCAGGGCTTCCCGGTGCTGGTCAAGGATGCGTCGCTGGGCGGCGAGTTCCCGGTGATGTGCGTGACCTTGATGAACCCGCGCACCGGTGGCGTGTTCGCCTCGTTCGGCGCCCACCCAAGCTTCGAGGTGGCGCTGGAGCGCAGCCTCACCGAACTGTTGCAGGGGCGCAGCTTCGAAGGCCTGAACGACCTGCCGCAACCCACCTTCGAAAGCCACGCGCTGACCGAGCCGAACAACTTCGTCGAGCACTTCATCGACTCCAGCGGCGTGGTGTCGTGGCGCTTCTTCAGCGCCAAGGCCGACTTCGAGTTCGTCGAGTGGGACTTCAGCGGCCATGGCGAAGATTCCAACGTGCAGGAGGCGCAGACCCTGTTCGGCATCCTCGAGGGCCTGGGCAAGGAGGTGTACATGGCCGTGTACGACGACCTCGGCGCCACCGCCTGCCGCATCCTGGTGCCGGGCTATTCGGAGATCTATCCGGTCGAGGACCTGATCTGGGACAACACCAATCGGGCGCTGGGTTTCCGTTCCGACATCCTCAACCTGCACACCCTCGACAACCGTTCGCTGAAGCTGCTGCTCAAGCGCCTGGACAATGCCGAGGTGGACGACTACACCACCATCACCACGCTGATCGGCGTCGAGTTCGACGACAACACGGTGTGGGGCCAACTCACCATCCTCGAGCTGAAGTTGCTGATTCACCTGGTGCTGCAGCGTTTCGAGGAGGCCAAGGAACTGGTCGAGATGTTCCTGCAGTTCAACGACAACACCGTCGAGCGCGGGCTGTTCTACCAGGCGCTCAACGTGGTGCTGGAGGTGGTGCTGGACGATGAACTGGAGATGGCCGACTACGAAGCCAACTTCCGCCGCATGTTCGGCAACGAGCGGATGGACGCGGTGCTGGGGTCGGTGGACGGCAGCGTGCGTTTCCATGGGCTGACGCCGACCAGCATGAAGCTGGAAGGGCTGGACCGGCACCTGCGCCTGGTCGAGAGCTACAAGAAGCTGCATGCGGCGCGGGCGCGCGCGGCCGGGTTGGTTTGAGGTAGTTGGGGGTTTCAAGGCGTTTGGCGGTAGGGCGCGCAGCGCGTTTGAGATCGAGCGCCGCTCGTGCGGCGCATCGCGGATAAATCCGCTCCTACACCCGCCGGAAACCGTGTCCCGCCCAGGCATAACGGGCCCTGGTAGGAGCGGATTCATCCGCGATGCGCCGCGTAAGCGGCGCTCGATCCCCAGTGCACTGCAAAGCCGCCAAGCACCTGCTCGCCATCACGCGATCAAAACCATCCAAATGAGCGCGACACTGCGCCACGCTTGCCAGGCCGACCTCAAGGTCACATGCTGACGCCCACGTCACCGTGCGTAACACGGATCGTTTTCGATGTTTCGACCAAGGAGGTCAAGGTGAAACGAAAACTGCTGGCAGCGTCGGCGCTGCTGTGGATGTTCTCGCTGAATGCACAGGCGGACTGTGCCGTATTGGGGCCTTGGGAAGACCCGTGCTCGGGCGCGGTGCTCGGGCCAACGGTTTGCGTGTGCGAGCGTTGATCCCCGCTTTTCTGAAGACAAGGAGGTTATCAATGAAAAAAGTGATGCTGGCTGTGTTGTTGACGTGTGGTGTCTCGCTGACCGCCCAGGCATCCTGTCCGGTGTTCGGACCGTCCAAGGACCCTTGTGCGGGGCCGGTGTTCGGGCCGTCGACCTGTGTATGCCCTTGAGCTGATCGAGGGGTATGAAGAGGGCCGCTTTGCGGCCCTTTTTCGTTTCATTCGCGGGCATCGAAGGCATCGTGGTACTGCACCGTGCCTTGCGCCGGGGAACCTGCGAAGGCCAGCGCCTGGAAGTACTCGGCCGGTACGCCAGGCAGTGTCAGCCCTGGCTGGACGGCAAAGCCGAACCGGGCATAGTAGCCCGGGTCTCCCAATACGACGCATCCGGCGGCACCCATGTGTCGCAGCTGCGCCAGTGCAGCCTCCATCAATGCCGCGCCGATGCCTTTGCCCTGGCGAGCCGGCAGCACCGATATCGGCCCCAGCCCGTACCAGCCTCCCACGCCCGACGACAGGGTGACCGGGGAAATGGCGACATGACCGACCAGGATGTCGTCCTCGATCGCCACCCGCGAGACGGTGAGCTGATGCGCCCGGCGCAGGGCGTTGACGATGTGCTGTTCGGTATGGCTGGAGTGTTCTGCGTTGGCAAAGGCCGCCTCGGTCAGACGGGTGATGTTGTCGATGTCTTCAAGGTGTTCGTCGCGGAGCGTGATGTTCATATCCAATCGCTTCTGAGGGGTTTCACGGTAGTTTCTGCAGGATGAACAGGTGATAGCCGTATTCGCCGAGGTGGCGCGTGTGGATCTCCAGTTCGCGGGTGATGTCGGCCAATGCCTGGGAGGTGAAGGCCGCGCTGTCCAGCGTGGCCAGGCGTTCGCGCAGCGGGACGAGGTAGTTGTCCCAGGCCTGGCGGCCCATGGGGAAGTGCTGCAGTGTCCGGTACCCCTGCTTGGCAATGGTCTCCAGGCGTGTTTCCACGCTTTGCAGGTCAGGGTAGCTGGCCTGCCAGAATGCACCGGCCTCGTCGGACAGCACATCGGTCACTCGGACCAGGTCGTTGACCACCAACAGGCCCTGGGGTGCGAGAAACGCTTGCCAGTACTTCAGGGCCTGGGCGAAGCCCATGATGTAGGCGCAACCCTCGGCCCAGATCGTGTCGAACTGCCCATGCGCGAATGGTAGTTCGGTCATGCTGGCGCACACCCGGCGAACACGATGTTGCAGCCCTTTGGCCGTGAGCGTGTCGCCCAGGCGAGCGAGGCTGTATTCATCATTGTCCAGCGCGGTAACGGTGGCACGGCTGTGTTCTGCCAGCAGCGTGGTGGTGGCGCCACGACCGCAGCCGATCTCCAGCACCATGCGTGGCGCGAAGGGCAGGGCCTGCAAGGCTGCCAGGGTGTCTTCGGACGAGCCGGGGCCCAAGCGTTGAAGGCCTTCGAACAGGTGCTCGAAGTCGGCCATGTAGCGTTCGTGTTCGTTCATGTCTTTGGATAGCCATTTCAGGCGCAGCGCCTGTTTTTCGCTGAAGCCCTGCTTGCGCAGCCAGGCCAGATGGGCGCCCGGTGCCTGGTGTTCGAGGGCCTGGTGCCAGGGGCGCATGGACGAAAGGCCCAGCATCGCGGCCAGCAGGTCCCGCGATTGCTGGCGGGCGGCGATCTCTTCATCCAGCGTGCGCAGGCGGGCGAGCAGGGCGGGCCTGTCGATGCGTGCCTCAAGGCAGGCCTGGCATTCCTTCAGGGTCAGGCCGCCGGCCTGCAACTGCTGCAACAAGCGCAGTTGTTGCAGGTCTGCATCGCTATAGCGGCGATAGCCGTTGGCTTCGCGCCGTGAGGTGATGAGCCCGATCTTTTCGTAGTAGAGCAGTGTGGAACGGCTCAGGCCCACCAGAGCCGCCAGTTCGGAAATGCGATACATCAGCCTTCACCTCGTGCAGTGGGGAGTGACCTTAAACTATGAAGTTATAGACAGGTAAAGCGGGAAACGAGGGCGTTTGCCGGGAGCGGTATGGCGCCCATGAGATCGAGCGCCGCAGGGCGGCGCCCGATCGTGAGAGCACTGCAAGGCTATCGACTAGGCTGTGCTATCACTACAAGGTCGCACATGGAGGCTTGGGGGCTTGCGATGAATCGCCTGATCTACGCGTTACTGGTAGCGTTTACTCTGTTCCCCCTGATGGGACTCGGCAACGAACCGCAAGCAAACACCACCGACGGCGTACCCGGCGAACCTGCCGAATTGCGTATCGCCAACCGCGACATCTTCACCTTCCATGCCACCTTGCTGGGCGAGACGCCTGCCGCGCGAGCACAGCGTGCCACCCTGGTGATCGATGACGCCTTGCGCGGCACCGACGAGCTCACGGTCAGCGTCGACCCCATCCAGCACAGCCACCTGGTCCTGCTGGGCGGGCGGCGCGCGTTCATCGTATCGCCCCATGACCTCGAGGCCGGTGGCGATACCCGGGCGGCCGCCGAGCAGGCGGCAGCCGTCCTGCGCCAGGTGGTCCAGGAAACGGGCGAGGCGCGCAGCCTGCATTTCCTGCTCAAGGCACTGGGCTATTCGGCGCTGGCCACGGTGATCTACCTGGTACTGATCAAGGCCGCCAACCTGGCCCGGCGCAAGTTGCGCGGCAGCCTGCCGCAACTGATGCGCCAGCGCGCCTACCAGTTACGGGTCGGGCAGTTGCCTTTGTTCGACATGCAGTACGTGTACTGGCTGATCGACCGCATGCTGCGTCTGCTGTACTGGGGCGTGGTGTTGTTGCTGAGCTACCAGTGGTTGAGTTTCGTACTGTCGCAGTTCCCCTACACACGGCCATGGGGCGAAAGCCTCAACGTGCACCTGCTCGACCTGCTGCGCTACCTGCTCGACGGCATATTGCAAGCGATCCCCGGTATCGCCGTGGCCGTGCTGATCTTCTTCATCGCCCGTGGCATCAGTGGGTTCAGCCGTCGTCTGCTCGAGCGCATGGCGCGCCCTGGCACGCTCAACTGGCTGACCGAGGAGACCCTGCAACCGACCACGCGCCTGACCTCGCTGGCGATCTGGCTGTTCGCCCTGGTGATGGCCTACCCGTACCTGCCGGGCTCGGGGACCGATGCCTTCAAAGGCTTGTCGGTACTGCTTGGCCTGATGATCTCCCTGGGGGCCTCCAGCGTGGTCGGGCAGGCGGCGGCCGGGCTGATCCTCACCTACTCTCGCACACTGAAGGCCGGGGAGTACGTGCGCGTGGGCGACAACGAAGGCACGGTGACCGAGGTGGGCATGTTCAACACCACGATCCGCACCGGGCTTGGCGAGGTGCTGACCTTGCCCAACTCGATGATCACCGGCTCCGTGACGCGCAACTATTCGCGGGTGGTCCAGGGCCAGGGCTACATCGTCGACACCGTGGTCACCATCGGCTACGACACACCTTGGCGCCAGGTCGAGGCCATGCTGATCGAGGCCGCGGCGCGCACCGAGGGGATCGTCGCCACGCCCAAACCGCAGGTGTTCCAGACCGGGCTGTCGGATTTCTACCCCGAGTACCGCCTGGTGGCCCAGGCGATCCCCAGCGAGCCGCGGCCCCGGGCGGAGCTGCTGAGCCTGCTGCACGCCAATATTCAGGATGTGTTCAACGAACATGGCGTGCAGATCATGTCGCCGCACTACCTGGGCGACCCGGCGCAGGCGAAGTGGGTGCCACGGGACAAGTGGTTCTCGGCGCCTGCCCGGGATCCTGGCGAGGGCCGCGAGAAGAACTGACCCGTCGTGCACTCACACGCTGCGCGTCAACCCGCCATCGACCTTGATGTTCTGCCCGGTGATGTAGGCGGCGCCGTCGCTGGCCAGGAAGGCGATGGTGGCGGCGATCTCCTCGCTGGTGCCGTAGCGCTTGAGCGGCACGCTGTCGCGGCGTTGCTCGGTGGCCGGCAGGCTGTCGATCCAGCCGGGCAGGACGTTGTTGATGCGCACGTTGTCGCCGGCGAACTCGTCGGCGAATATCTTGGTGAACGCCGCCAGCCCCGAACGAAACACTGCGGAGGTGGGGAACAGGGCGCTGGGTTCGAAGGCCCAGGCGGTGGAAATGTTGATGATCACCCCGGCCTTCTGCCGTTGCATGATCGGCGTCACCAGGCGGGCCGGGCGGATGACGTTGAGCAGGTAGGTGTCCATGCCCTTGTGCCAGTCCTCGTCGCTGATCTCGAGGATCGGCGCGCGCGGGCCGTGGCCGGCGCTGTTGACCAGCACGTCGATGCGCCCCCACTTGGCCATGACGGTGTCGACCAGGTGCCGCAGGTCTTCCACCGACTGGTTGCTGCCGGTGACGCCCACGCCGCCCAGTTCATCGGCCAGGGCCTCGCCCTTGCCCGACGACGACAGGATCCCGACCTTGTAGCCGTCGGCGGCCAGGCGACGCGCCGCGGCCGCTCCCATGCCACTGCCACCGGCGGTGATGATCGCTACTTTTTCGACTGACATGCTGCCTCCAGGTAAATGCCTTGACTGAGGTTGTAACCCTAGCAGCATGACGTGGGGCGAGGGAGGCAGGCGGGCTTTGCCGAGCCAGTAGCTCAGCTATCGGCTACCTGTTCCAGCAACCAGGCCTTGACCCGCTGCAAGGTCGCCGGCTGTCGGGGCTTGCGTGGCCAAACCAGGTAGAACGCCTTGTCCAGGCGCAACTGTTGGGGGAAGACCTGCACCAGCCTGCCTGCGGTGAGGTCGGCCGCGACGAAGGCATGGCTGGCCAGGCAGATGCCCTGGCCGTTGACGGCAGCCTCGATGGCCAGGGCGGTCTGGTTGAAGCGCATGTGCCTGGCGCTGGCCGGGGCGTGCCCAGGGAAGAGGGTGGCGGTGAACTGGGGCCAGAAACCGTGGGCGTCATGCAGCCAGACGAAGCTTTGCAGGGCCTCGAAACTGTCTGGCAGGCCCTTGTCCGCAATCAACTGCGGGCTGGCCACTGCGACGATACGCTGCTCGAGCAGCAGCTCGGCGTTCAGCCCGGCGCCGAAGGGCAGCTGGCCCTGGCGCACGGCGAGGTCGACCCCGTCGGTGTGGAAGTGCGACAGCCGGTCGGTGGCGAGCAGGCGCAGGTCGATCTGCGGGTTGTCCTCGGCGAACGCCCCCAGCCGGGGGATCAGCCATTTCGACGCGAAGGTAGGGGTGACGCTGACCGTCAGATGCGTCGGCGCTGGCTTGAGCAGGCGGGTGGCCTCATCGATCATCGCCAGGGCATCGCGCACGCTGGCACTGTAGGCCAGGCCCGCGTCGGTCAGCCCCAGGCCGCGTGGCAGGCGCTCGAACAGGCGGATCTCGAGGCTGGCCTCCAGGCCGCGGATCTGCTGGGCCACTGCGGCCTGGGTCAGCCCCAGTTCCTCGGCGGCCAGGCGGAAGTTCAGGTGCCGGGCCACCACCTCGAACATGCGCAGGGCGTTGAGTGACGGCAGTGATGGGAAACCGGCGGGCATGGTGATGGCTGTTCCAGTGTTGGGGCGTGTGCCGAGGCTAGCCCCGATGCCCGGGGAAAGGAACCCATGCCAGTAGAAAAACCATCATCCAGGTCGCTTAGATGGCGTACTGGGCGATGCCATTGCCGAACGACCAGTTCTCCTTGCGCACTTCCACCAGATTGATGAACACATCCTCCGGGCGTACGCCTGCCTCTGCGTTCAACCCTTCGGCGATGGCCTGGAAGAGGGATTGCTTCTGCTCGACCGTACGCCCCTCACTGATGGTGAGCTGGATGAACACCTGGCCGTCGGTGCGCGCGATACCCAGGTATTCGCGGTCGTTCACCAGGCGGTCGTCGTCGTGCTCGGTGAGCACCTGGAAGTTGTCGTGCTCCGGCACATTGATCGTGCGTTTCATGGCCGCGAACACTACCTGCCCCAGCTTTTGCAGGTGCGTGCGGTCGGGGTGGCGGCGGATGTCGATGCGTACGAGAGGCATGTGCAGCTCCTTGTCAGAAGGCAGGTCGCCGGCAACAGCATAGAAGGTTACCGCTTGGTTGCTTTGCCACCCGGCACATGCAGGTACGACATCACGCTCTCGGTCAGCTCGGTCGCCAGTTTCACTGCTTCTTTATTACGCGCCATGACCCCGGCCACCAATCCTTCGATCAGCGCCAGCACGGCGATGTTGGAGCTGGTCAGCACCGGATGATCGGCGGGCGCATACAGCACATGGCGGGCGATCGGTGCCAGGGGCGAGGCCGGCGAGTCGGTGATCGCCAGCACGGTGGCTTTGCGCTCATGGGCGAAGCGCGACAATTGCAGGGTGTCCTGGGAATAGCGCGGCAGGGCGATGGCCAGCAGCACATCCTGTTCGGTGATCGCGGCCAGGCGGTAGGCGGCGTTCTCGTTGCCGCCTTCCATGCTGATGGCGCAGGCATCCTGGCAGAACGGCACCAGGGTCGACGCCGCCAGCCCGGCCAGGTACACACTGTTGCCGAAACCGAGCACATACACCTTGCGCGCGCCGACCAGGCTGCTGATGAACGCTTCGAAGGCCTCGGCCTGGTTGTTGCTGGCGGTGGTCGCCAGGTTGCTGGTGGCGCTCTGGATCTGCTCGTGCAGGCCAAAGTCGCCACCCGGGCGCTGGGCCAGTTCGTTGCGCAGCTTGTCCACCGGCGAGACCATCTGCTGCAGGGTCGTGACCAGTTCGCTCTTCATGCCGCTGTAGCCGCCGAGGTCGAGGGCCTTGGCCAGGCGATTGACCGCCGCCGGCGAGGTGGCGGTGGCCTGGGCCATTTCCTCGATGGTCAGGGTCGCGGCTTTCAGGGGATGGCGCAGGATGTAGTCGGCGACCTTGCGCAGCGAGGGCGGCAGTTCGGCCAGGCCCTGCGACAGCTTGCGCAGGACCGGCGAGGCATAGACGGTGGTGTTCTTCGAGTGGCTGGTCATCCGCGGCGAGGCTCCTGTAAGCGTGGCCGTAGTGTATCCCAAGGCACTTCCCGGCGCGGAGCCGGGAAGCGTGAGGGGTTACTTGAGGCTACCGGCGAGGAACTGGCGCAGGCGCTCGGATTGCGGCCGCGCCAGCACCTCGCGCGGGTCGCCGCATTCCTCGGCCAGGCCCTTGTGCAGGAACAGCAGCTGGTTGGACACCTCGCGGGCGAAGCCCATCTCATGGGTGACCACGACCATGGTCCGGCCTTCCTGGGCCAGGTCCTGCATGACCTTCAGCACTTCGCCCACCAGCTCCGGGTCGAGCGCCGAGGTGGGTTCGTCGAACAGCATCACCTCCGGCTCCATGGCCAGTGCGCGGGCGATCGCCACCCGTTGCTGCTCGCCGCCGGACATGTGCGCCGGGTAGGCGTCGCGCCGGTGGCTGACGCCGACCTTGTGCAGGTAGTGCTCGGCCTTTTCACGCGCCTCCTTGCGGGCCACGCCCAGCACCTGTACCGGGGCTTCCATGACGTTCTCCAGGGCGCTCATGTGCGACCACAGGTTGAAATGCTGGAAGACCATGCTCAGCCGCGAACGCAGCCGTTGCAGCTGGCGCGGGTCGGCGGCGCGCAGGCCGCCACGCGGGCAATTGCGCAGTTTGAGTTGCTCACCGTTGACCAGGATCTGCCCGGCGTTGGGCTGTTCGAGCAGGTTGATGCAGCGCAGGAAGGTGCTCTTGCCCGAGCCGCTGGAGCCGATGATGCTGATCACGTCGCCGGCGTTGGCCTGCAGGGAGACGCCGCGCAGCACCTGGTGGTCGCCGTAGCTTTTGTGCAGTTGCTGGATGTCCAGTTTGTTCATGAGTCGATTCCCCGTGGTGTCAGTCGCTGAGCAGGCGACCCTGGCGGATGGGTGTGCTGCCGGCGACCTTGGCCAGCCACAGGCCGGGTTGGGCGAAACGCAGGCGTTCGCGGGCATAGAGGATGCCGTCGGTGCTGGCGCGGACCACACTGTGGCGGTCGTTGAGCGGGTCGATCACTTCGAACAGCGGATCACCGACCCGCACCTTGGCTCCCAGCGGTTGCAGGAAGCTGACCACGCCTGGGTGCTCGGCGTAGGCGTACTGGGCGCCGGCGAACGGCGTGGCCGGGCAGTGGTGATCGGGCGCGGCGGGCCACGGGCCGTCGATCAGGCCCTGGTCGGCGAGGTAGCCGAGAATCTGCTCGGCGCTGGCCTGGCACTGTTCGCGGCCGGTGTCGGCCATGCCGCGCAGTTCGATGGTGGTGGCCACGCAGGCCAGGGGGATGTCGGCTTCGGGGAAGTACTCGCGCAGGCGCAGCCAGGGCGCCGCGCAGGCTTCATCGAACGCGTCGCCGCCGGCGCCTTCGGCCAGCAGCGCCGTCTCGGCGCCCAGGCGTGCGGCCAGTGAATGCAGCTGCGGCCAGTGCTGGGGCATGGCGTAGAGCAGCATCACCGACTCGAAATCGCAGTGCAGGTCCAGCACCAGGTCGGCGTCGCAGGCATGTTGCAGCAGCAGGCGGCGCAGGCCGTCAAGTTCGGATCTGGCCGGTGGCAGGTCGGCGAGCAGGTCAAGCATCGCTTGGCGAATGGTTGCCACGTTGATGTCGCCATCGCTGCCAAGCTGGCCCTTCAGGTGCGCCGCCAGCGCTTCGGTCAACGCCGGGAAGTCGCGGTTGAAGTTCTTGCCGCTGTCGAACTCGAAACGGCCCTGGTGGGTGGCCTGGAACATCTGGCCGATGCCGATCGGGTTGGCCAGCGGCACCAGTTCGATCACCCCGCTGAGCCGGCCCTGGGCCTCGAGCTCGAGCAACCGGCGCTTGAGCTCGACCGCCACGCGCATGCCCGGCAGCTCGTCGGCGTGCAGCGAGGCCTGGATGTAGGCCTTGCGCGGGCCACTGCCGAAGCGCAACACGCGCAGGCTGCGCTGGGTGCCGCAGGCGCTCCAGGGCAGGGTATGGTCAATGTGCTGCATGGGAAGCTCCTTAGTGCTTGCGCGGGGCCAGGTAGGCCAGCCAGCGGCGTTCGGCCAGCTTGAACAGGCGCACCAGCATGAAAGTCAGGACCAGGTAGATCAGCCCGGCGGTGATGAACGCCTCGAAGGGCAGGTAATAACGGGCGTTGAAGGTCTTCGCCGCCCCGGTGATGTCGACCAGGGTGACGATCGAAGCCAGGCTGGTGGTCTGCAGCATCATCAGTACCTCGTTGCTGTACTGCGGCAGCGCCCGGCGCAGGGCCGACGGCAGCAGGATGCGCCGGTACAGGGTCAGGCGCGACATGCCCATGGCGCGGGCGGCCTCCAGTTCGCCACGGGGCGTGGCCCTGAGGCTGCCGGCCAGCAACTCGGCGCTGTAGGCGCTGGTGTTGATGGCGAACGCCAGGCAGGTGCAGAAGGTGGCGCTGGACAGGTACGGCCACAGCGGGCTTTGCCGCACCGCCTCGAACTGCGCCAGGCCGTAGTAGATCAGGAACAGCTGCACCAGCATCGGCGTGCCGCGGATCACGTAGGTGTAGAGCCAGGCCGGAACGCGCAGCAGGCAGGAACGCGAGACGCGCATCAGTGCCAGCGGGATCGCCAGCGCCAGGCCGCAGGCCAGGGAAATCAGCAATACTTTCAGGGTCAGCGCGATGCCACCCAGGTACAGCGGCAGGTTCTGCCAGATCAGTGGATAGTCGAGCATCATCGAAGGCGTCCTCTCACAGCTCGGCGGCTTTGACACCGACCGAATAGCGCTTCTCCACGCCGCGCAACAGCACCAGCGAGACGCTGGTCAGCAGCAGGTACAAGCCGGCCACGGCGAGGAAGAAGGTGAAGGGTTGGTGGGTGGCGTCGGCGGCGTTCTTGGCCTTGAACATCATGTCCTGCAGGCCGATCACCGAAATCAGCGCGGTGGACTTGGTCAGCACCAGCCAGTTGTTGGTGAAGCCCGGCAGGGCCAGGCGCACCATCTGCGGCACGCTGATCCGCCAGAACACCTGCAGGCCGCTCATGCCATAGGCCGCGCCCGCTTCGGCCTGGCCGCGGGGGATGGCCAGGAAGGCGCCGCGAAAGGTCTCCGACAGGTACGCCCCGAAGATGAAGCCCATGTTGCAGACCCCGGCAATGAACGGGTTGATGTCGATGTACTGCTCGTAGCCCAGCGCCATCGCCAGCCGGTTGACCAGGTCCTGGCCGCCGTAGAACACCAGCAGGATCAGCACCAGGTCGGGAATGCCGCGCACCACCGTGGTGTAGACATCGCCCAGGGTCGCCAGCCATTTCAGCGGTGACAGGCGGCAGGCCGCGCCGATCAGGCCCAGGGTGATGGCCAGGGCCATCGCCAGCAGGGCCAGGCTGACGCTCAGCCACGCGCCGTCGAGAATGCTCGAGGCATAGCCGTGAAGCATGATGGAAGTCCTCGTGGGCCCGGGTTATTGGCCGTAGATGTCGAACGGGAAGTACTTGCCCTGCACCTGCTGGTAGGTGCCGTTGGCGCGGATCGCGGCGATGGCGGCGTTGAGCCGGGCCAGGTTGGCGCTGTCGCCCTTGCGCACGGCGATGCCGGCGCCGCGGCCGAAGTATTTCGGGTCGCTGATGTCCGGGCCGACCAGGGCGAAGCCTTGGCCCGCCGGGGTCTTGATGAAGCTTTCCTCGGTGTTGACGATGTCGGCGAGGGTGGCGTCCAGGCGGCCGGCTACCAGGTCCAGGAAGGCTTCGTTCTGCGAGGCGTAGCGCACCACTTCGACGCCGGCGGGTTCCAGTTGCTCGGTGGCGTAGCGGTCGTAGGTGGAGGCGCGTTGCACCCCGACCTTGCGGCCCTTGAGGTCGGCGACCGGGTCGTTGAGGGTGCTGCCGGCCTTCATCGCGAACTTGCCGGGGGTGTGGTAGTACTTGTCGGTGAAATCGACCGATTTCAGGCGGTCCTCGGTGATCGACATGGACGACAGCACGGCGTCGATCTTGCGCACCTTCAAGGACGGAATCATTCCGTCGAACTCCTGGATGACCCACTGGCATTTCACCTGCATCTGCGCGCACAGGGCGTTGCCGATGTCGTAGTCGAAGCCGGCCAGCTCACCTGCGGGGGTGCGGTAGGAGAACGGCGGGTAGGCGGCTTCGATGCCGATGCGCAGGCTGCCTTCGTCGGCATGGGTGAGTGCGCTGCAGGCACAAAGTGCCAATGCGCCGAGAAGTCCGGTCTTGTTCATATTCTTGACTCCGGTGGGTGGGGCGGTGCCTGCCATGGCCCGTTGCGGGTGATGGATCAGGTGAGTCAGAAAATGACATGAATAATTTCACAAATCAATATCGTGAAAATATTTGTGTCAACCAGGCGACTGGCGGCCATCCGGATTCGGTTCGCACACATGGGTCAGCGTTTTCCCGCTGGTCTTGCGGGAGGCCGCAGGCTTGGTATTTTGTCCGGGGGTATGGCATAAAGCGCCATATCGCCCATGCCTGAGGATTCTCCATGGCTACCCACAACGTGATCGTCCCCAACCCGCTCGAGCAGTCCATCGATGATCTTGTGAAAGCGGGTCGATACCAGAATTTCAGCGAGGTCGTGCGTGCCGGCCTGCGCATGCTGCTTGCCCATGAGGCTGCAGAGTCGGCCAGGCTTGAAGCGCTGCGCACAGCCACTTCCGCCGGGATCATGCAACTTGAATCCGGCGAGTATGACGAGGTCGATCCGGCGGACCTCGAGGCCTACCTCGACGACCTGGGCAGATTGGCGAGCGGAACAAAGTGACGAGGCCGGTGGTACGTGTCTCGTATCACGCCCGCAGCGATATCGTGGATATCCTGCGCTACACGGAAGTGAAGTTCGGTGCGGCTGCCAGGCTTCGTTATCAGAGTCTGCTGCAGGCAGCGTTTCACTCCCTGGCGTGTGAGCCTGGGCGCATGGGGAGTGCGGCGCGGGATGAGCTGTCGCCGGGGCTCAGGAGCCTGCACCTGTTCTTCTGCAGGCTGGAGGTCGCATCGCAGAGGGTTGCCAGGCCGCGGCATATCGTTTTCTACCGCGCCGTGGCGGGCGAAATCATCGAGATCGTCCGCATCCTTCACGACGCGATGGAGGTCTCCTCGCATCTGGAGCACCTCCATCAGTAGCTGCGGCACGAAAATGGCGGGTGTCAGCGCAAGCGCAGCACCCGATCCAGCGACCATCTCCCGCCACCCCGGGCAACCAGCAACAGGAGCAGGCCAGCCCAGGACAGATGGGTGGGCCAGGCATCGGGGTAGACGAAGATCTCGATCACCGTGGTCATCCCCAGCAGGGCCAGCGCCGACAGGCGGGTGAACAGGCCGAGCACCAGCAGCAGCGGGAACAGGTGCTCGGCATAGGTCGCCAGGTGGGCCGCCAGCCAGGGTGACACCAGCGGCAGGGCATAGTCGCTCTGGAACAGTTCGTAGGTGCCGGGGGTGATGGTGAGCAGCCCTTCGACCTTGGTGCGCCCGGACAGGAAGAAGATCGAGGCGATGCCCAGGCGAGCGACCAGGCACAGCAGGCTGTCGCTCAATAGCCGTTGCAGCCAGTCGGCAAGGCGGTTCCAGTGGTGGCGCAAGCCATGGGCTGACGTGCTGGCGTGGGTGATGTCCATGACGGCTTCCTCAAGCGAAGGTGAGTGGGCGAAAGACTCGGGCTTGCAACAACCGGCCGAGCAGGTCGTTGAAGTCCAGGTCGGGCTGGGCCTGTTCGGCGTGCAGCGACGCCTGTTCCAGTGACAGGCCGGCGGCGCAGGCATCGAGGAAGGCGCAGCCGCCGTGGTTGATGGTCTGGTGGCTCACGCCTTCGCGGTCAGCGCTGAACAGGGCGCCTTCGGCAACCCAGGGTTGGCTCTCGGGCCAGGTCAGATGCTCGCGGCTGTGTTGCCAGAGGCTGTAGGCCGGGTGCGAGCCGAACCACCGCCAGCGCACAGTGGCACGTGGTTGCAGGTGGCTACGGGCGAGGTCGCTCGCGGTCATGCCGGCCAGCTCGGCCAGTTGCAGGCACGGATCGTCAGGCGCGATGAAGGCTTCGGTCCAGGCAAAGTCCAGGCGTGCGACATCCGCCAGGTAAACCAGGCCATGATGGGCCAGATGGTCATCGAGAAAGGCCGGGAACGCCGCGCCATAGTGGATCAGGCGAGCGTCACACGGCGGTGACTGCTGGGCGTAGGCCGTGGCGGCGGCGTGCATCCATTCAGGCCCTACGAGTGTCTCGACACTGGGGAAGTTGGCGCGCAGCGCATCGACGCAGCCGGCCAGCACGGTGTTGCGGTACACCGCGAACGCCGCTTGCCCGGTGAGTGCCGCCAACTCCGGGGCAGGGCGCAGGTACAGGGCGTCGACGAACGCGGTCTGGAACTGGCCAAGGCTGAGGTTCATGGCAGGTCTCCGGTCAGTATCGCCTGGGCAATGGCGCGCTCGGCCAGCAAGTCGTCGAAGGTGGGGATGTTGCCGTCGCGTTCGATCAGGGTCGGCCGTGGGCCGATCCGCTGGATCAGTTGCCGGTACAACGTCCACACTGGCTCGGCGATGCGGGCGTCATGGGAGTCGATCAGCAGGGTGCCCTGGTCGTCATGGCTGTGGCCGGCCAGGTGCACTTCGGTGATGGCTTGGGCGGGAAAGCGCGCAAGGTAGTCCGGCGCGCTGAAGCCGAGGTTGTGGGCACTGACGTGGACGTTGTTGACGTCCAGCAGCAGGCCGCAGCCGGTGCGGCGAACCAGCTCGCCGAGAAAATCGATTTCATCCCAGTCATGGCCGTCCAGGTGCAGGTAGTGGCTGGGGTTCTCGATGGAAATGGCGCGCCCCAATGCCTCCTGGGTGCGCTGGATGTTCGCGCTGATGCGGGCCAGCGCTTCGTGGCTGCGAGGAAAGGGCAGCAGGTCGGGATGGTACTGGCCACGCCAGGTCGACCAGGCCAGGTGCTCCGACACCAGTGCCGGGCGTACCTGTTCGACCAGCAGACGCAGGCGGCGCAGGTGCTCGGCATCCGGTTCGGTGTCCGCCGCCAGTGACAGCGCGACACCGTGCAGCGACAGCGGATGACGCTCGGCCATCCGCTGCAGCCAGGCAAGGCGTGGGCCGCCGACCATGTAGTTCTCCGGGTGGACTTCGAACCACAGCCCGTCGGCGCGGCAGGCCCAGGCCTGGGCATAGTGCTCGGCCTTGAGCCCGAGCCCGGCGCCCATCGTCGTGATCCCGTTCATGGTCGGCGGCCTCTGTTCAGGACTTGATCGGGGTGAGCGAGCCCATCCCGTTGGGGGTCTGGATCGACGTGCAGGTGCCGGTGGGGACGTTCTTCCAGTGCATGCCGTCGTAGTCTTTCTTGGCGCTGCCGGCGCAGGTGGTGCCGGCACCCGCCTTGCAATCGTTCTTGCCGGCCATGGCGACGCCGTAGCATTTCTCCATGGTGGCGCCGGTGCCGGCCGGCTTGGTGTCGTCGGCCATGACGGTGCCGGCCAGTGCGGCGAGGGCGAGGGCGGCAGAGGCGAGGGCGAGGGTTTTCATGGTGGTGTCTCCAGGGGAAGTGGCCGAGGCGGTTTACCGGCGGCTCATGGAGTAGTTCGTGGTGGGGGTGGATCGGGTTACAGGCTCAGGAAAATTTATTTTTTTGCCTTGAGATTGTCTGTGTCCATGAGATCGAGCGCCGCGCGCGGCGCATCGCGGATGAATCCGCTCCTACCTTGGCCGTGATTGTTCGCCTTGCGGTATTTCGGCTGGCGCTCCAGGTGCGGCATGTGCAACCGCTGTAGGAACGGATTCATCCGCGATACGCGCACCACCCCATGACCTGGGACGGGCACCTGGAAGCCTTCACCGTTCATCCGCCACTTGCGCCCGGCACGCTGGCAATGCTTGGATGAAAAGAAACCCACTGACGGTGTAACCCTGGCGGCCGATGCAACGAACTAACTCACAGGACGTGCTCAGCACTCGCGAATCGCAGTTGCAGGCCCTGTTGCTGCAAGGGCTGGCAGGTGACGCCGTCGCCTATCGCCAGTTCCTCTCGGCGTTGGCAGCCCATGTCCGCGGTTTTCTGCGGCGGCGCTTGCCGCAGCACCCGGCCGAGGTCGAGGACCTGCTGCAGGAGGTGCTGCTGGCGGTACACAATGCGCGCCACACCTACCAGGCGCAGCAGCCGCTCACCGCCTGGGTGCAGGCGATCGCCCGCTACAAGCTGGCCGACCACCTGCGCAGCCACGCCCGTCGCGAGGCGCGGCACGATGCGCTGGACGACGACAGCGAACTGTTCGCCCTCAGCGACGAAGAACCCGCCCAGGCCAGTCGCGACCTGGGCAAGCTGCTCGGGCAGTTGCCGGACCGCCAGCGCCTGCCCATCGTGCACGTCAAGCTGGAGGGCCTGTCGGTGGAGGAGACCGCGCGTATCACCGGGCTTTCCAGTTCGGCGGTGAAGGTGGGCATACACCGAGGCCTCAAGGCCCTGGGCAAGTTGATTCGAGGTAAAGGCCATGATGAAGACCGATGAACTGATCAGCCTGCTGGCCACCGCAGAGGGGCCGGTGGACCGCCACGCACTGGCGCGGCGCCTGGGGCTCGCGCTGCTCGCCGGCATGCTGGGCGCGCTGCTGCTGACCGTGGCGCTCTACGGGGTGCGCAGCGACCTGGCCGAGGTGGCGCGCACGCCGCTGTTCTGGGCCAAGGTGGCGTTGCCCACCAGCCTGGCGTTGCTGGGCCTGTGGCTGACCCAGCGACTGGCCCGGCCAGGTGTCAGGGGCGGCGCGCTGTGGGGACTGCTGGGCGTGCCGTTGCTGCTGGTGTGGCTGGGCGCGGCCATCAGCCTGTTCGGTGCTCCGCCGGAGGCGCGGGCCGACCTGATCTTTGGCCGCACCTGGCGTACCTGCGCATTGAACATCACCTTGCTCTCGACACCCGTCTTCATCGGCGTGTTCTGGGCCCTGCGCGGCTTGGCGCCAACCCGTTTGCGCCAGGCGGGTGCCGCCGGCGGGCTGCTTGCCGGTTCCACCGCGACACTGGTGTACTGCCTGCATTGCCCGGAGATGGGCGTGCCGTTCTGGGGGCTCTGGTACCTGCTGGGGATGCTGGTGCCCACAGTGCTTGGCGCAGCGTTGGGGCCGCGCCTGTTGCGCTGGTGATCCGGACGGTTCAGCCCACCCGGGCGCGGTGCCGCTTCTTGCGGTACATGTCGCCGTCCGCATGGCTGAGCAGGGTGTCGGCATCTGCCCCGTCCTCCGGGTAGAACGCCAGGCCGATACTGCAGGACGGCATCCGGACCTCACCGAACTCCGTGCCCAGCGGCTCGGCCATGGCCGAGGCAATCTGTTCCACTTTCTCGTGCACGGCGGCATCCGACGGGATATCCGTCAACAGCACGATGAACTCGTCCCCACCCATTCGCGCCACCGTGTCCGCCTCGCGCACACAGGCCTGCAACCGGTGGGCGATCGTGCAGAGCACGCGATCGCCCACCGCGTGTCCATGGCCATCATTTATGCCTTTGAAGTCATTGATATCCAGGAACAGCAGCGCCAACCTGCGCTGGTGGCGATGTGCTATGCGCAAGGCTGAGGTCAACCGGTCATTGAACAGCGAGCGGTTGGTCAGTTGGGTCAGCGGATCATGGTGGGCAAGGAAACGCAGTTCGTGTTCCGCCTGAGCAAGGGCGGTGATGTTGCGCGCGACCCCGATGCGCGCGCCCACCTCGTCGGACCAGAACGCCGCCCAGAGAATGTGCACCACGCCGCCATCCTTGCGCAGGTAACGGTTGCGGAAATCGAAGTGGGGCGTGCCGTTCATGACCTTGACGATCGAAGCGCGGGTGGCCTCCAGGTCGTCGGGGTGCATGTAGCGGGTGATCGGCGTGCCGGTCAGCTCATCGGCACGGTAACCAAGCAGCGCCTCGCAGGCATTGCTGACGAACACGATGGTGTCGTCCTGGTCGACCACGAACACGGTGTCCAGCATCAGGTGGATCAGCTTGGGGTAGAGCGCTTGCAAGTCAACGGGCATAGGGCGGGGCGTCCGTCACAAAGTGCTCGATCATGGCCCGATCGCGTGGGTGGCTTGAGCGCTCCTGCAGGCCAGCCCGGGATTCCGTTCGCCGCGCGGGGGACAGCATACACAGGGTGGTGCCCGGGCCACCACAGCGGCCCGGATAAAAATGCGCCACCGACAGCGGGCGCCAGGCCCGGCAACTTCCGCGCTACGGTAACGATACTTATAGGTTACTGCGCGCCCCGTTAACCTGTCAGGCACCGCTGGAAGTTGTGTGGATTTCGCGGTCGTCGGAACTTATCGAATATAAAAATTGCACCGGTGTTTATAAATAACGCTGTGTGGCGAGTGCAGTGCTGCCCAGGGATGTATCGAACCAAACCACTCGGCATACAGGCAACTTTTCCATGTAAGGACGCAAAGGAAATTCATGCCATGGCTGAAGTGCAGGGCAAACTAGAAGGTCAGGACCTTGTGGCAGCAGATGAAGTCAGGTCCGCGAAAGACGCGCTGCTGGCGAGCGCGACTTTCAGAAAGTCGCCACGCATGAGTCGGCTGCTGGATTACCTGGTGGAGCAGGCGCTCAAGGAATGCGCCCGGGACACCAGCGAGTATGCGATCGGTATCGGGGTGTTCGACCGCGACCCCCGGTACTACAGCCCGGGAGAGGATCCGGTGGTCCGTGTCCAGGTGGGTCGGCTGCGGGCCAAGCTCAAGCACTACTACGCCGTGGGGGACAACACCGCTTCGCTCGAGATCGTCGTGCCGCTGGGTTGCTACATGCCCGTGTTCCGGCGCCTGCGCCCGGTCACTTGCGGCTTTGAGCAAGGTAGTGCCTTTTCCATCTGCCCCTTCAGGTGCGTGGCGCAAGCCGCCGAGTGGGAGTGTTTCGCCCTGGGGTTGCATGAGGAGCTGACGCACCTGCTGTACAAGAACCTGGGCCGGCGGATCATCGTCGAGCCCGTTGGCACGGCACCGCAACCCATGGTGGGTGGGCATCGCCTGGAAGGCAGTGTGCACGTCGATGCGCAACGCGTGCGTACCAGCGTTCGCCTTATCGAAACGGCCACCGGTTGCGTGACCTGGTCGGAGCAGTTCAACGGTGAGGCCTATCTGGAAATCACTCATCAGGAAGCCTTGGCGTCCTCCATCTGCCAGGCGCTACAAGCATTTCTCGGTGCTTCGCAGCAGCAGCGGATGTGCTTGAGGTTGTAACTAAGACGGCGTTGTTAGTTACGGTAACGCTACTTATTTGATTGCCAGGAGATGCTTACGCTCCTCCCTGAGTCACAAGGAAAGCCAAGGATAGAAAGTTGCTCTTCAGTGACTCAGGTCGTTAGCCGGGAACATAAACGGCTGACATACATCAAAGCGTTAAGGAATGACAGGTGAAACCATGACCACGTTCTCCATGGATTTTGATTTTACTACGGCCGACCAGAAGGCGGTGCTCGGTGCGTTGCAAGCCCAGGGCTACAGCCTGATGGCCTACAAGGGCGCGGTAGGGCCAAACCAGCTTACCGCCGGTGTGCCCACCTGGTTCTCCGTGCCGTTCGGCTCGATGTTCGGGCTGGTCGACATCGAGTACAACCCTCAATACAAGATCTATGTCACCACCCAGGGCAATATCGCTGCCAATACCACGATCCAGATGCAGTCCATTTCCGCGGAGATGTCGCTGGGCAGCGCGCAGACCTTCAACCCCGACGGCAGCTTCGTGTCGGGCGGCGTGTCGGGGGTGCCTGCCGACAGCCTGGGGCTGTTCAACAACCGGCCGGCCGGAACGCCACCGTTGACCGTGGGCCTTGCGGGGCTGGTCACTACACCGAACGGTACCCAGTACCTGCCATTCTGCGCCTTCACCCTGAACCCACAAGGTTCGATCATGATGAAGCCACTGGACAACATCCTGATGGTGGCGGCGCAGCAGAGCCTGCAGTCGGGTAACGTGCAGGCCAGCGTGTCGGCGCCGGGCTGCACCTTCTCCTTCAATGCCAGCACCATCGAATACGACTTGCAGGTGCTGGCAAGTACCTTCGCGATCACCAACCTGCCCGGTACGCCAGCGGTACAGCCGGTAAGCTCTGGCTCGACGATCGGCACCATCGTCAACTCAGGCAGCTGAATGCGCATCGGTTGATGCCATGACACCCGTATCCGCCCTTGGTGGATACGGGTGTTTTCACTTGGGAGAAGCCAATGAATCGCTCCGGATTGAGGGGCTTGGCCTTCGCTTGGCTGCTGGCGGCGCTGCCCTGCAGCGCAGGGACGCAGCTGTTGAACCTCAATGTCGACCTTCAGGCCAGGCAGTTCCTGGTTGCCAACAACCAGTACATCGTCGTGGTGCTGCCCGACCCGGTTTCCGAGGGTGACAATGTCGTGGTGGCCTGCATTCTGCAGCCGATCGCCGACCAGACCACGCTGGTGTTCGACACCACCCTCACGGTCTATGTGTCCCCTGGCGCGGTGGCGTACCCGGGCACACTGACCCTGGGGCCCTGGTCCAAGGCGCAGGCGGGCAATACCTACAGCTTCGATGGCGTGCAGGTGAACGGCGATGGCAGTGGTTTGGCGGGGTACATCGGCATGTATTACGACGCGCCGCAAAATGCCCAGCCTGTCGTCACTGGCGTGGCGAGTTTCATCTACCAGAGCGGTGACCCGCCACCCGATAACCCCGTGCCCGTCAATTACGACAGCCTCAACCCTTTCCAGACGCGATACACCCAGGTACCCGCGCCGACGGTCTGGGTGTTCGTCGCCAGCAATGTCCCCGTTGGCAGCGTGTTGCCCTTGAGCGTGCTGCGGCCGGTGGCGCCCCAGACGATGAGCAGGTCGGCGCGGCCGTCGGCCAGCGCCACGCTGCAGATAGGTCGCTATACCGCGGTGACCCTGAGCGCCTCGAGCCCGCAAAGCGTCTATTTCAATGTGTCGCTCAATGCCTTCGTGCCAGGCAACTATCCCACGCAACCTTGAGTGGCCGAGGTTACGGTATCGATACTTACTTAGGTTTAGCGGGCCAATTACTGTCAGGGCGTGGGTAGCGGTACAGGCTGCACCGCCACCTGCATCCATCAATGAGACAGGGAAGGAAACCAACATGACCGATGTCTATAGCGCCTCGCTGAACGCAGTGGTTGCAACCGGTGGTGCCTACACGGGCGGCAACCAGAACTATGCGGTACCCAACTGCGTGAACGCGCCAGGACAGACCCTCGTGGTCGACGATCGCTACACCTTGAGAGACGGCAATCGCCCGCAGATTTCCGTCAAGTGCCTCACCTTGGGCGGTGGGGCGGGCGGCGCGGCCGCCACGTTCCAGGAAGTGTGACCCTGTGCAGGCGCCGCCCTCGCGGGCGGCGCCCGTACTCAGCGCGCGTAGATCCGTTTTCCGGCGAACCAGGTCTGCAGCACCTGGGTGTCGCGCAATGCTTCGGGCTCGACCGTCAGCACATCGCGGTCGAGCACGATCATGTCGGCCTGCTTGCCTGGCGCGAGCGAACCGACCTGCCGTTCCAGGCGCATGGCCCGGGCGGCATTGAGGGTGTAGGCCTGGAACATGGCCTGGCGGTCGAGGGCTTCATCGGCGTTGAGCACACCCTTCGGGCCTTTGCGGCTGATGGCCTGGTAGATCGCCTGCCAGGGATCGGGGGTACTGATCGGCCAGTCGCTGGCGCCGGCGATGGTCGCACCTTGCTTGAGCAGCGAACGGGCCGGAAAGGTGTGCAGGAAGGCCATGGCGTTCACATACGGCTTGACCAGGTCGAGGTTGGCCGCGTCGGCGCTGGCCCAGTACAGCTGCATCGAGGCGATCACGTCGAGCTGCCTGAAGCGCGGGTACTCCCTGGGGTTGACCATCTGCAGGTGGGTGATGGAGTGGGGGATGCCGCTGCTGCGGTCGCGGCGAGCCTGGGCCACGCCGTCGAGGGCCACGCGCACGGCGCGGTCGCCGATGGCATGCACATGCACCAGCCAGCCTCGGGCATCGGCGGCGCTGACCAGCGCGCCGAAGCGTGCAGGGTCAAGCAGCAGTTCACCGCGCTGCCCTGAGTTCTTGTAGGGCTCGAGCATGGCCGCGCTTTGTGCTGGCATCTCCGCGACGCCGTCGGCGAACACCTTGATGCCGGGCAGGGTGAGGTTACGCACATCGAGAAACTGTTGGCGCACCTTGTCCAGCTGGTCGAGGTCGGCCGGGCTGGCCTTGGAATCAGCCATCAGCAGGGCGGCGACATGGGCGGTCAGTTCGCCGCTTTCAGACAGCGCCTTGTACACCGGCAGCACGCCCAGGGAGTCGTTGTTCACGTCGGCGCCCGGCAGCTCGTTGGCCAGCGGGTCCATCCAGCCGGTGACGCCGAGTTGCTTGTAACGGTCCAGGGCCAGGCGCCCGGCGTTCATCAGGGTGTCGTGGGTGAGGGCTGGCAGCAGGTCGGTGACCGGGTACAGGCTGGCATCGACCAGAAAGCCGTTGGGGCTGCCGTCCGGGTGCCGGCCGATGGTGTTGCGGGCTTCGGCCGGCAGTGCGGCGAGGGTGCTGGCGTCGATCCCGGCGCGGGCGAGCATGGCCTGGTTGGCCCAGCCGGTGTGCATGTCGTTGGCGGCGAACAGAATGGGTTGGGTGGCCCACTCGCCGTGGTTGAAGCGTTGCTCCAGGGCGGCAATGTCGTCCCAGTAGGTGGGGGGCAGGCCGCCGACGCTGAGGAACTCGCCACGCCGGGCCTTGCCGTCGTCGCGCCACTGGCGCAGGCGCTGTTCCAGTTCGTCGAGGGGAACCTGCACGCCGGCCAGGTCGGCCAGCGCCAGTTGCAGGCCGCCCTTGATGGCGTGGGAATGGGAGTCGAGCAGGCCGGGCATCAGCACCTTGCCGCCGAGGTCGATGAGCTGGGTGCCCGTGGTCTTCAGGCGCAGCATGGCCGTGTCGCTGCCGACCGCGACGATTTTCTCGCCCTCCACCGCCACTGCCTGCTGCAGTGGCTGGCCGGGCTCGGCGGTGTAGACCTTGGCGTTGTGCAGGATCAGGTCCACCGCCGCCATACCGGGCAGGGCGGTGCAGGCCAGGCCGGCGCCGAGGGCTATCTTCAGGAGCTGCTTCATTGGCTGCCTCGTGCTGTGTGGTGATGAGGCGGCAGGCTAGCCCGGTGGGTGCAGGCATTAAACGAGCGAACAGGCAAAACTTTTTTCCCATCCGGGAAACAATCGTACGCTTACCTTGTGGTGCGGTCTTGAGATCGAGCGCCGCCCGCGCGGCGCATCGCGGATGAATCCGCTCCTACAGCTGTTGCAACGTGGCCATGACCGATAGGCCATGGTTTTTCGGCTGGCGCTGCCGCCGCCCCGCCTGCCTGTAGGAGCGGATTCATCCGCGATGCGCCGCACAGGCGGCGCTCGATCCCAAAGGCGCTGAAAGGCTGTCGCCGAACACCCTCAATGCCATGAATTGCCGTCAATCCAGTTCTCCATGGATACTGCCCCGCGCCCCACGCGTGCAGAACAGGAAACAACCATGGACAAAATGACGGCCCTGACCATTTTCGTCGCCGCCGCCGAACACGGCAGCTTCAGCCGCGCCGCCGAGCAACTGGGCAAGACCCCCTCGGCCATCACCAAGGCCGTCGCCCACCTGGAAAGCGAGCTCGGCGTGCGCCTGTTCGAGCGCACCACCCGGCGCATGGCCCTGACCGAGGCCGGCACGCTGTACCTCGAAGGCGCGCGCCAGGCGCTGATGCACCTGCAGCGGGTCACCGAGGAAGTGGAACAACTGCAACACGAACTGCGCGGCACCCTGCGCATCACCGCGCCACCGTCGTTCGGCCCGGCATTCCTCAACCAGGTGTGCTGCCGGTTCATGGACGAACACCCGCAGGTGCGCCTGGAGGTGAACCTCAACGACGCCAACGACGACCTGATCGACGGCGGCTACGACCTGTCGCTGCGCGACGGCCCCACCGACCAGCCCGAGCTGATCGCCCAGCCGCTGATCGAGAACCGCGTGATCCTCTGCGCCAGCCCCGACTACCTGGCCCGCCGGGGTAGCGCCATCACCCTGGACAACTACGCCCAGCACGACTGGCTGCTGCTGCGCCACCCGCTGCTCAACCGTAGCTTCTGGTGGATCGAGCACGAGGGCCAGACGCTACGGGTGCGCCAGCCCACGCCGAAGCTGGTGAGCGACAGCTTCGATTTCCTGCTGGCCTGCCTGCTCGATGGGCAGGGCCTGCAGTTCGTGCCCACCTGGAGCGCGGCGCCGTACCTGGCGCGTGGCGAGCTGGTGGAGGTGATGCCTGACTACTGGCGTTCCCTCAGTGCCTTCGGCCCCTGGGTACACGTGCTGTACCTGCCGCACCGGCGCAACACGCGCAAGGTGCAGGCCTTCATCGCGCTGCTGCACGCGCACTTGAAGACGCAGGGATTGCGCGGCTGAGTTTTTCCAGCCAGGCACAAAAGTTGTGCGGGGCGGGGCGATGATCAAGGAGGGGGCACGCCGCTAGGCTGGCGCAGTTCCCACAGGAGTTTCCCCGTCGTGAAGATCCACACGTTCGTCAGCGATATCCGTGACCCTTCGGCACGCGGCCGGCAGATCGGCGAAGCCTTCGCCGAGCAGATCCGCCACACCACCCGGCTGTACCTGGGCTTCTTCCCACGCGTCGGCGTAGCGCCGCAGGAAGCCCAGCGCATCGGCGAGAACAGCCTGGCCGCGCTGGAAGCCTGGAGCCCGGCGCTTGCTGCGGAAATCGCCGGCATGGCTACAGGTGCCGGATTGCCCCTGTGGCAGTTGGCGAGCCTGAACGCCCGCACCGAGGTGCTGGCGGCGCGCACCCGCCACAGCGAATGCTCGACCACTGTGCACGCGCCGCGCGGTCCGCGCGCACCGCAAACCCTGCAGACCTGGGACTGGCACGACAGCCTCTGCCCCCACGGCCTGATGCTGGCGCTGGACACCGAGCGTGGCCTGCGGGTCAAGCTGTTCTGCGAGTTCGGCATGCTGGCCAAGCTTGGGGTCAACAGTGCGGGCCTGGGCCTGCACTTCAACATCCTCCACCACGCCAGCGACAACGCTCACGGCGGCGTGCCGGTGCATGCCATTGCCCGGCGCCTGCTGGAAGAGGCCACCCGCGTCGACGAGGCCATCGAGCTGGCGCGTTCGGCGCGGGTCAGCGCGTCCACCGTGCTCACCGTGTTCTCCCGCGAGGACAACAGCCCCCGCGCCGTGAGCATCGAACTCAGCCCCGAGCGCACCGCGCTGGTGCTGCCGCGCGAGGATGGCTGGCTGCTGCACACCAACCATTTTCTCGACCCGCACCTGAGCGAAGGCGAGCAGGTCGCCGACCGTGCCGACACCGAAGGCCGCCTGGCCCACCTGCGCCAGGTGATCGGCCAGATGGACAGCGCCGACCTGCGTGCCCGGGCCGAAGCGATGTGCGGCGTGGCCGGCGATGCCGCACCCATCTGCTTCCACCCTGACCTGGCGTTGCCTGATACCGAACGCTGGGAAACGCTGCTCAGCGTCGGCATCGATACCGAACAGTGCGCGCTCGACTATGTGGCCGGCACGCCGCTGCAACTGGCCAAGGCCGGCTTCCAGCGCTTCTGAGACCTTCCGCCGCCGTGCCGACCGGTACGGCCCAGCACAATGAGAACAATAACAATGCATGCCCACCCTGCGTCTTCCCGCTCCGCCTTGCGGACCTTCTGTGTCTCCGGCCTTGGCACCGCGCTGGAGTTCTACGACTTCATCATCTACGGCACCGCCGCCGCGCTGGTCTTCCCCCAGGTGTTCTTCCCAGGGCTCGATCACCTGACCGCCACCTTGGTGGCGTTCAGTGCCTTCGGTGCCGGGTTCTTCGCCCGGCCCTTGGGTGGCCTGGTGTTCGGCCACTTCGGTGACCGCGTCGGCAGGCAGAAGGTACTGGTCACCACGCTGCTGTTGATGGGCTTGAGCACTTTCCTGATCGGCTGCCTGCCCAGCCATGCCAGCATCGGCGCGGCAGCCCCGGTGCTGCTGGTGCTGCTGCGCCTGGTCCAGGGCTTTGCCGCCGGCGGCGAGTGGGGCGGGGCGGCGCTGTTTGGCATCGAGTCGGCACCGCCGGGGCGGCGCGGGTTGTGGGGCAGCTTCACGAGCATGGGCATCGGTGTCGGCGGCATTCTCGGCGCGGCGGTGTTCGCCCTGGTCAGCGCCGCGGCAGATGGCAACCTGGTGGATTTCGCCTGGCGCATCCCGTTCTGGCTGGGCGGCACTCTGGTGCTGATCGGCCTGTATGCCCGGCTCAAGGCGCCAGCCGCCATACCCGCGCAGGCACCGGCCCGGGCGCCGCTGGCCGAGGCGTTGCGCCAGCGCCCACGGCAGTTGCTGCTGTGCACCGGGATCGCCTTTGGTTACTGCACCATCGCCTACATCGGCAGCACGTTCTTCCTCACCTACGCCACCCAGGCCGGCTTCGGCAGCACCGAGGCGCTGATGTTCGACCTGACCCTGTCGGTGGCCATCGTGCTGTCGGCGCCGCTGTTCGGGCACCTGTCCGACCGCCTGGGGCGGCGCACGGTGATGGTGTTCGGCGCCTTGGTGATGGCGCTGGGGCTGTTCGTGTTCTTCGCCCTGGTCGACTTGCACAGCTTTGCCATCGCGCTGTTCGCCTATGGCCTGACCGGCGCGCTGATGGGGGCGACCCAGGGGCCGATCCCGGCATTTCTCGGCGAGCAGTTCCCGCGCAGCATGCGCTACTCGGGGATCTCGGCCAGCTACCAGGTCGGCGCGGCGCTGGGGGGCGGCACGGCGTCGAGCATCGCCACGGCGATCCTGATCCTCACCGACCACAATCCCTGGGGGGTGGCCCTCTACGGCGCTGCGGCGCTGCTGCTTGTCGCCGTGTGCTCGCTGATGCTCAAGGAAACGGCGCGCTTGAGCATGGCGCAGATTGATGAGCCCTGGCCGGCCTGTGCGGACCGTGCCGTGGTGACCGGGCTGTAGCGCGGGATCAGAGGTTGGCCAGCACTTCGGCGGCGGTGGTCACCTGGCCGAAGTGGTGCTTCCACAGGTCGATGCCCAGTTGCCCGGAGCGGTCCAGCGAGGAGCCCGAGGTGAGGTCGGTCACCAGGGTCGGGTTGAGCCCGGCATCGAACAGGGCGAAACCGGCCGCCAGCACGCAGGTTTCGGTCTGCAGGCCGCACACCAGCACGCGGTCGACGTTCAGGCTCTTGATGTAGGCGAGGGTTTCGGCGGTTTGCCCGTAGCCGTGCTTGACGAACACCTTGTCGGCCTCGACCAGGGCTACGTCCTCGGCGGCCGGGTGCCAGCCGAGCTGGCGCTGGAACGGGGTGACCTGCTCGTCGTGCAATTCGATGGAGGCAACGGTGGGGATGGTCGCCGACAGCCGGCGAATGCCGTCCACCAGTCGCTCGGACGGGCTGAAGGTGGATTGCACGTCTACGATGAGCAGTACTTGCCGCATTGATATTTACCGATCCAGGTACGAAGGGCGCCGAGTATAGCGCCGAGCGCCTCGTGGGGGGCGTTCGTCCTGGGTCTGAACGTGGTGGATACGCCGCAGCGAAGGGGCGCTCATGCAACGGATCGTGATTCTGGGCAACGCGGGCAGCGGCAAGTCGACCTTGGCCAGGGCGATTGGCGCGCGGTTGGGGCTGCCGGTGGTGCACCTGGACCGGTTGTACTGGGAGCCTGGCTGGGAGGAGGCGGACGACGAGGTGTTTCGCGAGCGGGTGGTGCAGGCGCTCGCGGGTGGCAGTTGGGTGACCGATGGTAATTATTCGCGGCGTACCTTCGATTTGCGCCTGCCCCACGCCGACCTGGTGATCTGGCTGGACACGCCGCGGCTGACTTGCCTGAGGCGGGTTATTCAGCGTTCGTTGCTCAAGCCTCCGAGGCCTGACCTGCCGCAGGGGTGCAATGAGAAACCGAACAAGGATTTTCTCGAATTTCTCAAGTTCGTCTGGCATTTCGACCGGGTCAGTCGATTGGGGATCGAGGCGTTGCGCCTGGCCATCGGGGCGCAGGTGCCCGTGGTGCACCTGGGCAATGCGCGGGAGGTGGCAGCGTTTGTGGGCGGATTGTCTGGGGTGGTGTCTGGCGAGGGGGAGGCAGTGATCTCGAGATCGAGCGCCGCCCGCGCGGCGCATCGCGGATGAATCCGCTCCTACATTTGCTGCAACGTGCCGCACCTGCAAGGCCATGGTTGCCAGCCTTGGCGCATGGTTTGAGTCAGGCGGGGCGGCGGTAGCGCCAGCCGACAATCCGCGTCGGACAAACAAGGCGAACAACCATGGCCTATCGGTCATGGTCACGTTGCAACAGATGTAGGAGCGGATTCATCCGCGATGCGCCGCGCGGGCGGCGCTCGATTTCATGGGCGCCACCACACGCTCGTCAAACACCTCGAAAGCACTCACCCTCAAGCCGCCAACCGCCCGCTGGCGATGGCCTCCGACGCCGCCAGCATCGCCCGCAGCAACACCGCGCAACCCGCCGCCAGGTCCTGCGGCGTGGCGTTCTCGATCTCGTTGTGGCTGATCCCGCCTTCACACGGCACGAAGATCATCCCCGCCGGCCCCAGTTCGGCGAGGAAGATCGCGTCATGCCCGGCACCGCTGACGATGTCCATGTGCGGCAAACCCAGGCTGCGCGCCGAGTCGCGCACGGCATCGACGCAGCCACGGTCGAAGTACAGCGCTGGGAAGTCGGCGGTCGGGGTCAGCTCGAAACTCAGGCCGTGCTTGGCGCAGGTGGCGTCGATCACTGCGCGCACCTCGCTGATCATCGCGTTCAACTGCTCACCCTCGAGGTGACGGAAATCCAGGGTCATGCGCACTTCGCCGGGGATCACGTTGCGCGAGCCCGGGTAGGCCTGCAGGCAACCGACCGTGCCGCAGGCATGGGGTTGGTGGGCGAGGGCGGTGCGGTTGACCGCCTCGACCACGGCGGCGGCGCCGACCAGGGCGTCCTTGCGCAGGTGCATGGGGGTTGGGCCGGCGTGGGCCTCTACGCCGCGCAGGGTGAGGTCGAACCACTTCTGGCCGAGGGCCCCGAGCACCACGCCGATGGTCTTGCGCTGGTCCTCGAGGATCGGGCCTTGCTCGATATGCGCCTCGAAGTAGGCACCCACCGGGTGGCCGAGCACCGCGCGCGGGCCGGCGTAGCCGATGGCGTTCAGCGCCTCGCCGACGCTCACGCCCTGGGCGTCGCGCTTGGCCAGGGTCTCTTCGAGGGTGAATTTGCCGGCGAACACCCCTGAACCCATCATGCACGGGGCGAAGCGCGAGCCTTCTTCGTTGGTCCACACCACCACTTCCAGTGGCGCCTCGGTTTCCACGCCGAGGTCGTTGAGGGTGCGGAGCACTTCCAGGCCGGCCATGACCCCGAAGCAGCCGTCGAACTTGCCGCCGGTGGGCTGGGTGTCGATATGGCTGCCGGTCATCACCGGGGGCAGTTTGGCGTTGCGCCCGGGGCGGCGGGCGAAGATGTTGCCGACAGCGTCGATGCTGACGCTGCAGCCGGCGGCCTGGGTCCATTGCACGAACAGGTCGCGGGCCTGGCGGTCGAGGTCGGTCAGGGCCAGGCGGCAGACGCCGCCTTTCTGGGTGGCGCCGAGGCAGGCGAGGTCCATCAGCGATTGCCACAGGCGGGCGCTGTCGACGTGGTGCTCGGTGGATTGCAGGACTTCCGTGGCGAGGGTGGTCATGGGTGTCTCCTCAGGGCTTTGTTGTTCTTGGGGGCGGTTCGCCGGCAAGCCGGCTCCTACAGGGAAAGCACACGTGTAGGAGCCGGCTTGCCGGCGAACCCTGGCTCATGGCAACGGCTTGGCCAGGCGCGCCGGGCCGCGCAGCGCCAGGCCGCCCAGGGCGTAGTAGAGCCCGCCACCGAGCAAGGATCCGGTGAACCAGCCGTAGTCGTAGAACCAGCTGAAGCTACTGTTGCCGATGGCCATCACGGTCAGCGCCACCGGCACGGCGAAGGCGGCGAAGCCGGCCCAGTTCCACGCCGGGTACACGTCGTCGCGGTACAGCCCGGCCAGGTCCAGCTGCTGGCGGCGCACCAGGAAGTAGTCCACCACCATGATCCCGGCGATCGGCCCGAGCAGGCTGGAATAACCCAGCAGCCAGTTGGAGTAGACACTCTCCAGGCTCAGGTCGGAAACGATCCAGCCCAGCTTCTTGAGCAGTTCGTGGCCCATCAGCGCCAAACCGATGAACCCGGTCAGCCACACCGCCCGGCTGCGCCCGATCAACCGTGGGGCGATGTTCTGGAAGTCGTTGGTCGGCGAGACGATGTTCGCCGCGGTGTTGGTCGACAGGGTGGCGATGATGATCAGCGCCATGGCCAGGGCCACCCAGCCCGGGCTCTGGATATGGCCGATCAGGCTCACCGGGTCGGACACCGTCTGGCCCACCAGCGAGGCCGAGGCGGCGGTCATGATCACCCCCAGCGCGGCGAACAGGAACATGGTCAGCGGCAGGCCGAAGATCTGCCCGAGGATCTGGTCCTTCTGGCTTTTCGCGTAGCGGCTGAAGTCGGGGATGTTCAGCGACAGGGTGGCCCAGAACCCGACCATGGCCGTGAGCCCGGCGCAGAAGTAGCTGACCACGCTGGCCCCTTCAGGGCGTTTCGGTGGTTGCGCCAGCAACTCGGTCATCGACATGTGCGGCAGCGCCCAGAACAGCAGGCCGACCCCGACCGCCACCAGCAGCGGCGCCGACAGCGTTTCCAGCCACTTGATCGACTCCGCCCCGCGCAGCACCACCCACAGGTTCAGCGACCAGAACAGCATGAAGCCGATCACTTCGCCGGTGCCGCCCAGGGCCTTCCACTCGGGGAACAGCGAGCCGAGGAACAGGTGGATGGCCAGGCCGCCGAACAGGGTCTGGATACCGAACCAGCCGCACGCCACCACGGCGCGGATCAGGCACGGCACGTTGGAGCCGAAGATACCGAACGATGAACGCAGCAGCACTGGGAAGGGGATGCCGTACTTGGTGCCAGGGAAGGCGTTGAGCGTAAGCGGAATCAGCACGATCAGGTTGGCCAGCAGGATCGCCAGCAGCGCCTCGCCCACGCTCAGGCCGAAGTAGGCGGTGAGCACGCCGCCGAGAGTGTAGGTGGGCACGCAGATGGACATGCCCACCCACAGCGCGGTGATGTGCCACTTGTTCCAGGTGCGCTGGTGCACCTTGGTGGGGGCGATGTCGTGGTTGTAGCGGGGGCTGTCGAGGACGTCGTTGCCGGCGTCGAGCTCGTACAGGCCGTGCTGCTCGACCACTTGCGATCTGCTCTGTTGCATGGGGCTCTCCAGGTTCTTCTTGTCGTTGTTCGCTCATCGGGCTAAGGCGATGGCCGGAGTACACGCAAACATCCATTACCGCACCTGCGGCCCGGCCAGGCGGTTGTGGCCTGCGTCTTCAACAAACGTGCCGGGTCGGCCAGCGCCTTCCCGGCGGGCCGCCGCCGACCGGAGGTAACTCACTGAGTTGCAACAGCATTCAGCAGCACTGTGGGCGATCACTCGCCAGGCGGTGCGTTGGTGAGTCCACAGGCACCGTGATTCAACGCGGTGCAGCCTGGAATTTCGCTGGCGCGGCCTGCGCCTTCCCACCCGGTTTCAAGCAGCTGAATTTGCATAAAAAATCTTGACCAATTTGGCTTCCTGTCAAGTGCGTCAAAATGGTGAAGGGGTGTTCCGTTTTGGTGATTCCAATTAAATAAATATAAAAATCAGTAAGTTACTGGTTTGGAAATTTGGATATATTTTTTCTTGATGAATATTCGATCAGCAACTAGCCTCGATTCTTGTCAGGCCTGACAGGATTGATCCGAGCCCGCAGGCACTGGCCCAAAAAAATTCCAAGAACCGGCCAGAAGACCGGTCAGCCTGCGAGGAAAACGGCATGTCCCTGTTGATCCGTGGCGCCACCGTAGTCACCCACGAAGAGCATTACCCCGCCGATGTCCTGTGCGCCGATGGCCTGATCCGCGCCATCGGGCAAAACCTCGAAGCCCCCACCGACTGCGAGATCCTCGACGGCAGCGGCCAGTACCTGATGCCCGGCGGCATCGACCCGCACACCCACATGCAACTGCCGTTCATGGGCACCGTGGCCAGCGAGGACTTCTTCAGCGGCACCGCCGCAGGCCTGGCCGGGGGCACCACCTCGATCATCGACTTCGTCATCCCCAACCCGCAGCAATCGCTGCTCGACGCCTTCCACACCTGGCGCGGCTGGGCGCAGAAGAGCGCCAGCGACTACGGCTTTCACGTCGCCATCACCTGGTGGAGCGAGCAGGTCGCCGAAGAGATGGGCGAGCTGGTGGCCAAGCATGGGGTGAACAGCTTCAAGCACTTCATGGCTTACAAGAACGCGATCATGGCCGCCGACGACACCCTGGTCGCCAGTTTCGAGCGTTGCTTGCAACTGGGCGCGGTGCCCACCGTGCACGCCGAGAACGGCGAGCTGGTCTATCACCTGCAGCGCAAGCTGCTGGCCCAGGGGCTGACCGGGCCGGAGGCGCACCCGCTGTCGCGCCCCTCTCAGGTCGAAGGCGAGGCCGCCAGCCGCGCCATTCGCATCGCCGAGACGCTGGGCACGCCGCTGTACCTGGTGCATGTGTCCAGCCGCGAGGCGCTGGACGAGATCAGCTATGCCCGGGCCAAGGGCCAGCCGGTGTACGGCGAGGTGCTGCCCGGCCACTTGCTGCTCGACGACAGCGTGTACCGTGATCCGGACTGGGCCACCGCCGCCGGCTACGTGATGAGCCCGCCGTTCCGCCCGCGCGAGCACCAGGAGGCGCTGTGGCGCGGCTTGCAGTCGGGCAACCTGCACACCACCGCCACCGACCACTGCTGCTTCTGCGCCGAGCAGAAAGCCATGGGCCGCGATGACTTCAGCCGCATCCCCAACGGCACCGCCGGCATTGAGGACCGCATGGCAGTGCTGTGGGACGCCGGGGTGAACAGCGGGCGCCTGTCGATGCACGAGTTCGTCGCGCTGACCTCCACCAACACCGCGAAGATCTTCAACCTGTTCCCACGCAAGGGCGCCATCCGCGTCGGCGCCGACGCCGACCTGGTGCTGTGGGACCCGCAGGGCACGCGGACCATCTCGGCCCAGACCCACCACCAGCGGGTCGACTTCAACATCTTCGAAGGCCGCACCGTGCGCGGCATCCCCAGCCACACCATCAGCCAGGGCAAGGTGCTCTGGGCCGATGGCGACCTGCGCGCCGAGCCGGGGGCGGGGCGCTATGTGGAGCGGCCGGCGTATCCCTCGGTGTACGAGGTGCTGGAGCGCCGGGCCGAACACCAGCGGCCGACGCCGGTCCAGCGCTGAGGCCCTGGGGCTGCTTCGCAGCCCTTTCGCGGCACAAGGCCGCTCCTACAGCAGAACGCGGCCCCCTGTAGGAGCGGCCTTGTGCCGCGAAAGGGGCGCAAGGCGCCCCCAGAAAACAACGCAAGATGCTCCTGTTGACCGCCATTCCCTGAAGCAGCCAGGCGCATGACCACCGCCTGAGCCCATAAAAACAGAGAGGCTACCCACCGTGATCGACGCCCTGAACCATTTGCCGCGCCCCCGTGCCGGCGCCGACCAGCTGGCCGAGCGCTTCACCGACCTCGCGCCCCCGCTCACCGCCCGCCAGGCCGCCCTCGAAAGCGCGCGCTGCCTGTACTGCTATGACGCGCCCTGCGTCAACGCTTGCCCCAGCGACATCGACATCCCCTCGTTCATCCACCGCATCAGCGACGAGAACCTGCAAGGCGCCGCCGAGCGCATCCTCTCGGCCAACATCCTCGGCGGCAGTTGCGCCCGGGTGTGCCCGACCGAGATCCTCTGCCAGCAAGCCTGCGTGCGCAACAATGCCCAGGAGTGCGCGCCGGTGCTGATCGGCCAACTGCAACGCTACGCCTTGGACAACGCCCAGTTCAGCGAACACCCCTTCAAGCGCGCGCCCGCCACCGGCAAGCGCATCGCCGTGGTCGGCGCCGGGCCTGCGGGGCTGTCCTGCGCCCACCGCCTGGCCATGCATGGCCATGACGTGGTGGTGTTCGAGGCGCGGGAGAAGGCGGGTGGCCTCAACGAATACGGCATCGCCCGCTACAAGCTGGTGGACGACTACGCCCAGCGCGAAGTCGAGTTCCTGCTGGGCATCGGCGGCATCGAAATCCGCCATGGCCAGCGCCTGGGCGACAACCTCGCGCTGGGCGAGCTGCACAGTCAGTACGACGCCGTGTTCCTCGGCATTGGCCTGAACGCGGTGCGGCAACTGGGGTTGCCGGACGAGGAGGCCCCCGGCCTGCTGGCCGCCACCGAATACATCCGCGAACTGCGCCAGGCCGATGACCTGAGCCAGCTGCCATTGGCCGACCGCTGCCTGGTGATCGGCGCCGGCAACACCGCCATCGACATGGCCGTGCAGATGAGCCGCCTGGGCGCCCGCGACGTCAACCTGGTGTACCGACGTGGCGAGGTCGACATGGGCGCCACCGGCCACGAGCAGGAGATTGCCAAGCACAACCAGGTGCGCCTGCACACCTGGGCGCGCCCCGATGCCGTGCTGCTCGATGACCAGGGCCGCGTGCGCGGCATGCGTTTTGTGCGCACGCAACGGGTCGATGGCCGCCTGAAGGATACGGACGAGGCTTTCGAGTTGGCCGCCGACGCGATCTTCAAGGCCATCGGCCAACGCTTCGACGACGCAAGCCTCGGCGACCCGCTGGCCGCGCAACTGGCCCGCGACGGCGAGCGCATTCGCGTCGATGAACAGATGCGCACCAGCCTGCCGGGCATCTACGCCGGTGGCGACTGCACCGCCCTGGGCCAGGACCTCACCGTCCAGGCCGTGCAACATGGCAAGCTGGCCGCCGAAGCCATCCATGCCCAACTCATGCTCAATGTGGAGGCTGCGTAAATGGCCGACCTGTCTATCGTGTTTGCCGGCATCAAGGCGCCCAACCCGTTCTGGCTGGCCTCCGCGCCGCCCACCGACAAGGCCTACAACGTGGTCCGCGCCTTCGAGGCCGGGTGGGGCGGGGTGGTCTGGAAAACCCTGGGCGAGGACCCGGCGGCAGTCAACGTGTCGTCGCGCTACTCAGCGCACTACGGCGCCAACCGCCAGGTGCAGGGCATCAACAACATCGAGCTGATCACCGACCGTTCACTGGAGATCAACCTGCGCGAGATCACCCAGGTGAAGAAGGACTGGCCCGACCGTGCGCTGATCGTGTCGCTGATGGTGCCGTGCGTGGAGGAATCCTGGAAGTTCATCCTGCCGCTGGTGGAGGCCACCGGCGCCGACGGCATCGAGCTCAACTTCGGTTGCCCCCACGGCATGCCCGAGCGCGGCATGGGCGCCGCGGTCGGCCAGGTGCCGGAGTATGTGGAGATGGTCACCCGCTGGTGCAAGGCCCACTGTTCGCTGCCGGTGATCGTCAAGCTCACCCCCAACATCACCGATATCCGCCAGTCGGCGCGCGCCGCCCATCGCGGCGGGGCCGACGCGGTGTCGCTGATCAACACCATCAACTCGATCACCAGCGTCGACCTGGACCGCATGGTCGCCCACCCCATCGTCGGCGACCAGAGCACCCACGGCGGCTACTGCGGGTCGGCGGTCAAACCCATCGCCCTGAACATGGTCGCCGAGATCGCCCGCGACCCCGAGACCCGTGGCCTGCCCATCTGCGGCATTGGCGGCATCGGCACCTGGCGCGACGCGGCGGAGTTCATCGCCCTGGGCAGTGGCGCGGTGCAGGTGTGCACGGCGGCGATGCTGCATGGCTTCCGTATCGTCGACGACATGAAGGACGGCCTGGCGCGCTGGATGGACCAGCACGGGCACGCCAACCTCGACGCCTTCCGTGGCCAGGCCGTGGGCCACACCACCGACTGGAAGTACCTGGACATGAACTACAAGTCGGTGGCGCAGATCGACCAGGCCGCGTGCATCGGTTGCGGGCGTTGCCATATCGCCTGCGAGGACACCTCGCACCAGGCTATCGCCAGTACCCTCAAGGATGACGGCACTCATGTCTACAGCGTGATCGAGGAGGAATGCGTGGGCTGCAACCTGTGCCAGATCACCTGCCCGGTGGAAAGCTGCATCGAGATGGTCGCGCAGGACACCGGCAAGCCGTACCTGAACTGGACCCAGGATCCGCGCAATCCCTATCGTGAGGCGGGTTGAGCAGGAGGGGATCGGTACCTGGCAATTCTGTCAGTAGACGCTCCACGGGAATGCAATCAGTCTGCTTGCGTGGGGCGTCGAAGGGGCTCCGGAGGACTCTCCAATGGAAGTGGCTCCGGTGTCACAGGCAGTGCGCTCCTTTGGTTACAGCCACAAGCGAGGAGCGTCATGATGGGCAACGATCTAGAGGCAAGCTTCCAGGAAGCCAAGCGCAAGATGAACCAACTTCGCACGAGCCCACCGTTAGAAACTCGGGTGATGCTCTGGAAGCTTTATAAACAGGCAACTTATGGTGACTACAGTGATGCCAAGGTGGGTGATCATGAGTTCGCAGGTCGCAATAGCAATGAGGAGGAAATCAAGAGGGGGGGCTGGGGGGATCTGAAAGGAACGCCTAAGGATGCTGCGATGAGGTTGTACCTTCACCTGGCCGACACGATTCGAGATTGACCTGCATGGCGATGTCGTGGACGCGTGGTGCCTGGCACCGGCCTTGCCGGTGTTCGCCGGCAAAGCCGGCTCCTACAGGAGGCGCCAGGTCAGTGTGGTATTGCTGTTTCGTGCAGGCAGTGCCAGGTCACGGCTTGATCGCTGCACTCGATGATCGCCAATGACCAGCGGGCCTGCTCCACCCCCAGCAAACGATGGGTCTCCTTGTAGCGCACGGCCACATTGTTCCCCGCCTGCCAGACCACCCGCACATCGCCGACGACGATCTCAAGCCCCGGCCGGGCACCGGCCACGCGGTGGAACAACTGCTCCACCTGCTGGCGATCAAACACGCTGCCCGCCGTGCCGACCATGCTGAAGTCATCGGCAAACACTGCCATCAACGCTTCAAGCGTTGCCTGGGTCTCGGCAGCCGGGCGGGTGAAGACTTCCTGGATCAGCACGTGGACGTGATGGACGCTGTGTGCTGCACGGGCAAGGGTGTTATCGGACATCTTGGATAGGCTCCTGGGGTAATGTGCGTAGTCGTGTGAGGGGCAGCAGCCCGAGCAGTGCAGCCAGGGCGAAGGTCAGGTGGTAGGCACTTGCAGGCGGCAGCAGGTTGAAGGTCATCAGCAACAGCGCCGCGCCGAGGCTGAACACCATCTGCCGGTTGAGATTCCACAGCACGCTCGCCTGGTGGGTCCGCTCGCCAGTGAAATCGATCAGTGCGGTGGCCTGCGCGGTGTTGGCGCCAAGGCCGCCGCCGATGCCCATCAGGCCATAGGCAGCGATCAGCAGGGGGGTATCGGTGGTGCTGTCGACCAAGACGAGCAGGGCGACACCCAGGCTGTGCAGGAGCATCCCGAGCAGCAACAAGCGCCGCGCCCCGACCTGGTTGTAGACACGACCGACCAGCAGCATGGCGGCGAGGGCGCCAACGGCGTAGACGATCATGAACATCCCGGTGGCCCGGGCACTCAGGCCCAACACTTCCTGCAAATAGAAGATGTTCAGCAGGTTCACCCCGGTGAACACGCCTGGGATCGCGTGGTAGACCAGCATCGATACCTGCAACCGTGCGTTGGCCAGCAGCTTCAGTTCGACGATGCCGTGCCGCGAGCGCTGGTAGTGGCGCTGGTACAACAACGCACACGACAATCCCGCCGCCAGGCATGCCAGCGCCACCCAGGCCGGATGACCGGCACCGTACAGCGACAGGCCCAGCAGCAGGCAGGCGAGGGCGCCGCTGACCAGCAGTAGCCCGTTGAAGTCGGGGCGTGGTACCGCTGTGCCGGGCGCCTGGCGAATCCACCACCAGGCCAGCCCGGCCGTCAGCAGCGCGAGGGGGATGTTCGCCTGGAATACCCAGGGCCAGTTGCCGCCATCGACGATCAGCCCACCCAAGGTGGGCGACAGCGCCGGTGCGATCAGCGCCACCGCCATCACCAGCGTCGAAACGCGGGCGCGCTGCGGGCCCTGGAACAGGTTGAAGGTCAGTGCCTGGCCCACCGGGATCAGCAGGCCGCCCGCCAAGCCCTGGGCGAAGCGCCAGGCAACCAACGCCGAGAACGAATCGGCCTGGCCACAGCCCCAGGCGGCCACGGCGAACGCCAGCATCGACAGCGCCAACAAGCGCCGCGCACCCCAGCGGCTCGCCAGCCAGGTGCTGACCGGCATCACCAGCGTCAGCCCGAGGATGTAGGCGTTGCCCACCCAGGCACTGTTGGCGCTGGCGATGGCGAATTCGGCCGTGATCCGTGGCAGGGCCACGGCCGGCATGAAGATATTGATGCAGTCGATGAAGAACCCCATCAGGAAAACAGTCGCCACGCGGTATCGGTAGGTCATCGCCACTCCTTGTTCGGCGCGCAGCCTAGGTGGCATGGACGCTCTCCGTCGATGTCGCTACCCTTGAAACTCTGTTTGATGGAACTGAACAATGCCGCGCACGGCCCTTCACACCCAGCTCAACCGGGTGCAGACATTCCTCGCCGTGGTTGATGCCGGCTCGTTCACCAAGGCCGCCGACACCCTGGGCATCAGCAAGGCCATGGTCAGCCAGCACATCAAGGCATTGGAACAAGCGCTGGCGGTGACCCTGCTGCTGCGCAGCACCCGCGCCATCGCCCTGACCGAGTCCGGCCAGGCGTTCTACGACGACTTCAAGGTGATCGTCAGCGATGTCGAAAGCGCCTTCGACAACGTCATGCAGCGGCACAACGGCGTGGCGGGGCGCCTGCGCATCAGCACCACCGCCGAATATGGCGAGCGCTTCATCCTGCCGCTGCTGCCGGCGTTCGCCGCGCGTTACCCGGCGCTGTCGCTCAGCTATGAAACCGACTCCTCCCTCAGCGACCTGATCGCAGAACGGCTCGACCTGGTGGTGCGCCTCGGCACGCTGCCGGACTCGAACCTGCGCAGCCGCACGCTGGGTGACTACGCCATCGTGCTGGTCGCCTCGCCGGACTTTCTCGCCCGGCACACGCTCAGCCAACCCGATGACCTGGCGGGCGTGCCCTGGATCGCCAACAGCAACCTGCACACCCCGACGCGCTGGACGCTGCAGTCGGTCGACGGCGAAAACGTGAGTGTGGGGGGCGTTGCGGCCTACCAGTCCAACGCCGCGCAGGGCGTCCGGGCAATGGCCCTGGCCTCCCTGGGTGTCGCCGTGCTGCCGGCCTGGTTGATCGAGCAGGACCTGGCCACTGGCAGCTTGCAGCGGGTGCTGCCCGACTACAGCCTGCCGAAGCAGCCGATCAGCGTGGTGTACCCGAATGGCAGCCACTTGCCACAGCGCACGCGGGTGTTCATCGATTTTCTCTGCGAGCACCTGGGTTGCTGAGCGGGCGGTTCAGGGCTCCAGCCCGATCCCGCGCAGGATGACACCGGTCACCGTCTGCACCGCGCTTTCGAACGCCGCATCCGACAGCGCTTCGCCGCCGTTGAGCAACGTCACCTGGTAGCCGAAGTCGGCATAGTGCTGGGTCGAGGCCCAGATCATGTAGAGCAACGCCGAAGGTTCGATCGGCAGGATGCGCTGGTCTTCAACCCAGGCACGGATCTTCGATTCCTTTAGCTTGGCCCAGGGCACCAGCGATTCATCCAGGCTTGCTCCCAGCAGCGGCGCACCGTGCAGCATTTCTTCGGCCCAGATCTTCGAGCCCAGCGGCCGCGAGCGCGAGTGGCCCATCTTGGCGCGGATGTAGCTGGTCAGCACCACGCGCGGGTCGTCGAAGCGCTCGAAGCACAGCGCGTCCTGCTTCCACACGTCCAGCAGGTCCTGCAGCACCGCGCGGTACAGCTCGTCCTTGGTGCTGAAGTAGTAATGCAGGTTGGAGCGCGGCAGTTGCGCCAGCTCCGCGATATCGCCCATGGACGTGCCGCCATAGCCTTTTTCGGCGAACACCTGCTCGGCGGCAAGCAGGATCTTCTCGATGTTGCGGCGGCGGATCTCGATCTTGTGGTTGGCCATGGGCAGTCCGAAGCGGCAGGGACCGCCCAAGGCTATCAGCTTTGCAGGTGGATACCGAGCCCTTGCTTGCCGGGGGCGAGGTCTTCGCGCAGGGTCAGCGCCGGGATCAGGTAGTCGCCGCCGTTCTGCCGGCGGAACGGGATCGGGGCGTCGTGCCACAAGCCGTCCAGGCGCTGCTCCAGTGCCGTGCACGCGGCGGCGAAGGCGGTGGCGTCGACGCGGCCGGCGCGGTGGATGACGAAGGGTGGCAGCACCTCGAAGCCGGGGTAGAACAAGATGCCGTGCTGGATGGGGAAGAGGATGTCGTCCAGCGGGCCGTTGATGCCCCTTGGCGCATAGTGCGAGGCCCAGCCGCCGGTGGTGACCATCAGCATGGCGCGCTTGCCGGCGAAGCTGCCCTCGCCGTAGCGGTCGCCCCAGTGCTGGTCGGAGTGCTCGCCCACGCCATAGGCGAACCCATAGGCGTACACCCGCTCGACCCAGCCCTTGAGGATCGCCGGCAGGCCGAACCACCACAGTGGGAACTGCAGGATCAGCACGTCGGCCCAACGCAGCTTTTCCTGCTCGAGGGTGATATCGGCGCTCTGCGTACCGTTGGCGAAGGCCTGGCGCGAATGCTCCGAAGGCTGGAACGCCTCGCCCGCTGGCAAGGCGGTGTTGTCGGCGGCGTCGAGCACGGCCTTGAAACCCATGGCGTGCAGGTCGGAGACTTGGACACTGTGGCCCTGGCGTTGCAGGTAGCGCACCGCATGGTCCTTGAGGGCGCCGTTGAGGGAGCGGGGTTCGGGGTGGGCGTGGACAATCAGCACATTCATGGTGAGGCTCCGTTGAAGGGGGATGGCCGCATCATGGGCTGCATCGAGGTATAGTTGAAATGAATGTCTGATATGCCAGGTATTGCCATGCACAATGATCTGCGGCGCCTTGATCTCAACCTGTTGGTCACCCTCGACGCCTTGCTCACCGAACACAATGTGACCCGTGCTGCCGAGCGCCTGCACCTGGCGCAGCCGACGGTGAGCGTGCAGCTGGCGCGCCTGCGCGAGCTGCTTGACGACCCGTTGCTGCTGCCCGGCCCACGCGGCATGCGGCCCACGGCCCGTGCCGAAGCCCTGCGCGCGCCGCTGCGCCAGGCGCTGGAGGCGCTGCACCAGGCCATCGCGCCAGCCACACCGTTCGACCCGGCCCAGGCCCGCCAGACCTGGCGCGTGGCCGCTACCGACTACAGCGCCTCGACCTTGCTGCAACCGGCCTTGGCCACCTTGCGCAGCGAGGCGCCGGGCACGCGCCTGGCGGTGCTCGACCTGGTGCCCGGCACCTTGTTGCGCCAGGCCGAGCAGGGCGAGATCGACCTGGCCTTTCATATCGCCGAGCAGGCACCGGCCGGGTTGCGCAAGCGTTCGTTGTTCCGTGAACGCTATGTGTTGGCCGGGCGTGTCGATCACCCGCGTTTGAAGCGCCGGCCAAGCGTGGCGCAGTTCTGCGCGCTGGAACAGGTGATCGTTTCGCCCGATGGTGGTGGGTTTGCCGGGCCGACCGATGCGGCGCTGGCCGAGCAGGGGCTGGCGCGCAAGGTGGTGCTGTCGGTGCCGCATTTCATGCTGCTGGCTTCGATACTGGCGGGCAGCGACCTGGTGGCGATGGTGCCTGAGCGCCTGGTGGCCGGTGATGCCCGGCTCAAGGTGGTCGAGGCGCCGCTGGCGGTCGCGGGGTTCGAGATGCTGATGCTGTGGCCGGAGCGGGTGCATCGTGATCCGGGGCACCGTTGGTTGCGTGAGCTGATTGGGCGGTGTGGCCAGGTGTTCGCGGGGGAGTTGTAGCGCCTTTGAGATCGAGCGCCGCTGGCGCGGCGCATCGCGGATGAATCCGCTCCTACAGGCGGACACCGCCTCTGTTACTGGAGTAAATCGCCCGAAACAGATGTAGGAGCGGCCTTGCGGCGCTCGATCTGATAGACGCTGCAACTCTTCCGGCGAACCTGCTAACGTTCACCATCCCCCAGCCGAGGCCACCCCGCCATGCCCTTCGCCGACAACCTGGTCGCCTTCACCCTGGCTGCGACCCTGCTCACCATCACCCCGGGCCTGGACACCGCGCTGATCCTGCGCACCGCCGCCGTGGAAAATCGCCGGCAAGCCCTGCGCGCAGCGCTCGGTATCAATGCCGGCTGCCTGCTGTGGGGCGCGGCGGTGGCCTTCGGGCTGGGGGCATTGATCGCGGTATCGACGCTGGCCTATGACGTACTCAAGTACTGCGGCGCCGCCTACCTGGCGTACCTGGGCCTGAACATGCTGCTGCGCCCGCGCCAGTCGGTGGCCAGCGCCGATGCCCAGGGCAAGCCGGGCGCCAACGGGTTCGTCAAGGGCCTGCTGGGCAACCTGCTCAACCCCAAGGTGGGGATCTTCTACGTGTCGTTCCTGCCGCAGTTCATTCCCCAGGGGCAGGCGCTGGTGCCGTGGACCTTTGGCCTGGTCGGCATCCATGTGCTGCTCGGGTTGCTCTGGGCGGTGGCGCTGATCGCCGCGACCCAGCCGTTGGCCGCAGCGCTGCGCCAGGGGCGGGTGGTGAAGTGGATGGATCGGGTGACCGGGGTGGTGTTCGTGTTGTTTGCCGTGCGCCTGGCCTTCAGTCGGCGGTAGGGCGGTTCGCCGGCAAGCCGGCTCCTACCTGGATCGAGGTAGGAGCCGGCTTGCCGGCGAATGGGCCGGTGCAATCAGCCCTGCACCAACGCCTGGATCACCTGTTCGACACTGGCCTTGAGCCCCGCCACGGTATCTTCCGGATCGCTCTCGACCACCACCAGCTTCACTCCGGCCGCCTGGATCGCCTCGGCCACCTTGGCGTCCGGCTGGCGGTGGTGCAGCACCAGCGCCACATCCTGGGCCTTGAGGTTGTCACTCAACGCCTTGAGCGCCGCATCATCCCAGCGGTCGTCCGCCGGCAACGGCTGCTCGACCACGTCGAGGTTCAACCCGCTGGCCAGGTAGCCCAGCCGCTCGGACAGGCTGACCACGCTGAGGTTGTCCACCTCGGCCAGGCGCGCCTGGCTGCTGGCGGTCAGTTCCAGCATCTGCCGCTTGAGGCCGGCCAGGTTGGCCTGGATCTTCGCCTTGTCGGCGGGCGCCAGGCGCTCCAGGTCGTTGGCCACCACGTCGGCCATGCGCCCGAGGTTGGTCGGGTTGAGCCAGGGGTAGGCGCCGAACGCCTCCTCGCCCTTGACCGCGATACCGGGCAGCGCGCCGTCCACCGGCCGCGCCGCGTCGATCTCGACGATGCGGATATTGCTGCGCCGGGCCATCGGGTAGAGCGGGTCGTCGCGCCAGATCGAGCGCACGCCGATCACCGCGTCGGCCTGTTGCGCGGCCTTGTGCAGGCTGGCGCCGCCACGGCCGCTGAAGTACGACGGCTGGCGGCTGGCAGGCAGGCTGGCCGGCGCGGCGCGTTCGAGTTTCACTGCGGTGCCATCGAGCAGGCTGAGTGCCAGGCTGTGGGTCACCGGCAGGGTGGTCAGCACCTGGGTGGCGCTGGACAGGGTGGGCAGGCCGGCCAGAAGCGCGGCCAGGGTCAGGTGCTTGAGGGTCATGCCGGGTTTCCTTGCAGGCGGGGGACGAGGGCACGGGCCAGGGCGGCGAGGGCGAAGCAGATCCCGGCCACCAGGATGATCGCCGCGCCCGAGGGCACCGGCAGGTCGAAGACCATCGGCAGCAGGATACCCAGCAGCGTGCTCAGGGTGGCGATAAGCACCGAGACGAAGAAGAACCCCTTCAGCGACTGGCTGACCAGCCGCGCCGCGGCGGCCGGGATCACCAGCAGGGCACCCACCAGGATCGCCCCGATCACCTTCACCGAGGCCACGGTCACCAGGGTCACCAGCACCACGAACAGGTAGTCCAGGGTCTTCACCGCCACCCCGCGCACTGCCGCCAACTGCGGGTTGAAACTGGCCAGCATGATGCGGTTGTACAGCGGCAGGGCCAGGGCCAGCACCAGCACCGCGACGATGCCCAGCACCAGCAGGTCGTGGCCGCTGACGGTGAGCACCGAGCCGAACAGCACGTTCTCGAGGATGTGCACATTGATCTTGCCGGCCAGCATCAGCAGCAGGCTCGCGCCCAGCGCCAGGGACACCGAGAGGAACACGCCGATCAGCGTATCCGGCGACAGCCCGGTGCGGTTGCGCAGGAAGTTGAGCAGGATGCCGAACAGCAGGCAGTAGCCGAACAGGCTGCCATACGGGCCGGTGTAGGGTTCACCCAGCAGGATGCCGATGGCCACGCCCGTGAGCGCGGCATGGCCCACCGCCTCGGAGAAGAAGGCGAAGCGCTTGACCACCACCAGGGTGCCCAGCCCGCCGAGCACCGGGCCGATCATCAGGCCGGCGAGCAGGGCGTTGACCACGAAGCCGTAGGCCAGCGCCTCCGGCAGGTAGCCTGCGCTGGCCCATGCCTGGACCGTTTCGCGGAAGGTGTCGAAACTCATCGGGCAAGGCCCTCGCTGCGCGGGTGGACGGAGAACAGCCCGAGTAGACGCTCGGGCGTCAGGGCCTGGGCCGGTGGGGCGTCGAACAGCACCTGGCGGTTCAGCCCGGTGACCCGGTCGGCCAGGCGCAGCACCGCTTCCAGGTCGTGCTCGATCCACAGCACGGTGGTGCCGGCCTGGCGCCAGGCGTGCAGCAGTTGCTCGAACACCTGGATGCCGGCCTCGTCGAGGGCCGACATCGGTTCATCGAGCACCAGCAACTGCGGCTCAGGGATCAGCCCCTGGGCCAGCAGCACCCGCTGGCGCTCGCCGCCGGACAGGGCGCCCATGCGCCGCTTGCGTTTGTCGAGCATGCCCACCCGCGCCAGCGCCGCGTCGATGGCCGGCCGTACGCGCCGGGACAGGCCGAGGAACGCCGGGCGCCGCTGGCACATGGCGGCCATGAAGTCATCGACGGTCATTGGCAGGCCACGGTCGAACTCCAGGGCCTGGGGCACGTAGCCGATCACCTCGCGTTCACCCGGCCAGTGCAGGGTCAGCTGGCCCTGGTGCGGCATCTGCCCGAGCAGGGTCTTGATCAACGAACTCTTGCCGCCGCCGTTGGGGCCGACGATGGCGTGCACGCTGCCGGACGCGACGCTGAAACGCACCTGGTCGAGGATGCGCGTGCGGCCGAGGGTGAGGTCGATGCCGGCGAAGTCGATGCGCGGCCCGCTGGCGGCCGTGAGGTGGGCGGCGGCGGTCACGCGCGGTTCTCCTGGATGGCCTGGACCACGGTGTCGAGGTTGCGCTTCATCTCCACCTCGTACTTCTCCTTGGTGTACTCGCCATAGGAGATATGCGTGAGCGGGTAGATGCGCACACCGGACTCACGGTGGATGGTGTCGACGTAGGCGGACGGGAAGTCCATCTCCGAGAAGATCACCTTCACGTCCAGCGCCTTGAGCTGGTCGATGGTCTTCTTCAACTGCGCCGGGCTGGGTTCGATGCCGTGGGCCGGTTCCACCACCGCAGTGACTTCCAGGCCGAAGTCACGCACCAGGTAGTCATAGGCGGCGTGGATGGTGGCGACGCGGAAGGTCGCGTCCGGCGCCTGGGTGACCTTGGCCAGGGCCTCTGCACGCAGGGCGCGCAGGCGCTTGGCGTAGGCGCGGGCGTTCTGGGTGTAGAACTTGGCGTTGTCCGGGTCGAGCTTGCCCAGTTCGCGGGCGATGTTGTTGACCTGGGCGATGGTGGCGCTGATCGACAGGAAGGTGTGCGGGTTGACCACCTTGCCGGCGCCGCGGGCGGCGATGCCGGTGGCGGCCAGCAGCGGCACGTTGGCGTTGGACTCGATGGTCTTGATGTCGGGCTTCTCGCTGGCGGCGATCATGCGGTCGGCGAAGTCGTCGTGGCCCACGCCGTTGAGCACGATCACGTCCAGGCTGCCGATGCGCTTGATGTCCTCGGCGCGCGGCTCGTAGGCGTGGGGGTTGAAGCCGGCCGGGATCAGCGGCACCACCTCGGCCTTGTCGCCGACGATATTGCTCACGTAGCTGTAGTACGGGTGCAGGGTGATACCGATGCGCAGGGGCTTGCCGTTGTCGGCAAGGGCCAGGGCCGGCAGGGCGCAAGCTAGCAGCGCCAGGGCGCGGAGGGCGGAGCGGAGCATGGGCGAGTCCTTCGGTTCAGTGACGGTGTTGGCGGGTGACCCCGGCGTCGTAGTGGGTGACGACCTGCTGCCAGCCAGCGGCGATCAGGGCGTCGCGGCCCAGGTCGTCGGGGGCCAGGGCACTGCTGTCGCGGCGCAGCCAGATATCGGGCTGGGCGCCTTCGGCCTGCGCCGGGATCAGCAGGAAACTGCCGGCCACCTGGGCGTCCTGGCTGCGGCCGAGGTAGGCGCCGCTGTCGAGCTTCGACCACTGGTGCTGGCCACGGCTCTGCTGGCTGGCGTCGGCGATGAAGGGCGGCAGGCCTTCTTCGGCCAGCGCCTCGACGGAGGGCGCGGTGCCGGCTTCCTCGCTCAACAGGCGGATCTCCTCGACGGCCACCCACAGGTCGGTGTGGATGCCCTGTTCGGCGGCGTTGAGGTCGCGCCGGGCATCGAGCTGGTGGGCGGCGATGGCCACTTCGTCCTCGCGTTCGCCGCGCAGGCTCACCACCGTGGCGGCGACGATCAGGATCAGCGCGGCGGCCAGCAGCACATACAGGGTTTCATGCCCGGCGCCGGCCGGGCGCACCACCTGGGCGCGGCTCATGGCGCACCGATGTCGGCGTGGTCGACTTCCACCACGTGGCCGGGGCCGGCGTCGAACAGCACATAGAACTCGCCGTCGGGGCGCTTGAAGGTCAGGGTGGAGTCGTCGCCCAGCTTGCTGGCCACCAGCACCTGCTCGTCGTAGCCGATCACGTCGAGGGTCACCCCGGGCGCGCCGCTGCCATCGGAGAAGCCGCCTTTGCAGGTGATCTGTTCGCCGGTTTCGGTGCATTCGCACATCGGGTTGTGCGCCAGGGCCGGCAGCGCGGTGCCCAGCAGCAGCGGCAGGGCGAGCCTGCGCATCAGGTGTTTCATGGTTTGCCTCCTTGTTTCTCGAGCCAGGCCGCGGTGGCCGGCGATGCCTTGGCCAAGGCCACCGAGCCCTGGTGCATGCTGCCGTCCCAGCCTTCGATGGTGATCCAGATCTGCGCGTCGGCCGGGGTGCGCGGCGGAATCGGCAGCGAGGTGCCCATGCGATACGGCGCGCCGAAGAACAGCGTGCCGGCGGCGCGCAGGCTGCGCGGCTTGCCGATACGCAGGTAGACGGCCTTGACCGGGCCGATGCAGGCCTTGCACAAGGCCGCGTTGAACACCTTGAAGTGGCCGGCCGGGCCATCGGCGCGCGGGGCCTCGTCGCGCAGCTCGGCCAGGTCCAGGCTGTAGGGGCCGACCTGGATGGCATCGACCTGGTTCGCGCCCAGGCCGCTGTCGCCGCGGATCAGCCTGGCGTCGGCGAAGTACTTGGGCATGAAACCCAGGGGGATGAGCAGCAGCAGGATGTTCAAGTGGAAGCGCCACTTCAGCCAGAAGCGCTTGAGTGGGCTGGGCGGTAGTGCCTGGGCCTGGTTCATGGCTTGACCTCCAATACGCTGGCCGCGCGCGCCTTGCGCGGGCGCTCCTCACGCTTGAGCGCCGCGGCGGTGGCCTGGGCGGTGCGCTTGGTCCAGATCAGCAGGCCGCTGAACACCATCAGCGACAGCAGCAAGCCGAAGAACGCCCAGATCAGCTTGATCGGCAGGCCGCCGAAGTCGCCGGTGTGCAGCGGGCGCATGGATTCGGTGACGAACTCCAGGGCCGAACGGTCGCCGAGCAGGAACTGGCTGTCGACGGCTCGGGTGTAGGGGTTGACCGCGGCGGTCTGGATCATCAGCGGGTACCAGCTGCGCCCACCGAGGCTGACATGGCTGTAGGCGGTGGCTGGCACCGAGATGAAGCTCACCTCGAGGCCTGGGATGTTGCCCTGGGCGATGCGCGTGGCCTCGTCCAGGTCGATGCGCGGGGCCGGCGAGCCGTCCGCGGTGAGCGGCACCTGCTCGCGGGCGATGACCGGCACCACGGGCTCGGTGGTAATGCTGATGTGGTTGTCCTTCAGCACCGCCTGGATCAGGAACCAGGTGCCGGTGATCGAGATGGTGGCGACGAACCAGATCGACCACACGCCCACCAGGCGGTGCAGGTCGCCCCAGAAGATGCGCGGGCCGTGGCTGCGCCGGGGCAGCTTGAAGAAGCCCTTCCAGAACTTCTTGTACACCACCAGCCCGGTCACCAGCGAGGCCAGCAGCGGCAGGCCCAGCAGCGAGACCAGGTACCAGCCCCAGCTGTAGCCGTTGGTGAAGGGCACCAGCCACCAGCCGTGCAGGGCGCGGGTGAAGGCCTCGAAGTTGAAGTTCGGGCTCTTGCCCTGGATGGCGCCGGTGTAGGGGTTGACGTACAGCGTCGGCGAGCTGCCGTCGGGGAAGGTTACCCCGGCGTTGAGGGCGAAGTGCGAGCCGTCGGGCTGGTTGAGAAAGCGCACGGCCATGTCCGGCTCGGCCTTGTGCAGGGCGTCGAGCACCTGCTGGAAGCTCAGGCGTTCGGCCGTGTCGTCGGGCTTGCTGGCGCGCACGTCGGGGTTGGCGAGCCAGACGATCTCCTGGCTGACCACCGCGAGCATGCCGGTGAAACAGACGATCAGGACGAAGAACCAGATCGGCAGGGCAAGCCAGCTGTGCACCAGGAACCACAGTTTGGACTTGGATTTTTTCGGTTGTCGGGCCATCGGTCGTTCTGCTGGGAATAGTGGGGTCGAGTCACGGCTCAACCTGGAGGGCTGCATTAGATAGGACGGATGAGAATGAGAAACCCGTCTGTTTAAATGAAAGAAAATGTTTCAAGGCGACCGGCGGGCCGCGCCGGCGCTGGTTAATTTTCCCTCCTTGCCATCCGTTTCCCATGCACGACCGAGCTGTCCCGCTCGTTGCCCCTCTTTACGGATGACCGCCGATGAATGCACAAGACGCCCGCAACCTTGCCCGCCGATTCCTTGAATTGCCGCCGCAAAAGCGCAGGATCTTCTTGCAGGCACTGGCCCGGGAGCAGGTCGATTTCGCCCAGTTCCCCCTTGTCGCCGACGTGCAGGCGCCCGAGCGCGGCCTGCCGTCCTATGCCCAGCAGCGCATGTGGTTCCTCTGGCAACTGGAGCCCGAGGGCGCGGCCTACAACTTGCCGGGCGCGGTGGCGCTGGACGGGCCGCTGGACCGCGCGGCCATGGAGCGGGCCCTGACGTGCCTGGGCGAGCGCCACCAGACACTGTCCAGCGCGTTCCATCTGGATGGCGAACGCGGGTTGCAGCAGGTGCCGGCGACACAACCCATGCAAGTGGTGTTCGAGGACTTGCGCGGGCTCAACGCTGAAGTCCGCGATGCCACCGTCCGCGAGCGCGCCCAGGCCCAGGCGCGCGAGCCGTTCGACCTGCAGCAGGGGCCGCTGTGGCGGGTGCGCCTGTTGCAACTGGAGGCGCAGCGCCATGTGCTGCTGCTGACCTTGCACCACATCGTCTCCGATGGCTGGTCGATGAACGTGCTGATCGACGAGTTCATCCGCTGCTACGACGCCTTTGCCCGTCGCCAGGCCATGCCGCTGGCGCCGCTGCCGTTGCAGTACGCCGACTACGCGCTGTGGCAGCGCGCCTGGCTCGAGGCCGGCGAGCAGGAGCGCCAGCTGGAATACTGGCAGGCGGCCCTGGGCGACGAGCACCCGGTGCTGGAGCTGCCCATCGACTTCCCGCGCCCGGCCACACCGAGCCATCGCGGCACGCGCCATGGCTTCGCCATCGACCCGGCACTGGCCGAGCAACTGCGCAGCTTCGCCCAGCAGCACCAGGCCAGCCTGTTCATGGTCCTGCTGGCGGCGTTCGACGCCTTGCTGCACCGCTACAGCGGCCAGGCCGACCTGCGCGTCGGCGTGCCCATCGCCAACCGCAACCGCGCCGAGGTCGAAGGGTTGATCGGCTTCTTCGTCAACACCCAGGTGCTGCGCTGCCAGCTGGACGCGGACACCACCGTCGCGCAGTTGATCGCCCAGGTGCGCGACACCGCCCTGGGCGCCCAGGCGCACCAGGAACTGCCGTTCGAACGCCTGGTCGAGGCGCTGAAGCTTGAGCGCAGCCTGGCGCACAACCCGCTGTTCCAGGTGATGTACAACCACCAGCCGCTGGTCACCGACCTGACGGCCCTGCAGACCGAGTCCGGCATTCGCTTCGGGGTGATCGAGTGGGAAGGGCGCACCACCCAGTTCGACCTGAGCCTGGACACCTGGGAGAAGGGCGGCCGGCTGCATGCGGCGTTGACCTACGCCGACGAACTGTTCGCCCCCGAGACCATTGCGCGCATGGCCGAGCACTGGCTCAACCTGCTGCGGGCGATGGTCGCCGACCCGAGCCAGGCCGTGTCGCGGCTGCCGATGCTGGGCGAGGCGGAACTTGCGCGTCAGTTGCACGCGTGGAACCCGGCAGGTGACGGCTACGACAGCCTGTCGCGCATCGACCAGTGCATCGCCCAGCAGGCCCAGGCACGGCCTGAGGCCCTGGCGCTGGTGCACGGTGAGCGCCGCTACAGCCATGCCGAGCTCGACCGTTGGGCCAACCGCCTGGCCCAGCGCCTGGTCGCCGCCGGCGTGGGGCCGGAGGTGCGGGTCGGGGTAGCGCTGCCGCGCACGCCGCAGCTGGTGGTGGCACTGCTGGCGGTGTTCAAGGCCGGTGGCGCCTATGTGCCGCTGGACCCGGATTACCCCGCCGAGCGAGTCGCCTACATGCTCGAGGACAGTGCCGCGCGCCTGGTACTCAGTGATGGCGAAGTCGCCGAGCGCCTGGGGTTGCAGGCCTGTTGCCAGGTGTTGCTGGTGGACGGCGACGAGCAGGCCCTTGAAGCCTGGCCGGCCGAGCCGCCGGTCAACCGCGCCTCGGCGCAGAACCTGGCCTATGTGATCTACACCTCCGGCTCCACCGGCCGCCCGAAAGGCGTGGCCATCGCCCACCGCAACGTCCTGGCCTTGCTGCACTGGTCGCGCCAGGTGTACCGCGACGAGGATATCCAGGGCGTGCTGGCGTCCACCTCGATCTGCTTCGACCTGTCGGTGTGGGAGCTGTTCGTCACCCTGGCGGCGGGTGGCTACATCGTCCTGGCGCGCAACGCCCTGGAACTCCCCGAGCTGCCGGCGCGCGACCTGGTGCGCCTGGTCAACACCGTGCCGTCGGCGATCGCCGCGCTGCTGCGTGGCGGGCAACTGCCCGTCAGCGTGCGCATCGTCAACCTGGCCGGCGAGCCGCTCAAGCAGCGCCTGGTCGATGAGCTTTACGCGCTGCCGGGGCTTGAGCATGTCTACGACCTGTATGGCCCCTCCGAGGACACCACCTATTCGACCTGGACCCGCCGCCAGGCCGGGGGGCGCGCCAGCATCGGCCGTCCGCTGCCGCACACTGCCGCCTACCTGCTGGACAGCCAGTTGCAACCGCTGCCCCAGGGTTGCGGCGCCGAGTTGTACCTGGCCGGCGCCGGCATCACCCGTGGCTACCTGGGGCGCCCGGCGCTGACCGCCGAGCGCTTCGTGCCCGACCCGTTCGCCGGCGACGGTGGCCGCCTGTACCGCACGGGCGACCTGGTGCGCTACCGCGAGGGCGGCGAGCTGGAGTACATCGGCCGCATCGACCACCAGGTCAAGGTGCGTGGTTTCCGTATCGAACTGGGCGAGATCGAGGCGCGCTTGCAGGCGCAGGCGAGTGTGCATGAGGTCGCGGTACTGGCCCCGGACGGGCCCAGTGGCCGTCAGTTGGTGGCCTACGTGGTGCCGGTCGACGCCCAACTGGCCGAGGATGCCGCCGCGCAGGACGCCCTGCGTGGCACGTTACGCGCAGCCCTGGGCGAGCACCTGCCCGACTACATGGTGCCGGCCGCGATGCTGTTCCTCGCGCGCCTGCCGCTGACCCCCAACGGCAAGCTCGACCGCAAGGCCCTGCCGGCGCCGGACGCGGTGCAGGCGCAGCGTGAGCACGTGCCACCCAGTGGCGCGCGCGAGCAGGCCCTGGCGCAGATCTGGCAGGCGCTGCTGGGGCTGGAGCAAGTGGGCGCGCTGGACAACTTCTTCGAGCTGGGCGGCGACTCGATCGTCTCCATGCAGGTGGTTAGCCGCGCCCGCGAGGCGGGCCTGGCGCTGACCCCCAAGGATATCTTCCAGTTCCAGACCATCCGTGGCCTGGCCCAGGTCGCCGGGCAGGCCCAGGTGCGGGTGGAGCAAGGGCCGGCCAGCGGCGAGGTGCCGTTGACGCCGATCCAGCACTGGTTCTTCGACCAGGCGATTCCGGCCCGTGGGCATTGGAACCAATCGTTGCTGCTCGACGCCCAGGCACCGTTGGACGCCGAGCTGCTGGCCAGGGCGCTGGAGCACTTGCTGGAATACCATGACAGCCTGCGCCTGCGCTTCGTCGAAGGCGCGCACGGCTGGCGCCAGCACTACGCCGAACAGGCCGGCGAGGTGCTCTGGCTGCGCCAGGCGCAGGACGACGTCGAAGCCCTGGCCCACTGCGAGGCGGCCCAGCGCAGCCTCGATCTCGCAGCCGGCCCGCTGTTGCGGGTGATGGTGCTGACCTTGCCCGAGGGCCGCCAACAGTTGCTGCTGGTGCTGCATCACCTGGTGGTCGACGGTGTGTCCTGGCGCGTACTGCTCGACGACTTGCAGCAGCTGTACCGCCAACTGCTGGCCGGCCAGCCGGCGCGCCTGCCGCTGCGCGGCAGCAGCTACCAGGCCTGGGCCCGCCAGTTGCACGAGGCACTGCCGCGTTTCAGCGAGCAACTGCCGTGGTGGCAGGCACAGTTGCAGGCCGCGCCAGTGGACGAGCTGCCCTGCGACAACCGCGCCGGTGCCCTGGAGAACCGCCACGAACAGAAGATCGAGAGCCGTTTCGACGCACAGCTCACCCGTGAACTGCTGCAGGTGGCCCCGGCAGCTTACCGGACCCAGGTCAACGACCTGCTGCTGACCGCCCTGGCCCGGGTGCTGTGCCGCTGGACGGCGGCACCCGGCGCGCTGATCGAGCTGGAGGGCCATGGCCGCGAGGACCTGTTCGACGGCCTCGACCTGTCGCGCAGCATCGGTTGGTTCACCAGCCTGCACCCCTTGCTGCTGGTACCGGGCGACGATCCGGGCGCGGCGATCGTCGCGGTCAAGGAGCAGCTGCGCGCGGTGCCGGACAAAGGCCTTGGCCACGGCCTGCTGCGTCACCTGGGCGATGCCGCGACGCGCCAGGCCCTGGCGGCGCTGCCGCAGCCCCGGGTCACCTTCAACTACCTGGGCCAGTTCGACCGCCAGTTCGACGCGCAGGCGCTGTTGCGGCCCGCCACCGCCAGTGGCGGCCAGGCCCAGGACCCACGGGCGCCGCTGGCCAACTGGCTGACGGTCGAAGGGCAGGTGTACGGCGGCGAGCTGGCCCTGCGCTGGGGCTTCAGCCGCGAGATGTTCGCGCCGGCACGTATCCAGGCCCTGGCCGACGATTTCAGTGCCGAACTGCGCGCCCTGGTGGCGCACTGCTGTGCCCAGGAGCCGGGCCAGGCCAGTGCCTCGGACTTCCCCCTGGCTGGCCTTGACAGCGCAGGCCTGGCCGGGCTGCCGCTGCCGGTCACCCGGCTGGAGGACCTCTACCCGCTGTCGCCGATGCAGCAGGGCATGCTGTTCCACGGGCTCTACGAATCCGCCGGTGGCGACTACATCAACCAGATGCGCGTGGACGTCGACGGCCTGCAACCGCAGCGCCTGCGCCAGGCCTGGCAACAGGCAGTGGACGCCCATGCCATCCTGCGCACCGGTTTCGCCTGGCAGGGCGAGCTGCCGCGCCCCTTGCAGATGGTGGTGCGCCAGGCCGAGCTGCCCTGGCGCGAGCTGGACTGGAGCGGCCACGACGACCTCGACCAGGCCCTGGCGCAGCTGGCCCGGGAAGACCGTGCCGCAGGCTTCGACCTGCATTGCCCGCCGCTGTTGCGCCTGACCCTGGTACGTACCGGCCCGGATCGGCACCACCTGATCCAGACCTGCCACCACCTGCTGCTCGACGGCTGGAGCAATTCGCGCCTGCTGGGCGAGGTGCTGCAGCGCTATGCCGGGCAAACGCCAGCGCCGGCCCAGGGGCGTTACCGCGACTACATCCAGTGGCTGCAAGGCCAGGACCTGGCGCTCAGCGAGGCGTTCTGGCGTGGCCAGCTGGCGCCGCTGGAAACCCCGACCCGGCTCGCCCATGCCTGGCCCGCGCCACAGGCCGAAGCCGGCCATGGTGACCACTACCAGCGCTTCACTCCAGCCTTCAGCGAGCGCCTGGGCACCTTCGCCCGGCAGCAGAAGGTCACGGTCAATACCCTGGTGCAGGCCGCCTGGCTGCTGCTGTTGCAGCGCTGCACCGGCCAGGACTGCGTGGCATTCGGCGCCACCGTGGCGGGGCGCCCGGCGCAGTTGCCGGGCATCGAGCAGCAGATCGGCCTGTTCATCAACACCCTGCCGGTAATCGCCCGGCCCGGCCTGGCCCAGCGCCTGGGCGACTGGCTGCAGCAGGTGCAGGGCATCAACCTGGCCCTGCGCGAGCACGAGCACACGCCGCTGTACGAGGTCCAGCGCTGGTCGGGGCAGGGCAGCGATGCGCTGTTCGACACCCTGCTGGTGTTCGAGAACTACCCACTGTCCGCCGCGCTGGCCGAGTCCGCCCAGGCCGGCGTGCGCTTCGGCAATGTCGGCAACCTCGAGCGCACCAACTACCCGCTGACCCTGGCGGTGACCCTGGGCGAACGCCTGGAAGTGCACTACAGCTACCTGCGTGCGGCCTTCACCGGCCAGTCCGTGGAAGCCCTGGCGGCCCAGCTCGAATGCCTGCTGGCGCAGTTCATCGAAGGTGACGCGCAGGTGCTGGCAGCGCTGGAAGCGGTGCCGAGCGCTGCGCGCCAGGCCTTGCTGGCGATGCCGCCGGCTATCACTGGCATGGAGCAATCGCCCTGGCTTCATCAGCTGATCGAAACCCAGGCCCAGCGCACGCCCGATGCTATTGCCCTGATCGCCGACGGGCAGTCGCTGAGCTACGCCTGGCTGAACGGTCGGGCCAACCAGCTGGCGCACCGGCTGGTGGCTGAAGGCGTCGGCCCCGATGTGCTGGTCGGTATCGCCCTGCCGCGTGGCGCCGAGCTGATCGTCGGCCTGCTGGCGATCCTCAAGGCCGGTGGCGCCTATGTGCCGCTGGACCCTGAATACCCCGCCGAGCGCCTGGGCTATATGCTCGACGACAGCGGCGTGGCCCTGGTGCTGGGCGACGCCCGTGGCGAGGCGCTGCTCGCCGGGCGTCACGCGCGGTTGCTGCGGGTCGACCAGTTGGCCTTCGCAGGCGATGACCAAGGCGCGCCGCAAGTGGCGCTCGACGGCCACAACCTGCTGTGCCTGCTGTACACCTCCGGTTCGACCGGGCGCCCCAAGGGCGTGGCGCTCGAACACGGTGCGCTGCTGCGCCACCTGCTGACCATGCAGCGCTTCTACCGCATCGACAGCGCCGACCGCTTCCTACACTTCGCCTCGCTGAACTTCGACTGGGGCACCGAGCAGTGGCTGTTGCCGCTGATCAGCGGCGCCCGCTGCATCCTGCGCGGCGAGGGGCTGTGGAGCACCGAGCAGGCCCTGGAAGTCATCGAGCGCGAGCAGGCCAGCCTGGTCTACTTCCCCACCCAGTACGCCTGCCAGATGGCCGCGCTGGCCGCAGGCCAGGGGCGGGCGTCGTCGGTGCGTTCGTTCAACGTGGCCGGCGAGGCCTTCCCGCGTGAAGGTTTCGAGCAAATCCAGGCGGTACTGCGGCCGCGCTACATCGTCAACGGCTACGGCCCCACCGAGACGGTGATCACGCCGTTCCTGTGGGAGGCCGAAGGCGGCACCCGCTTCACCTCGGCCTACGCGCCGATCGGCCGGCCGGTGGCCGGGCGCAGCGCCTACCTGCTGGCCGAAGGCCTGGCGCTGCAAGGGGATGGCCTGGTGGGCGAACTCTATATCGGCGGTTGCGCCCTGGCCCGTGGCTACCACGCCCGGCCTTCGATGACCGCCGAACGCTTCGTGCCCGACCCGTTCGCCAGCACGCCGGGCGCGCGCCTGTACCGCAGTGGCGACCTGGTGCGGCGCCTGGCCGACGGCCAGATGGAGTACATCGGCCGGGTCGATCACCAGGTCAAGATCCGTGGTTTCCGGGTCGAGACCGGCGAGATCGAGGCGCGCCTGCTGGCCCGGGACGAGGTCGCCGAGGCGGCGGTGGTCGCGGTGCCGGGGCCATCTGGCCAGCAACTGGTGGCCTACGTGGTGCCACGCCAGGGGCCGCTGGCCGAGCGCGAGGCCCAGGCCCAGCTGTGCGAAGGGCTGCGTGCGGCGTTGGCCGACGACCTGCCGGACTACATGCAGCCGGCCCACTGGCAGGTGCTGGCGGCGTTGCCGCTGACGCCCAACGGCAAGCTCGACCGCAAGGCCTTGCCGCAGCCCGACACCCGCCTGCTGCAACAGGCCCATGTGGCCCCGCGCAGCGAGCTGGAGTGCCTGCTGGCGCGCCTGTGGTGCGAGGTGCTGGAACTGCCGGAAGTTGGCTTGCAGGACAACTTCTTCGACCTCGGCGGCCACTCGTTGCTGGCCACCCAGGTGATCAGCCGGGTGCGCCACGCCCTGGGGCTCGACCTGCCGCTGCGGGTGCTGTTCGAGGCCCGCGACCTGGCGCAGTTCGCCGCCGCCGTCGAGCGCGCCGAGGCGCCGGGGCAGGGCGCGCCGGCCCCTGTGCTGCAAGCGCTCGACCCGCGCCAGCGCCAGCCGTTGTCGTTCGCCCAGCAGCGCCTGTGGTTCCTCTGGCAATTGGAACCGCACAGCTCGATGTACAACATTCCGCGAGCCTTGCAGCTCGATGGCGAGCTGGATGCCGAGGCCGTACGCCAGGCCTTCCAGGCCCTGCTGGCGCGTCATTCGGTGCTGCGCACCACTTACGTCCAGGAGGGCGGCGACAGCTGGCAGCAGGTGCAGCCGGACATGACGCTGCCGTTCGCCCTGCATGACCTGCGCGAACTGCCCGAGGCGCAGCGCGAAGCCGCCGTGGCCGAGGCCCTGGACCGCGAGGCCCGCGCGCCGTTCGACCTGGTCAACGGCCCGCTGCTGCGCGTGGCCCTGCTGCGTCAGGCCGACCGCCAGCACCTGCTGCTGGTGACCTTGCACCATATCGTCGCCGACCACTGGTCGTTCGGCATCCTGCTGCGCGAGTTCGTCGCCCTCTACGACGCCGCCGTTACCGCCACGCCAGCGCGCCTGCCGGCGCCGGGCCTGGCTTATCTCGACTTCGCCGTGTGGCAGCGGCAATGGCTGGAAGCCGGGCAGCTGCGCCGGCAGCTGGACTACTGGCAGCGCACCCTGGGCGACGACCATCGCCTCACGCGCCTGCCGGGCACGGCCCAGCCGGGCGTTGCCGGTGGCACCTGCCAGGTGCACGCCTTCGACTTCCCGGCGCCCCTGGCCGAGGCCCTGCGCGCCTGCGCCAAGGCCCGCGGCCTGACCCTGTACATGCTGTTGCTGGCGGGCTTCTCGCTGGTGCTGGCGCAGCGTTGCGACAGCCGCCGCCTGCGCCTGGGCACCGACGTGGCCAACCGCAACCACGCCGGGGTTGAAGAAATGGTCGGCTTCTTCGTTAACCAACTGGTACTGCAGCTCGAGCTGGACGAGCAGGCCAGTGGCGCGCAGTGGCTGGAACGCTGCCGCGACGTGGTGATCGGCGCGTCCGATCACCAGGACCTGCCCTTCGACCGTTTGGTCGAGGCCTTGCGTTTGCCGCGCCAGGCCGGGCGTTCGCCGTTGTTCGCGATCAAGTTCATCTACCAGGAAGGCAGCCTGCCGATGCAGGCGCCGCAAGGCCTGCAGGTGACCAGCCGGGAAGCCGGGCAGGGCGCCACGGAGCTGGACCTGATCGCCGAGTTCGTCAACGGCGCCGACCGCCTCACCGCGGCCTTCAAGTGCGACGCCAGCCTGTTCGCCGCCAGCGACATGGCCGACCTGTTCGCCCAGCTGCAAGGGGTGTTTGAGCGCTTGCTGGCCCAGCCCGAGGCGCCGCTGGCCGAGTTGCTGGCCCACGCCGCGCAGGTCCAGGCCACGGCCACCCAGGCGCGCACCGAGGCGCGCCAGGCGCAGCTCAAGGCCCAGCACCCGATGCGCCGGCGCGCACGCGGGGTCGAGCTGCAGTAGCCACAGTCATCGTCGGCGGCCTGCCTGGCCGCCGACTTCACCGAACGGGAGAGGGAAATGTCCAAGAGCGAGGCGCAAGCCATACCGATGCTGGCCAAGGGGCGGCGCAAGAGTCTGAGCGTGGACCAGGACAGCCTGGTGGAATTCTCGCCGATGTTCGAAGGCAGCAGCCTGCCGCTGCTGTGCACGCCGAGGGTGCCGGGCGTGGGCCTGGCGCAGTGGGCCGGGCAGAACCGCGAACTGATCGAGCGCAAGCTCGACCAGCACGCCACCATCCTGTTCCGGGGCTTCGCGGTGCAGGACATCAACGAGTTCAACCAGTGCGTCGACGCGATCTCCGGCGGTGCCCTGGAATACCTGTTCCGCGCCTCGCCACGGACCCAGATCACCCGTTCGCTGAATGTCTACAGCTCCACCGACTACCCGGCCGTCGAGCGGATCTTCCCGCACAACGAGCACTCCTACTCGCCGGTGTTCCCGCTGCACCTGTACTTCTACTGCGACCTGCCGTCGCCCACCGGTGGCGAGACGCCGTTCGGCGACACCCGGCTGATCCTGCCGCGCATCGACCCTGAAGTGCGCGAGGCGTTCGAGCGCAAGGGCGGGGTGCTCTACGTGCGCAACTACGGCGACGGCATGGGCCTGCCGTGGCAGACGGTGTTCCAGACCGAGGACCGCGCCGAGGTCGAGGCCTACTGCGCGAAGATCGGCATCACCCCGGAGTGGAAGCCCGGCAACCGCCTGCGCACCCGGCAGAAAGGCCCGGCCATGGTGCGCCACCCGCGCACCGGCGAAGTGGTGTGGTTCAACCATGCCACCTTCTTCAACGCCCTGACCCTGCCGGAAAGCATCCGCGACAGCCTGCGCGCCGAGTTCGCCGACGACGACCTGCCGCAGAACACCTTCTACGGCGACGGCAGCCCGATCCCCGAGGCGCACATTCGCCACCTGCAGCAGATCTACCGCGACGTCATGGTCGAGTTCCCCTGGCAGAAGGGCGACGTGGTGATCCTCGACAACATCCTCACCATCCACGCGCGCAACGGTTACACCGGGCCGCGAAAAATCCTCACCGCCATGGCCATTCCGTTGAAGAGCCATGAAGTGGCACTGGGCCAAGGAGTCCAAGCATGACCGCCAGCAACCCCGCAGAAATCTTCCAGGCCTCGGCGCAACAGGTGCTGGTGCTCCAGGCCGGGCAGGGCCAGCCACTGGCCGCCAGGCTGCTGATGGAAACCCCCGCCGGGCTCAACCTGCTGGCCCTGGAGCAGGCCCTGCGCACCCTGTGCGAGCGCCACGAGGTGCTGCGTACCCGCTATGTGCAGGTGCCCGGCCTGAAATTGCCGGCCCAGGAAATCCACCCGCAGGCCAGCCTGCAGGTGCTGGCGGTCGATAGCCTGGAACTGGCCCGCGATCGGGTGGCCCAGGGCCTGGCGCAATACCCGCTGGTCGCTGCGCTGTGCCCCGGTCAGCTGCTGCTTGGCGTGGCCCTGGCCAGTGCCGACGAACAGGCCCTGCGGCAACTGGCCGATGAGCTTGGGCAGCTGTTGCGCGGCGCCTCTCTGGAACCCTTCGATGCCTTGCAGTACGCCGACTATGCCGCCTGGCAGGGTGACCTCGCGCAGGAGGCCATCGGCCTGGAAGGCCGGGCCTTCTGGCGCAACCTGCTGAGCAATGCGGCGCACCCGTTGCCGCTGCCGTTCGAGCGTCGCCAGGCGAGCGCGCAGGTGCCGGTGGCCGAGCAGTCCGGCAATGGCGTGGCAGCCGCCCTGGACGCGCTGGTCGCGGCCGCGCAGGTCGAGCGCGAAGACGCCCTGGCCCTGCTGTGGGGCGCGTTCCTCGCCGAGCTGGGGCAGCAACCTGGGCTGGTGCTGGGGCTGGAGGTCGATGGCCGTAACGAACAGCTCGAACAGACCCTGGGGCATTTCGCCCGGCAACTGCCGCTGGTGCTGAATTTCGACAGCACCCGTGGCCTGGGCGAGCAATTGCCTGGCCTGGCTGGTCAACTGAGCCAGGCCCGCGCCTGGCTGGATTGCCTCGACGAGGCCGACCTTGGCGAGGCCGCCGTGCCGGCCTATGCCTGCGGTCTGCGCCACCCGGCGCCGGACAGCCGTGTGCAGCTGGAACTGGATTGCCCGCGCGCGCAGAAACTGCTGCTGCGGGTCGATGGGCAGCTGTTGCGCCTGTCCAGCCCGGCCGGCCGCTATGCCGTCGAGCAACTGGCGGCCTGGCTGGCGCAGTTCGACACCTTCGCCGGTGCATTGGCCAAGGACCTCGACCAACCCCTGGCGCGCCTGGCCACGGTCGACGCCGCCCAGCAAGCGCAACTGCTCGCGCGCTTCGACCGCACCGACGCGCTGGATGCCGTGCCGGGCCAGACCCTGCACGGCCTGTTCGAGCAGGCAGCGGCCGGGCAGCCGCAGCACATCGCCCTGCACGTGGGCGAGCAGACCCTCGACTACGTCACCCTCGACCAGCGCGCCAACGGCCTGGCCGCCGTGCTGCGCCAGCGCGGCGTCGGCGCCGACAGCGTGGTGGCGGTGTATGGCGAGCGTTCGGTGGAGATCGTCGTCACCCTGCTGGCGATCCTCAAGGCCGGCGGCGCCTACCTGCCGCTGGACCCCAGCTACCCGGCCGATCGCCTGTCGTTCATGCTCCATGACGCCAAGGCCCACAGCCTGATCACCCTGCGGCCGCTGGCCGAAGGCATCGAAGTGGCCGACGGCGTCGAGCGCCTGGCCCTGGAAGGCGGCCTGCCGCCAGTTCAGGCCGAGGCGCCGCAGGCACCCATCAGCGCCGACAACCTGGCCTACGTGATCTACACCTCCGGCTCCACCGGCAAGCCCAAGGGCGTGATGATCAGCCATGCCAACGCCTGCGCCTCGACCCGCGCCCGCGCGGCGTTCTACCAGGCGCCGCTGCGTCGCTTCCTGATGCTGTCGTCGTTCTCCTTTGACAGTTCCGTGGCCGGGATCTTCTGGACCCTGGGGCAGGGCGGCACGCTGTACCTGCCCGAAGAGCAGGCGCACAAGGACCCGGCGCGTCTTGCCGCACTGGTCGAAGGCGAGGCGATCAGCCACTTCCTGGCCCTGCCGTCGTTCTACGCGCAGATCCTCGAACACCTGCGCCAGCCTGAACTGGCCTGCGTGATCGTGGCCGGCGAGGCCTGCCCGGTGGACCTGCCGGCCGCCCATTACCTGCGCTTGCCGCAGACCTTGCTGGTCAACGAGTACGGGCCGTCGGAAAGCGCGGTGTGGTGCTCGGCCCATGCCGTGGAGCAGCAACCGCCCCACGAACGCATCTCGATCGGCGGCGCCATCGCCGGTGCGCGCCTGCGGGTGCTGGACCGCGATGGCGAGCTGGTCGGCTTTGGCCGTGAAGGCGAGCTGTTCGTCGGTGGTCCGGGCCTGGCCCGGGGCTACTTGCAACGTCCCAGCCTGACCGCCAGCCGCTTCGTGCCCGACCCGTTCGCCCGTACGCCGGGCGAGCGCCTGTACCGCACCGGCGACCGGGTCAGCCCGGGCACCGACGCGACCCTGGACTACCTCGGGCGCCTGGACTTCCAGCTCAAGCTGCGCGGTTTCCGCGTCGAACTGGGCGAGATCGAGGCGCGCCTGGCGCAGTTGCCGGATGTGCGCGAGGCGGCAGTCGTCGTGCGCGAGACCGGTGGCGGCGCCCAGCTGGCGGCGTTCGTGGTGCTGGCCGAAACCGCCGCGGGCGGCGTGGAAATCCAGCTGCTGGAGCGTCTGCGCGAACAGCTGCCGGAATACATGGTGCCGGCCTACCTGCGGGCGCTCGAGCGCTTGCCGCTGACCCCCAACGGCAAGCTCGACCGCAACGCGCTGGCCGCCGTTCAGGCCGAGAGCTGCGAATACCAGGCGCCGCGCAACGAACTGGAAGCGACCCTGGCGCAGATCTGGCAGGAGGCCCTGCAACTGGAGCGGGTCGGTGTGCACGACAACTTCTTCGCCCTGGGCGGCCACTCGCTGCTGGCCACGCGCATCCGCTCGCACGTGCAGGCCCAGTTGAACCTGGACCTGCCGCTGCGGGTGTTCTTCGAGGGCGAGACCGTGGCCTTGCTGGCCGAGCAGGTCGAGCGACACCGTGGTTCCGGCGCCAGCGATGCCAAGGCCGACGCCCTGGAAGCGCTGTTCGATGCGGTGGAGGACGTATGACCCAGCTGTCCGACCGCATGCAGGCCCTGGCCAGGCGCTTCGCCGCCCTGGCCCCGCAGGAGCAGAAAGCGCTGCAAGGGCGCATGCGTGAACAGGGGTTGTCGTTCGACTTGCTGCCGATTCCGGCGCGCGAGGACGACCAGCCGGTGCAGGCGTCGTTCGCCCAGCAACGCCTGTGGCTGCTGTGGCAACTCGACCCGCAGTCCAGCGCCTACAACCAGCCAGCGCTGCTGCGGGTGCGTGGTGACTTCGACCGCGAGCGCCTGGTGCGCAGCCTGCAAGCCCTGGTGGCGCGCCACGAAGCGTTGCGCACCAACTTCCGCCAGGACGAGCAGCGCGTGCTGCAGGTGATCCATGGCCCGCGCGAAATCACGGTGGAGGAGCAGGACCTGCGCCAGGCCGGTGCGCAACAGTTGCAGGACGCCGTTGCCGAGCGCTCGGCGCGGCCGTTCGACCTGGAGCACGACCTGTTGCTGCGCGCCAGCCTGTTGCGTACCGGCGAGGCGGAGTGGGTGCTGGTGTTCTGCACCCACCACATCGTCACCGATGCCTGGTCGATGCCGATCCTGGTCAACGAGGTACTGAGCCACTACCAGTCCCAGGCTGACGTCGCGCCGCTGGTCATCCAGTACGCCGACCACGCCCGCTGGCAGCGCCTGTGGCTGGAGGCCGGCGAAGCCGAGCGCCAGCTGGGCTACTGGCGCGAGCGGCTGGGCGCGGCGGACGACGAGCTGGAGCTGCCGTTCGATCATCCACGCCCCGCTCGCCGTGGGCAGCAGGGGGCGCGGGTGGCCGTGGCCTTGCCCGATGGCCTGGGCGCGTCGCTGCGCCGGGTCGCCGCCGAGCATGGTTGCACGCCGTTCATGGTGCTGCTGGCCAGCCTGCAGGTGCTGCTGTTCCGCTACAGCGGCAGCGAGGTGGTGCGGGTCGGCACGCCAGTGGCCAACCGCACCCGCGCCGAAGTCGAGGCGCTGATCGGCTTCTTCGTCAACACCCAGGTGCTGCAGGTCGAGCTGGACGGCCGCCAGCCCTTCAGTGCGGTGCTGGCCCAGGTGCGCCAGCGGGTGATGGAGGCCCAGGCCAACCAGGACCTGCCGTTCGAACACCTGGTCTATGCCTTGCAACCGCAACGCAGCCTCGATCGCACGCCGCTGTTCCAAGTGCTGTTCAATCACCAGGCAAGCCGTGGCGAGGCGGTGAGCTGGCAGTTGCCGGGCGTCGAACTGGCGCCGCTGGAAATGACCACCGAGTTCGCCCGTTTCGACCTGACCCTGAGCACCGAGGAGCAGGGTGAACAGCTCAAGGCATCGTGGCTGTACGCCTGCGACCTGTTCGAGGCCGCTACCGTCGAGCGCCTTGGCCAGCACTGGGCGCGGCTGCTGGAGCAGGCCCTGGCCGAACCCGGCCAGGCCATCGAGGCGCTGCGCCTGGAAGCGCCGACTGCGCCCGTTCGGGCCGAAGCGGCAACGGCAGCCAGCACCTGGCTGCACCAGCGTTTCGCGGCCCAGGCCGCGGCGCATCCCGAGCGCCTGGCACTGGTCGACGGCTCGCGCTCGCTGAGCTATGCCGCCCTCGACGCCCGTGCCAATCACCTGGCCGCGCGCCTGATCGAACGCGGCGTCACGCCCCGGTCGCTGGTGGCGTTGAGCGCCGAGCGCCGCCTGGAAACCCTGGTCGGCCTGCTCGCCGTACTCAAGGCCGGCGCCTGCTACGTGGCCCTCGACCCACAGTTCCCGCGCGAACGCCTGGGCCAGATGCTTGAAGACAGCGGCGCGCAAGTGGTCCTGACACCCGCCGACCAGCTCGAACGCTTCAGCGGTTTCGACGGTGTCGCCACCTGCCTGCTGGAAGACGCCCTGCAAGCCCCGGAACACGCCGAGGCCGCCCCGGCCATCGACGTGTTCGGCGACGACCTGGCCTATGTGATCTTCACCTCCGGTTCCACCGGGCGGCCCAAGGCCGTGGGCGTGGGCCATGGGGCCCTGGCCAACTACCTCGACGGTATCGAGCAACGGCTGCCGCTGGCCGAAGTGCGCAGCATGGCGCTGGTCTCGACCCTGGCCGCCGACCTCGGCCACACCGCGCTGTTCGGCGCCCTGGCGGCGGGCCGCACCCTGCACCTGGTGGACGCCGACACGGCGGTCGACGGGCAGGCGTTCGCCGCCTACATGAGCGAGCATGCCGTCGACGCGTTGAAGATCGTGCCCTCGCACCTGGGCGCACTGCTGGCCGGCGACAATGCCGGCGTGCTGCCGCGCCGCTGCCTGGTGCTCGGCGGCGAAGCCAGCCCGCCCGCCTTGCTGCAACGTATCCAGGCCATGGCGCCGCAGTGCCGCCTGGCCAACCATTACGGCCCGACCGAAACCACGGTCGGCGCCTTCACCTGTCAGCTTGACGATGTCAACGCCGTGCCGCCTCTGGGCGCACCGTTGCCCAACCTGCGTGCCCATGTGCTCGATGCCGCCTTGCAGGCGGCGCCGCTCGGTGGCCAGGGCGAGCTGTACATTGGTGGCGCCGGCCTGGCGCGGGGTTACCTGGGCCAGCCGGGACTGACCGCAGAGCGTTTCGTGCCCGACCCGTTCGGCGAGACCGGGCAACGCCTGTACCGCACCGGCGACCGCGTGCGCCAGTATGCCGACGGTGCCCTGCGCTACCAGGGCCGCGCCGACCAGCAACTGAAGATTCGCGGCTACCGGGTCGAGCCCGGCGAAATCGAACGCCAACTGCTCGCGCATCCCGCGGTGGGTGAGTGCGTGGTGGTCGGCCAGCCCGGTGCCAATGGCCTGCAACTGGTCGCCTATGTGGTGGCCAAGGGCACCGAGGCGGTGGCTGCCGATGTACTCAAGACGTTCCTGCGTGAACGCGTCTCGGCGCACCAAGTGCCGGCCCATGTGCTGGCGCTGGCGGCGCTGCCGCTGACCGCCAACGGCAAGCTCGACCGCCGCGCCTTGCCCTTGCCGCAGGCGAGCGGCGCCAAGGCGGCCGACCAGGCGCCGCGCGATACGCTGCAAGCGGGCCTGTTGGCGGTCTGGCGGCAGGTGCTGGGGCGCGATGACATTGGCGTCGACGACAACTTCTTCGAACTGGGCGGCGACTCGATCATCGCCATCCAGATGGTCAGCCGGGCGCGCAAGGCGGGCCTGAACCTGGCCGCCCGCGATGTGTTCGCCCACCAGAGCATCACCACCTTGGCGCTGGTCACGCGCGAACAGGCGCACCAGGTCATCGACCAGGGGCCGGTGCAGGGTGAGGTGCCGCTGACGCCGATCCAGCACGGTTTCTTCGAAGGGCGGATCCCCCAGCAGCACCACTGGAACCAGGCCGTGCTGTTGCAGCCCGAACGGCGGCTCGAAGCGCGGTTGCTGGAAGGCGCGTTGCAGCGCCTGGTTCGTCACCATGACGCCCTGCGCCTGCGGTTTGCCGCCGAGGGCGAGGGCTGGCGCCAGTGGCACGGCCCTCTCGACGAGCAACCGCTGCTATGGCAGCGCGACGTGGCGAACGACGAGCAGTTGCAGGCCTGTTGCGAACAGGCCCAGGCCAGTCTCGACCTTGCCGAAGGGCCGCTGTTGCGCGCCGTGCTGGCCACGTTGGCCGATGGCACTCAACGCCTGTTGCTGGTGATCCACCACCTGGTGGTCGACGGCGTCTCCTGGCGGATCCTGCTGGAGGACCTGCAGCAGGTCTACGCAGCGTTGGTCGAGGGCCGCGAACCCGCGTTGCCGGCCAAGACCAGCGCCTGGCGCGACTGGGCCACGCGCCTGGCCGGCCATGCCGCCAGCGAGGCCGTCGAGGGCGAGCTGGCGGGTTGGCTGGCGCGCCTGCAAGGCGCCGATGCCGCGCTGCCGTGCGACAACCCGGCGGGCTCGCTGGAGCAGCGCCACGCCCAGGTGGTCAATGGGCAACTGCCCCAGGAGCGGACTCGCGAATTGCTGCAGGGCGCCGGCAGCGCCTACCGCACCCAGATCAACGACCTGCTGCTGGCCGCGCTGGCCCAGGCCGTAAACCGTTGGAGCGGACGCCCCGATGTGCTGGTGCGCCTGGAAGGGCATGGTCGCGAGGACTTGTTCGAAGACATCGACTTGTCGCGCACCGTGGGCTGGTTCACCAGCCTCTATCCGGTGCGCCTGACGCCGCATATGGCGCCGGGTGACTGCATCAAGGCGGTCAAGGAGCAGTTGCGCGCCATTCCCGGCAATGGCCTGGGGTTCGGCCTGCTGCGCCATCTCGCGTCGGCTGAGAAACGCCAGGCGCTGGCGGCCCTGCCGGCGCCACGCATCACCTTCAACTACCTCGGCCAGCTCGACCAGGGCTTCGATGCCGACGCCTGGCTGCGCCCCTGCGCCGGCCCCAGCGGCGACACCCGCGCCGCCGCCGCGCCCCTGGGTAACTGGCTGACGCTCAACGCCCAGGTCTACCAGGGGTGCCTGGGACTGAGCTGGACCTTCAGCGGGCAGATGTTCGCCCGTGAACGGATCGAGCAACTCAACGACCTCTACCTCGAAGCCTTGCAGAGCCTGATCCAGCATTGCTGCGTCGACGGCGGCGAAGGTGTCACGCCTTCGGACTTCCCCCTGGCCGGCCTGTCCCAGGCGCAGCTCGATGCCTTGCCGGTGGCGCCTTCGGCCATTGCCGACGTGCTGCCCCTGACGCCGATGCAGCAGGGCATGCTGTTCCACAGCCTGTACCAGCCGGCCGGCAGCGCCTACCTCAACCAGATGCGCCTGCAGGTGCAGGGGCTGGATGTCGAGCGCTTCGTCCAGGCCTGGCAGGCCTGCGTCGACCGGCATGACGTGCTGCGCGCCAGCTTCCACTGGCAGCACGGGCTGGAGCAGCCGCTGCAGGTGGTGCACAAGCATCTGGTGATTCCCTGCGAGCGGCACGACTGGCGCGGCCGCGATGATCTGGCCAGTGCCCTGGACGCACTGGCGGCCAGCGACCTGGCGCGCGCCTTCGAACTCGACCAGGCGCCGTTGTTGCGTCTTGTCGTGGTGCGCACCGGCGAGGACGACTGGCACCTGATCCAGACCACCCACCATATCCTGCTGGACGGCTGGAGCAGCTCGCGCTTGCTGGGCGAAGTGCTGCAACGCTATGCCGGGCAGGACTGCGCCACGCCTGCCAGTGGCTACCGCCCGTACCTGGGGTGGCTGGCGAACCAGCCGGTGGACGCCAGCGAGACATTCTGGAAAACCCGCCTGGCCCAGTTGGCGGAGCCTACCCGGCTGGCCGACGCGCTGGCCGATGGCAGCGAACGAGAGGCCGCGCCGGGCAATTTCGCCGAGCGCGTCAGCCGCCTCGGCGTGGCCGACACCGCCCGCCTGAAAGCCTTCGCCAGGCAGCAGAAGGTCACCGCCAACACCGTATTGCAGGCCGCCTGGCTGCTGTTGCTGCGCCGCTACACCCAGCAGGACTGCGTGGCCTTCGGTGCCACCGTGTCGGGGCGCCCGGCGGAGCTGCCGGGCATCGAGGAGCAGTTGGGGTTGTTCATCAACACCTTGCCGGTGATCGCCCAACCCGCGGCGCAACTGACCGTGGGGCAGTGGGTGCGCCAGGTGCAGGACCTCAACCTGGCCATGCGCGACCACGAGCACACGCCGTTGTACGAGATCCAGCGCTGGGCCGGGCAGGGGGGTGGTGCCTTGTTCGATCACATCCTGATCTTCGAGAACTACCCGGTTTCGGCGGCGCTGGAGCAGGGCGCGCCGGCCGGCCTGCGTTTCAGCGATTCGAGCAAGCGCGAACGCACCAGCTATGCCTTGACCCTGTCGGCAGGTTTGGAAGAGGACTTGGTGCTGCAGTACAGCCATGCCTGCGACGTTTATGGCCATGCGGCCATCGAGCAACTGGACCGCCACCTGCAAGGCCTGTTGCGGGCGTTCTGCGAGGATGACCAACGCTGCCTGGGCAGCCTTGGCCTGCTGGCGGCGCACGAGCAGGCGCAGGTCGTCGAAGCGTGGAACGCCACGGCGGTGCCCTTCGCCGACGACCAGTGCCTGCACCAACTGATCGAGGCCAGCGCCGCGCGCACGCCAACGGCCCCCGCCCTGAGCGTGGCCGGCGAAACCCTTGACTACGCCACCCTCAACCGCCGCGCCAACCGCCTGGCCCGGCGCTTGCGTGCGATGGGCGTGGGCCCGGACGTGCTGGTGGGCATCGCCGTGGAGCGCGGCATGGAGCTGGTGGTGGGGCTGCTGGCAATTCTCAAGGCCGGCGGCGCCTACGTGCCGATGGACCCGGAATACCCGGCCGAGCGCCTGGCGCACATGGTCGAGGACAGCGGCGCGCAACTGGTGCTGACCCAGGCCCACCTGCGCGGCGCGCTGGCACTGCCGGCCGGTGTCGAGGCGCTGGAGCTGCAAGCCGGCGAGGACTGGCTGGCCGAGTTTGACGGCAGCAACCTGGACAACCTGGCCGCGCCGAGCAACCTGGCCTACGTGATCTACACCTCCGGTTCCACCGGCAAGCCCAAGGGCGTGGGCGTGCGCCACGACGGCGTGCTGAACTTCCTGGCCAGCATGCTCAAGCAGCCGGGCATCGCCGCGCACGATCGGGTGTTGTCGCTGACCTCGCTGTCGTTCGATATCGCCGGCCTGGAGCTGTACGGCAGCCTGCTGGCCGGCGCCTGCATCGTGCTGGTGGAGCGGGCCACGGCCCGCGACCCGCAAGCCCTGCTGGCGGCGATCGCGGCCGAGCGGGTCAGCGTGGTGCAAGCCACCCCATCGACCTGGCGGATGCTGCTGGACAGCCCGCAGGCGGCGAGCCTGGCCGGGTGCAAGGCGCTGTGCGGCGGCGAGGCGCTGGCGCCGGACCTGGCGGCACGGCTGATCGAGCGCTGCGGCCATGTGTGGAACCTGTACGGCCCGACCGAGACCACCATCTGGTCGGCGCTGCACTACCTGGACGCGGCCAGCCCGCAGGTGCTGCTGGGCCGGCCGCTGGACAACACGGCGCTGCTGGTGCTGGACGCCGACCTGCAACCGGTGCCGGTGGGCGTGGCCGGCGAACTGTACATCGGCGGCGCGGGCCTGGCGCGGGGCTATCACCAGCGCCCGGGGCTGACCGCCGAGCGCTTCCTGGCCAGCCCGTTCGCCGACGGCGAGCGCATCTACCGCACCGGCGACCTGGCGCGTTTCGACGGCCAGGGTCGCCTGGAATACATCGGCCGCGCCGACCACCAGGTGAAGATCCGTGGGTTCCGCATCGAGCTGGGCGAGATCGAGGCGCAGTTGCTGGCCCGGGCCGAAGTGCGCGAAGCGGCGGTGGTGGCCCGCGACAGCGGCCTGGGCACGCAGCTGGTGGGTTACCTGGTGCCGACGGACGCAGCGCTGGTGGAAGCGGGCGAGGCCCAGCAGGCGCTGCGCGAGACCCTGCGCGCGGCGCTGGGCGAGGCGCTGCCGGAATTCATGGTGCCGGCGCAGCTCATGCTGCTGGCGCGCATGCCGCTGACCCCCAACGGCAAGCTGGACCGCAAGGCGCTGCCGGCGCCGGACGCCAGCCTCGCCCAGGCGCGCTACCAGGCACCGCGCAGCGAGCTGGAATGCCAGCTGGCGCAGATCTGGGCCGAGGTACTGAAACTGGAGAAGGTCGGCCTGGCCGACAACTTCTTCGAACTGGGGGGCCATTCGCTGCTGGCCACCCAGGCCACCGCCAGGGCGCAGCAGGTGCTGCGCGCCAGCGTGCCGCTGGATGCCATGTTCAGGGCTAAATCGCTCGAGGACTACGCCGTCTGTATAGCACCACACCTCAATACAGACTTCGAAGAAAACCTGAGTGACATGCACGACTTCCTGACTGAACTGGAGCTGGAATGACAATGGCCGCACATGACAGCGCCGCACTGGTGCAACGTTTTATCAGGTTGCCCCTGGCCCAGCGCCAGGCCTTCCTGGAAAAGCTTGCGAGCAAGGGGATGAGCCTGGCGCAGCTGCCGATACCCGGTGGCTGCGTCGAAGGCGAGACGGCACCGATGTCCTACGCCCAGGAGCGCCAGTGGTTTCTCTGGCAGTTCGACCCGGCGGGCGCGGCCTACAACATTCCCCTGGTGCTGCGTCTGCGTGGCGAACTGCAACGGGAGGCACTGCAGCGTAGCCTGGCGGCGCTGGTCGAGCGCCAGGCCAGCCTGCGCACGGTGTTCACCGAGCAGGGCGAGGGTGAGCGTTTGCAGCGGGTGTGCCCGCCTTTCGTGCCTGAGCTGACGGAGCGCAGTGTCGAGCCTGCGCAGCTGCTGGCCATGATTGAAAGCGAGACGCAACAGCCTTTCGATCTGCGTAAAGGCCCATTGCTGCGTTGTGCCTTGTTCAAGGTCGACCACCAGGAGCGCGTGCTGGTGCTGACCTTGCACCACGCCATCGCCGATGGCTGGTCGCTGCAGGTGCTGCTCAAGGAACTGCTGGCCGGTTATGCGGCATTCAGCCAGGGGCGCGAGCCGGCCCTGGCGCCGCTGCCGATCCAGTACCGCGACTATGCGCTGTGGCAGCGTTGCTGGATGGAAGCCGGCGAGCAGGCGCGCCAGCTGGACTACTGGACGCGGCAGCTGGGCGGCGAGCAACCGTTGCTGGAATTGCCGCTGGATCGCCCGCGGCCGATGGTCCAGAGCCTGCGTGGCGCGCGCCTGCAGGTGGCCTTGCCCGCCACCCTGGCCGAAGGCTTGCGCCAGCTGGCGCAGCGCGAGCAGGCGACCTTGTTCATGGTGTTGCTGGCGTCCTTCCAGGTGTTGCTGCACCGCTACAGTGGCCAGTCCGACATCCGTGTCGGCGTGCCGGTGGCCAACCGCAACCGTGTCGAGACCGAAGGGCTGGTGGGCTTCTTCGTCAACACCCAGGTGCTCAAGGCCGAGATCGATCCGCAGGCCAGCTTCCAGGCGCTGTTGCTGCAGGTGCGCGGCACGGCGCTGGAGGCCCAGGCTCACCAGGACCTGCCATTCGAGCAACTGGTCCAGGCCTTGCAGCCGAGCCGCAGCCTGAGCCATTCGCCGCTGTTCCAGGTGATGTACAACCACCAGGGCGGCGCGGCCCAGGGCGATGAGGGGCCGGCGTTGCCGGGCCTGAGCATCGACGGGCTCGAGGCGCAGGGGCAGGCGGCCAAGTTCGACCTGACCCTGGATACCCATGAAGCGGGGCAGGCGCTGTCGGCGACCCTGACCTATGCCACCGACCTGTTCGATGCCACGACCATCGAGACCATGGCCGGGCATTGGCTGAACCTGTTGCAGGGGATCGTCGAGGCGCCCGCTCAGCGGGTTGGCCAGTTGCCGTTGCTGGCAGCGCACGAACAACAGCAGATGGTCGAGGCATGGAACGCCACGGCGGTGCCATTCGCCGACGACCAGTGCCTGCACCAACTGATCGAGGCCAGCGCCGCGCGCACGCCAACGGCCCCCGCCCTGAGCGTAGCCGGCGAAACCCTCGACTACGCCACCCTCAACCGCCGCGCCAACCGTCTGGCCCGGCGCTTGCGTGCGATGGGCGTGGGCCCGGACGTGCTGGTGGGCATCGCCGTGGAGCGCGGCGTGGCGCTGGTGGTGGGCCTGCTGGCGATCCTCAAGGCCGGCGGCGCCTACGTGCCGATGGACCCGGAATACCCGGCCGAGCGCCTGGCGCACATGGTCGAAGACAGCGGCGCGCAACTGGTGCTGACCCAGGCCCACCTGCGCGGCGCGCTGGCACTGCCGGCCGGTGTCGAGGCGCTGGAGCTGCAAGCCGGCGAGGACTGGCTGGCCGAGTTTGACGGCAGCAACCTGGACAACCTGGCCGCGCCGAGCAACCTGGCCTACGTGATCTACACCTCCGGTTCCACCGGCAAGCCCAAGGGCGTGGGCGTGCGCCACGACGGCGTGCTGAACTTCCTGGCCAGCATGCTCAAGCAGCCGGGCATCGCCGCGCACGATCGGGTGTTGTCGCTGACCTCGCTGTCGTTCGATATCGCCGGCCTGGAGCTGTACGGCAGCCTGCTGGCCGGCGCCTGCATCGTGCTGGTGGAGCGGGCCACGGCCCGCGACCCGCAAGCCCTGCTGGCGGCGATCGCGGCCGAGCGGGTCAGCGTGGTGCAAGCCACCCCATCGACCTGGCGGATGCTGCTGGACAGCCCACGGGCGGCGAGCCTGGCCGGGTGCAAGGCGCTGTGCGGCGGCGAGGCGCTGGCGCCGGACCTGGCGGCGCGGCTGATCGAGCGCTGCGGCCATGTGTGGAACCTGTACGGCCCGACCGAGACCACCATCTGGTCGGCATTGCACTACCTGGACGCGGGCAACACGCAGGTGCTGCTGGGCCGGCCGCTGGACAACACGGCGCTGCTGGTGCTGGACGCCGACCTGCAACCGGTGCCGGTGGGCGTGGCCGGCGAACTGTACATCGGCGGTGCGGGCCTGGCGCGCGGTTATCACCAGCGCCCGGGGCTGACCGCCGAGCGCTTCCTGGCCAGCCCGTTCGCCGACGGCGAGCGCATCTACCGCACTGGCGACCTGGCACGCTTCGATGGCCAGGGCCGCCTGGAATACATCGGTCGCGCCGACCACCAGGTGAAGATCCGCGGTTTCCGCATCGAGCTGGGCGAGATCGAGGCACAGTTGCTGGCCCGGGCCGAAGTGCGCGAAGCGGCGGTGGTGGCCCGCGACAGCGGCCTGGGCACGCAGCTGGTGGGTTACCTGGTGCCGACGGACGCAGCGCTGGTGGAAGCGGGCGAGGCCCAGCAGGCGCTGCGCGAGACCCTGCGCGCGGCGCTGGGCGAGGCGCTGCCGGAGTTCATGGTGCCGGCGCAGCTGATGCTGCTGGCGCGCATGCCGCTGACCCCCAACGGCAAGCTCGACCGCAAGGCGTTGCCGGCGCCGGACGCAAGCCTCGCCCAGGCGCGCTACCAGGCACCGCGCAGCGAGCTGGAATGCCAGCTGGCGCAGATCTGGGCCGAGGTGCTGAAACTGGAGAAGGTCGGCCTGGCCGACAACTTCTTCGAACTGGGCGGCCACTCGTTGCTGGCCACCCAGGTCATTTCCCGCGTGGCCCAGGGCCTGGCGATCGACGTGCCGCTGCGCACGCTGTTCGAGCACGCCACCCTGGGTGGGTTCGCCCAGGCGGTTGGCCGGGTGGCCAGCAAGCCCGTCGCGGCGATTACCCGCGTCGCCCGCGACCAGGACTTGCCACTGTCGTTTGCCCAGCAACGCCAGTGGCTGCTCTGGCAGTTCGCCCCGGACAGTACGGCTTACACCATTCCCGCCGTGCTGCGCCTGCGCGGTGTCCTGGACGTCGCGGCACTGGAGCGCAGCTTCGCCGCGCTGGTCGAGCGCCACGAGAGCCTGCGCACTACCTTCCGTCAGACGGCCGAAGGCCCGCTGCAAGTGATTCATGACGCTGTGTCCGTGGCGATGCCCGTGCGTACGCTGCAAGGCGCGACCGAGGCGCAGGTCGAGGCGCAGATCAAACAGTTGCTGCAACGCCCGTTCGACTTGGCAACGGGGCCGTTGCTGCGTGTCGAACTGCTGCGTCTGGCCGAACAGGAACATGTGCTGGTGATGACCCAGCACCATATCGTCTCCGATGGTTGGTCGATGCAACGCCTGGTGGAAGAACTGGTGGCGCTGTACGACGCCTTCAGCCAGGGCCAGGCGGCGCCGCTGCCGGCCCTGCCGATCCAGTACCTGGACTACGCCGTGTGGCAGCGCCAGTGGCTGGCCGAAGGCGAGCAGGCCCGCCAGCTGGCCTACTGGACCGCCCAACTGGGCGGCGAACAGCCGGTGCTGGAACTGCCCACCGACCGCCCACGCCCCGCAGCGCAGAGCTACCGGGGCGCGCGCCACGCGCTGCACCTGGCCCCCGCGCTGGCCGACGGCCTGCGCCAGCTGGCCCAGCGCGAGCAGGTGACCCTGTTCATGCTGCTGCTGGCTTCGTTCCAGGCGCTGCTGCACCGCTACAGCGGCCAGGCCGACATCCGCGTCGGCGTGCCGATCGCCAACCGCACGCGCCTGGAAACCGAGGGCGTGGTGGGCTTCTTCGTCAACACCCAGGTGCTCAAGGCCGAGGTCGATGGCCAGGCCAGCTTCCAGGCCCTGTTGCAGCAGGTGCGCAACGCCGCCCTGGAGGCCCAGGCGCACCAGGACCTGCCGTTCGAGCAACTGGTCGAGGCGTTGCAGCCGGAGCGCAGCCTGAGCCACAGCCCGCTGTTCCAGGTGATGTTCAACCACCAGCGGGTGGCGACGGCGATGGCCGCCCCGCACGGGTTACAGGTCGAGGCGCTGGGCTGGGACAGCCACAGCACGCAGTTCGACCTGAGCCTGAACACCTTCGAGGGCGAGCAGGGCCTTTCGGCGTCGCTGGTGTACGCCACCGACCTGTTCGACGCGGCGAGCATCGAGCGCCTGGGCGCGCACTGGCAGCAGCTGCTGCAAGGCCTGGTGGCGGATGTGCAGGCGCCGCTGGGGCAACTGGCGCTGCTGGCGCCGGCCGAGCGTGAGCAGGCGCTGCACGGCTGGAACGCCACCGGCCGTGATTACGACCTGGCCCTGAGCGTGCCGCAACGCTTCGAGGCGCAGGTGGCGGCGACCCCGCAGGCGCCGGCGCTGGCCTTCGCCGGCGAGCAACTGAGCTACGCCGAACTCAACGCGCGGGCCAACCGCCTGGCCCGCGAGCTGGTGGCCCAGGGGGCGACGGCCGATGCGCTGGTGGGGATCGCCGTGGAGCGCAGCGTGGAGATGGTGGTGGGCCTGCTGGCGATCCTCAAGGCCGGCGCGGCCTACGTGCCGCTGGACCCGGAGTACCCACGCGAACGCCTGGCGTACATGATCGAGGACAGCGGCATCGAACTGCTGCTGACCCAGGCGCACCTGCTGGCCGAGCTGCCGCTGGGCGAGGGCGTGCGCAGCCTGGTGCTGGACCCGCCGGACGCTTGGCTGGCCGACCACGGCGCCGACAACCTGGGCCTCGTACCGGCGCCGCAGCAACTGGCGTACGTGATCTACACCTCCGGCTCCACCGGCAAGCCCAAGGGCGCTGGCAACCGCCACGACGCGCTGGTCAACCGCCTGTGCTGGATGCAGGAGGCCTACGGGCTGACAGCGGCGGACAACGTGTTGCAGAAAACCCCGTTCAGCTTCGACGTGTCGGTGTGGGAGTTCTTCTGGCCGCTGATCACCGGCGCACGCCTGGTGCTGGCGGCGCCGGGGGCGCACCGCGACCCGGGGCAGCTGATCGCGCTGATCGAGGCCGAGCAGGTGAGCACGCTGCACTTCGTGCCGTCGATGCTGCAAGCGTTCCTGCAAGACCCGCACGTGACCCGCTGCACCTCGCTGCGGCGGATCGTCTGCAGTGGCGAGGCGCTGCCGGTGGACGCGCAGCAGCAGGTACTGGCGCGGTTGCCGTGGAGCGGGCTGTACAACCTGTACGGGCCGACCGAGGCGGCGATCGACGTGACCCACTGGACCTGCCGCGAGGAGGGGCGCGACAGCGTGCCGATCGGCGTACCGATCGCCAACCTGGCGACCTACATCCTCGACGCCGAACGGGCGCCGGTGCCGGTGGGCGTGGCAGGCGAGCTGTACCTGGGCGGCGTGGGCCTGGCGCGGGGTTACCACCGCCGCCCGGCGTTGACGGCGGAGCGTTTCGTCGCCAGCCCGTTCGGCGGCGGCGAGCGCCTGTACCGCACCGGTGACCTGGCGCGCTACCGCGCCGACGGGGTGATCGAATACGCCGGGCGCATCGACCACCAGGTGAAGATTCGCGGCCTGCGCATCGAACTGGGCGAGATCGAGGCACGCCTGCTGGAGCAGCCCGGCATCCGCGAAGCCGTGGTGCTGGCCATCGACACCCCGGCCGGCAAGCAGCTGGCCGGCTACCTGGTGCCCGAGGACGCCGCCGTGCTGCAAGCCCCGGCCCAGATGCAGGCGCAACTGGCCGAGCAGGTGCGTGGCCAGCTGCGCCAGGCGCTGCCGGCGTACATGGTGCCCGGGCCGCTCATGCTCCTGGCGCAACTGCCCTTGAGCCCCAATGGCAAGCTCGACCGCAAGGCCTTGCCAGCCCTCGAGGCCAGCAGCGCGCGGCCAGCGTTCAGCCCGCCCGTCACCGAGTTGCAGTGCCAGGTCGCGGCGATCTGGCAGGGCGTGCTGGGCTGCGCGCGGGTGGGCCTTGCCGACAGTTTCTTCGAGCTCGGCGGCCACTCGCTGGCCGTGGTCAATGTGGTCTCCCGCATCCAGCTGGAGCTGGGCCTGGCGCCCGGCCCGCAAGCGTTGTTCCAACACCCGACCCTGGAGGCCTTCGTGGCGCACCTGGAACAGTCGGGCAAGCAGGTCGACACGGTAAAACTGAACAAGCTGGAAGCCCTGCTTGATGAAATGGAGGAAGTCTGATGGACACGAGTGTTGCTTCGAGGATCGCCAAGCGCTTTATCACTCTGCCCCTGGACAAACGCAAGCTGTACCTGGAAAAGATGAGCGAGGAAGGGGTGTCGGTGGCCAACCTGCCGATCCCCAGGGTGCGTGACGCCTTCGGCCGCATCCCGCTGTCCTACGCCCAGGAGCGTCAGTGGTTCCTCTGGCAGCTGGAGCCGGACAGCGCCGCCTACAACATTCCCACCGCCCTGCGCCTGCGCGGCGAACTGGACGTGCAGGCCCTGCGCCGCAGCTTCGCGGCCCTGGTGGCGCGCCATGACGTGCTGCGCACGCGCTTCGTCGACCAAGGCGAGGGCCTGGCCCAGGTGATCGACCACGACACGGTGCTGGACGTGCCGCTGGACCTGCTGCCCGACGGGCTGGCGGGGGAGGCACGCGATACCTGGATCGAACATTACATCCACGAGCACGGCGCGGCGCTGTTCGACCTGGCCGCCGGCAACCTGCTGCGGGTGCGCCTGCTGCGCCTCGACGCGCAGGACCATGTGCTGGTGATGGTGCTGCATCACATCGTCTCCGACGGCTGGTCGAGCCGGGTGATGGTCGATGAGCTGGTGCAGGCCTACGGCGCCTACAGCCAGGGGCGTGAGCCACAAGCCACGGCCCTGGAGGTGCAGTACGCCGACTACGCGATCTGGCAGCGCCACTGGATGGAGGCCGGCGAGCGCGAACGGCAACTGCAATACTGGACCGCCCGCCTGGGCGATGAGCATCCGGTGCTGGAGCTGCCAGGCGACTGGCCGCGCCCGGCGCGGCGCAGCTACCAGGGCGGGCGGCTGCGCATCGACCTGCCGCAGCCGCTGGTCGAGGGCCTCAAGGCTTTGGCTCGCCAAGAAGGCGTGACCTTGTTCATGCTGTTGCTGGCCGCCTACCAGACCCTGTTGCACCGCTACAGTGGCCAGGCCGATATCCGCGTCGGCGTGCCGGTGGCCAACCGCAACCGCGTCGAGACCGAAGGGCTGATCGGCTTCTTCGTCAACACCCAGGTGCTCAAGGCCGAAGTCGATTCGCAGGCGAGTTTCCTCGCCTTGCTCGCGCAGGTGCGGGGGGCCGCGCTGGAAGCCCAGGCCCACCAGGACCTGCCGTTCGAGCAACTGGTCGAAGCCCTGCACCCGCAACGCAATGCCGGGCACAGCCCGCTGTTCCAGGTGGTCTACAACCACCAGAACACCGCCAAGGGCGATGGCCAGGCCGCCGCCAACCTTGGCGCGCTGGCCATCGAGGGTATCCAGACGCAGCGCCATACCGCGCAGTTCGACCTGACCCTGGACACCTACGAAACCGAGCAGGGCGTGTGGGCGACCCTGAGCTACGCCAGCGACCTGTTCAGCGAAGGCAGCGCCCAGCGCATCGCCGGGCATTGGCTCAACCTGCTCGCCGGGATCGTCGCCGAGCCGGGCCAGCGCATCGGCGAGCTGCCGCTGCTGGGCGCCGACGAGCGTCGCGCCAGCCTGGCGGCACTGAACCCGTCACCCCAGCACTTCCCACCCCGCGGCTGCGCCCATCACTTGATCGAGGCCCAGGCCGCGCGTGCGCCCGAGGCCATTGCCCTGACCTTCGAAGGCCGGCACCTGAGCTACGGCGCGCTCAACGAGCAGGCCAACCGCCTTGCCCACCAGTTGATCGGCGCGGGCGTCGGCCCGGATGCCCGGGTTGGCCTGGCCTGTCACCGTGGGCCGGACATGCTGGTCGGCCTGCTGGCCATCCTCAAGGCCGGTGGCGCCTACGTGCCGCTGGACCCGGCCTATCCGCGCGAGCGGCTGGCCTACATGATCGACGACAGCGGCATCCGCCTGCTGCTGGCCGACCCGGAGGCGGCCCGGCAGCTGGATGTCCCGGCAAATGTCAGCGTGCTGCCGCTGACCGTGCCCGGCGCCGACCTGCCGGCCCACAACCCCAAGGTTGCGCTGGGGCCGGACAACCTGGCCTATGTGATCTACACCTCCGGTTCCACCGGCAACCCCAAGGGCGTGCTGTTGCCCCACGGCAACATCCTGCGCCTGTTCGAGGCCACCGCCGAGTGGTTCGATTTCGGCGCCGACGATGTCTGGTCGTTGTTCCATTCCTATGCCTTCGACTTCTCGGTGTGGGAGATCTTCGGCGCCCTGATGCACGGCGGCCGCCTGCTGATCGTGCCCCAGGACGTGACCCGCAGCGCCGAGGACTTCCACGCGCTGCTGTGCGACGAAGGGGTGACGGTGCTCAACCAGACACCGTCGGCCTTCAAGCAACTGATGCAGGTGGCCTGCCAGGCGCCCGACTCGCGCCGGCATGCCCTGCGCTACGTGGTGTTCGGCGGCGAGGCCCTGGAGGTCAAGGGGCTGCGCCCGTGGTTCGAGCGTTTTGGCGACCAGCCGACCCGGCTGATCAACATGTACGGCATCACCGAGACCACCGTGCACGTGACCTACCGACCGTTGAGCCTGGCGGACCTGGACAATGGCGTCGGCAGCCCGATTGGCGTGCCGATCGCCGACCTGTCCTGGTACGTGCTCGATGGCCAGCTCAACCCGGTGGCCGCCGGCTGCGTGGGGGAGCTGTATGTCGGCGGCGCGGGCCTGGCTCGCGGCTACCACCGCCGTGGCGGCTTGAGCGCCGAACGCTTCCTGGCCGACCCGTTCGGCCCGGCCGGCGCGCGCCTGTACCGCACTGGTGACCTGGCGCGCCATACGGTCTCGGGTGAGATCGAATACATCGGCCGTATGGACCACCAGGTGAAGATCCGCGGGTTCCGCATCGAGCTGGGCGAGATCGAGGCCTGCCTGCTGGCCCAGCCCGGCGTGCGCCAGGCGGCGGTGCTGGCATTGCCGGGCATCGGTGGCGCGCAACTGGTGGCCTATGTGGTCATGGCCGAGGGCGGCGAGCCGCAGGCCCGCCGCGATGCGCTGCGCCAGGGGCTGCGCCAGGACCTGCCGGACTACATGGTCCCGGCACACTTCCTGCTGCTCGATGCCTTGCCGCTGACCACCAATGGCAAACTCGACCGCAAGGCCCTGCCAAGCCCGGATACCAGCCAACCCCAGGCGGCGTTCCGCGCCCCGGCCAGCGAGCTGGAACAACACGTGGCCGCGGTGTGGGAAAGCGTACTGGATGTCGCCCAGGTCGGCCTGGACGACGATTTCTTCGCCCTGGGCGGCCACTCGCTGCTGGCCACCCAGGTGATCTCGCGGGTACGCCAGGTGCTTGGCCGCCAGGTGGCGCTGCGCACGTTGTTCGAACACACCACCCTGGGCGCGTTCACCCAGGCCCTGGCGCCGCAGGACGACATGCGCCTGAGCGAGATCCCGCGCGTGCAGCGTGGCGCCAGCCAGCCGCTGTCGTTCGCCCAGGAGCGTCAGTGGTTCCTCTGGCAACTGGAACCGGGCAGCGCGGCCTACCACATCCCGATGGCCCTGCGCCTGCGTGGCACGCTGGACATCGCGGCGTTGGAGCGTAGTTTCGCGACCCTGGTCGAGCGCCATGAAAGCCTTCGCACCCGCTTCGTGACCGAGGATGGCCAGGTTCGCCAGGTGATCGATGTCGCATCGCTGCCGACCCTGCCGGTAGACCTGAGTTTGCAGGGCAACCCGGACGAGCAGGCCTTGCGCGCCGTGGTCGAGGAGGAAACCCGCCAGCTGTTCGACCTGGAGCAAGGGCCGTTGCTGCGCCTGCGTCTCCTGCGCCTGGCCGAGCAGGAACATGTGCTGGTGATGACCCAGCACCACATCGTCTCCGATGGCTGGTCGATGCAGCGTCTGGTGGAGGAGCTGGTGGCGCTGTACGACGCCTTCAGCCAGGGCCAGGCGGCGCAATTGCCTGAGTTGCCGATCCAGTACCTGGACTACGCCGTGTGGCAACGCCAGTGGCTGGCCGAGGGCGAGCAGGCCCGCCAGCTGGCCTACTGGACCGCCCAACTGGGCGGCGAACAGCCGGTGCTGGAACTGCCCACCGACCGCCCACGCCCCGCGGCGCAGAGCTACCGGGGCGCCCGCCACGCGCTGCACCTGGCCCCCGCGCTGGCCGACGGCCTGCGCCAGCTGGCCCAGCGCGAGCAGGTGACCCTGTTCATGCTGCTGCTGGCTTCGTTCCAGGCGCTGCTGCACCGCTACAGCGGCCAGGCCGACATCCGCGTCGGCGTGCCGATCGCCAACCGCACGCGCCTGGAAACCGAGGGCGTGGTGGGCTTCTTCGTCAACACCCAGGTGCTCAAGGCCGAGGTCGATGGCCAGGCCAGCTTCCAGGCCCTGTTGCAGCAGGTGCGCAACGCCGCCCTGGAGGCCCAGGCGCACCAGGACCTGCCGTTCGAGCAACTGGTCGAGGCGTTGCAGCCGGAGCGCAGCCTGAGCCACAGCCCGCTGTTCCAGGTGATGTTCAACCACCAGCGGGTGGCGACGGCGATGGCCGCCCCGCACGGGTTACAGGTCGAGGCGCTGGGCTGGGACAGCCACAGCACGCAGTTCGACCTGAGCCTGAACACCTTCGAGGGCGAGCAGGGCCTTTCGGCGTCGCTGGTGTACGCCACCGACCTGTTCGACGCGGCGAGCATCGAGCGCCTGGGCGCGCACTGGCAGCAGCTGCTGCAAGGCCTGGTGGCGGATGTGCAGGCGCCGCTGGGGCAACTGGCGCTGCTGGCGCCGGCCGAGCGTGAGCAGGCGCTGCACGGCTGGAACGCCACCGGCCGTGATTACGACCTGGCCCTGAGCGTGCCGCAACGCTTCGAGGCGCAGGTGGCGGCGACCCCGCAGGCCCCGGCGCTGGCCTTCGCCGGCCAGCAACTGAGCTACGCCGAACTCAACGCCCGGGCCAACCGCCTGGCCCGCGAACTGGTGGCCCAGGGCGTGACCGCCGATGCGCTGGTGGGCATCGCCGTGGAGCGCAGCGTGGAGATGGTGGTGGGCCTGCTGGCGATTCTCAAGGCCGGCGCGGCCTACGTGCCGCTGGACCCGGAGTACCCACGCGAACGCCTGGCGTACATGATCGAGGACAGCGGCATCGAACTGCTGCTGACCCAGGCGCACCTGCTGGCCGAGCTGCCGCTGGGCGAGGGCGTGCGCTGCCTGGTGCTGGACCAGCCAGGCGATTGGCTGGCCGACCACGGCGCCGACAACCTGGGCCTCGTACCGGCGCCGCAGCAACTGGCGTACGTGATCTACACCTCCGGCTCCACCGGCAAGCCCAAGGGCGCTGGCAACCGCCACGACGCGCTGGTCAACCGCCTGTGCTGGATGCAGGAGGCCTACGGGCTGACGGCGGCGGACAGCGTGTTGCAGAAAACCCCGTTCAGCTTCGACGTGTCGGTGTGGGAGTTCTTCTGGCCGCTGATCACCGGCGCGCGGCTGGTGCTGGCGGCGCCGGGGGCGCACCGCGACCCGGGGCAGCTGATCGCGCTGATCGAGGCCGAGCAGGTGAGCACGCTGCACTTCGTGCCGTCGATGCTGCAAGCGTTCCTGCAAGACCCGCACGTGACCCGCTGCACCTCGCTGCGGCGGATCGTCTGCAGTGGCGAGGCGCTGCCGGTGGACGCGCAGCAGCAGGTGCTGGCGCGGTTGCCGTGGAGCGGGCTGTACAACCTGTACGGGCCGACCGAGGCGGCGATCGACGTGACCCACTGGACCTGCCGCGAGGAGGGGCGCGACAGCGTGCCGATCGGTGTGCCGATCGCCAACCTGGCGACCTACATCCTCGACGCCGAACTGGCGCCGGTGCCGGTGGGCGTGGCAGGCGAGCTGTACCTGGGCGGCGTGGGCCTGGCGCGGGGTTACCACCGCCGCCCGGCGCTGACCGCCGAGCGTTTCGTCGCCAGCCCGTTCGGCGGTGAGCGGCTGTACCGCACCGGTGACCTGGCGCGCTACCGCGCCGACGGGGTGATCGAATACGCCGGGCGCATCGACCACCAGGTGAAGATCCGCGGCCTGCGCATCGAGCTGGGCGAGATCGAGGCACGCCTGCTGGAGCAAGGCCAACTGCGCGAGGCGGTGGTGATCGCCTGCGACGGACGCAACGGCAAGCAACTGGTGGCCTACGTGGTGCCGGCCGGCAGTGAAGTGCCAAGCGCCAGCCAACTGGGCGCGCACCTGCTCGAACAGTTGCCGGACTACATGGTCCCGGCGCAGTTCATCGTGCTCGAACGCATGCCGTTGAGCCCTAACGGCAAGCTTGACCGCAAGGCCTTGCCCGCGCCCGAGCCGGTGGCGCCGAGCACTGACTACGAGGCGCCCGCCACGGCCGCCGAACAGGTGCTGGCGACCATCTGGCAGGGCTTGCTGGGCCTGGAGCAGGTCGGCCGCCAGGACAACTTCTTTGGCCTGGGCGGCGATTCGATCGTCTCCATCCAGATGGTCGGGCGTGCGCGTCAGCAGGGCTTGAACCTGACCCCACGCGATGTTTTCAAGCATCAGACCATCGCTGCCCTGGCCGCGGTGGCCAGCACCCAGCAGGCGCTGTCGATCGACCAGGGCCCGGTGACCGGCGACAGTGCGCTGGTGCCAATCCAGGCTGAATTCTTCACCCTGGACATTGCCGAGCGCCAGCACTGGAACCAGTCGGTGCTGCTGGAACTGCGCGAGCCGCTGGTGCCTGAGCTGCTTGAGCGCGCCTTGCGTGCGCTGGTCATGCAACATGACGCCTTGCGCCTGCGCTTTGTCAGCGCAGGCGGGCAGATGCAAGCCAGCCATGTTCCGCTGGCAGCCCTTGAAGCGCATTGGCAGCAGGCGCCGCTGCTCTGGCAAGCGCCTGTGCAAACAGTGGAGCAGAACCGGGCGCTGGCCCTGCAAGCGCAACGCAGCCTGGACCTGCAGCATGGGCAGTTGCTGCGGGCCGTCCTGCTGCCGAACGGCGAAGGCGGGCAGCAGTTGCTGCTGGTGATCCACCACCTGGTGGTCGACGGCGTGTCGTGGCGCCTTCTGCTCGAAGACCTGCAGACCGCTTGCCGCCAGCTCCAGGGCGGCGCGTCGGTCAAGCTGCCGGCCAAGACCAGCGCCGTGCGCGACTGGGCCGCCTTCCTCGCATCCCATGCCGGCACCCTTGAACAGGCTGGCGAGGCGGATTACTGGTCGGCCCAGTTGCAGGACGCCCCGCGTGATCTGCCGTGCGAACGCCCGGCCGGCAGCCTGGCCAACCGCCATCGCGCCAGCGTCAATACCCACCTCGACGCCGAGCTGACCCGCAAGCTGCTGCAGCAGGCGCCGCAAGCCTACCGCACCCAGGTCAACGACCTGTTGCTGGCCGCCCTGGCGCGCACGCTGGTGAACTGGAGCGGCCAGCGCCATGCGCTGATCCAGCTCGAAGGCCATGGCCGCGAGGACCTGTCGCCGGCGGTGGACCTGAGCCGCACCGTGGGCTGGTTCTCCAGCCTCTATCCGTTGCGCCTGAGCCCGGACCCGCAGTGGGCCGCCACGATCAAGACCATCAAGGAGCAGCTGCGCGGCGTGCCGGACAAGGGCATCGGCTTCGGCATCCTGCGCCACCTGGGCAGCCCGGCGGCACGCGAGCGCCTGGCGGCACTGCCTGAGCCCCGAGTCACGTTCAACTACCTGGGGCAGTTCGACGGCAGCTTCGCGACGGCCGACGACGCCTTGTTCGTGCCCCGTGGCGAACGCCTGGCCGCCGACCAGGACGAAGCCGCGCCACTGAACAACTGGCTGTCGATCAATGGCCAGGTCTACGGCGGCGAGCTCAACCTGGCCTGGACCTTCAGCCAGGCGATGTTCGACAGGGCCACCGTGCAGGCCCTGGCCGACGACTACGCCCAGCAGCTGCGCGCGCTGATCGAGCACTGCCTGGTACCAGGGCAGCGTGGCGTCACCCCTTCGGACTTCCCCCTGGCGCAGGTCAGCCAGGCCCAGCTCGATCGCCTGCCCGTGGCGCTCGAGCAGGTCGAAGACCTCTACCCGTTGTCGCCGATGCAACAGGGCATGCTGTTCCACACCCAGGAAGCCGGTGGCGACGACCTGTACATCAACCAGACCAGCGTGGCCGTGGACGGCCTGGACGCGGAGGCGTTCGTGCGGGCCTGGGAGCAGGTGATCGGCCGCCACGAGATCCTGCGCACCGGTTTCTGGAGCGATGCCGCGCTGGGCGAGCCGCTGCAACTGGTCCATCGCCAGGCGCGCCTGGCGGTACAGCGCCTGGATTGGCGCCAGCGTACGGTCAGCGAGCAGGACCTGCAGGCGCTGGCCGCGGCGGATTGCGCCGAGGGCTTCGACCTGCTGGCCGCGCCGCTGATGCGCCTGACCCTGGTGCGCCTGGGCGAGGATCGCCACCAACTGATCTGGACCAGCCACCATATCCTCATGGACGGCTGGAGCAAGTCGCGCCTGCTTGGTGAGGTGTTCCAGGTTTACGGCGGCCAGGCCCCGGCGCCGCGCCGTGGCCATTATCGTGACTACATCGCCTGGTTGCAGGCCCAGCCGGCCGCTGCCCAGGAGGCGTTCTGGAAGGCGCGCCTGCAAGCTGTTGAGGGCATCACCAGCCTGGCCGCCAGCCTGCCGGCGCCGCCACCGGGGCTCAGTGGCCATGCCGCGCTGTACCTGAAATGGGACGCCAGCCGCACTGCGCGCCTGCGTGAGCAGGCCCGTGCCCTGCGCGTCACGCCCAACACCCTGGTGCAAGGTGCCTGGTCACTGCTGTTGCAACGCTTCACCGGCCAGCAGAGCGTGTGCTTCGGCGCCATCGTCGCCGGTCGTCCGGCGCAGCTGGACGGTGCCGACGAGATGCTCGGGCTGTTCATCAACACCTTGCCGATCATCCAGGCGCCGCGCCCGGAGCAGGTCGCCGCGCAGTGGCTGCAAGCCTTGCAGACCCACAACCTGGAGGCACGCGACCACGAGCACACCGCGCTGGCGGATATCCAGCGCTGGTCGGGGCAGGGCGCCCAGGGGTTGTTCGACAGCATCATCGTGTTCGAGAACTACCCGATCGACGAGCGCCTCAAGGAAACCGGCGACAGCACCCTGCAATTCGGTGCCGTGACCGGGCGTGACGTCACCAACTACGCCATGGACCTCGCGGTCCACCTGAACAACACCTTGAGCATCGAGTTCCTCTACCTGCGCAACCGCTTCAGTGAAGCGTCCTGCGCCCAGGTCATGGCGAGCTTCGAGGTGTTGCTGCAGGCGTTGATCGACACGCCGCAGGCCACGCTGGGCAGCCTGGCGACCCTCGACGCCGCGCAGCAACGCCAGCTGGCGCTGGACAACCGACTGACGGCGACGGCGGGCCAAGGTGAGTTGCTGGCTGAGCTGATCGCCCGCCATGTGGCCCAGCAACCGCAGGCGCCGGCGCTGGTCTGTGGCGACCGGCAGCTGAGCTACGCCGAACTCGAAGTGCGCGCCAATCGCCTGGCCCACCGGCTGATCGCCGAAGGGGTTGGCCCGGAGATGTTCGTGGGCGTCGCTCTGGAACGTTCGGTCGAGGTGATCGTGGCTTTCTACGCGGTGATGAAGACCGGCGCGGCCTATGTGCCGCTGGATGTCGACTACCCGCGCGAACGCTTCAACTGGATCGTCGAAGACTCGGCCATGAGCGTGCTGCTGAGCGAACAGCGGGTGCTCGAACGCCTGGGCCAGCCGGCTTCTGGCCGAGTGCTGGCGCTGGACGACCTGGACCTGTCCGGCGAACCTGAGCACTGCCCGGCGCCACGCGCCCAGGCCGACAACCTGGCCTACCTGATCTACACCTCGGGCTCCACCGGCAAGCCCAAGGGCGTGGCGGTGGCCCACGGGCCGATCCGCATGCACTGCCAGGCCATCGCCGAACGCTATGAGATGAGCGCGCGTACCCGCGAGCTGCTGTTCATGTCGTTCGCCTTCGACGGTGCCCAGGAACGCTGGCTGTCGACCCTGCTCTGCGGCGGCTGCCTGGTGATCCGTGACAACCGCCTGTGGACCCCGGAGGAAACCTGGCAGGCCCTGCACGCGCAGCGCATCAGCATTGCCTGCTTCCCACCGGCCTACCTGCAGCAACTGGCCGAGTTCGGCGAGGGGCGCGAGGCGCCGCCGGTGGACATCTACTGCTTTGGCGGCGACGCAGTGGCCGAGGCCAACTTCGAGCGGGTCAAGCGCGTGCTCAAGCCGCGCTGCCTGACCAATGGCTACGGGCCGACCGAGACGGTGGTCACGCCGCTGTTGTGGAAGGTGAATGTCGACCAGCGCTGCGAGGCGGTGTACGCGCCGATTGGCGTGCGGGTCGGCGAGCGCACCCTGTATGTGCTGGACAACCAGCTCAACCCGGTGCCGGTCGGCGTGGCGGGCGAGCTGTACATCGGTGGCGAGGGGCTGGCCCGGGGTTACCACCAGCGCCCAGGCCTGAGCGCCGAGCGCTTCGTCGCCGACCCGTTCGGCAATGGCGGGCGGCTGTACCGTTCCGGTGACTTGGTGCGCCAGCGCCCGGATGGCGTGATCGACTACCTCGGGCGCCTGGACCATCAGGTCAAGGTGCGCGGTTTCCGCATTGAACTGGGCGAAATCGAGGCGCGCCTGCGCGCCATGGCGCCGGTACGCGACGCGGTGGTGGTGGCCCGTGATACCCAGGGCGGCAAGCAACTGGTCGGCTATGTGGTCGCCGACGCCCAGCAGGGGCTGGCCGAGCAACTGCGCAGCGACCTGCAGGCCGAGCTGCCCGACTACATGGTGCCGAGCCAACTGCTGGTGCTCGAGGCGTTGCCACTGAACCCCAACGGCAAGGTCGACCGCAAGGCCCTGCCGGACCCGGACTTCAAGCGCCGCGAGTACCTGGCGCCGCGCAATGCCGTGGAAGCGGCCCTGGCGGTGATCTGGCAGGACGTGCTGGAAGTACCGCAGGTGGGGGTGACCGACAACTTCTTCGAACTCGGTGGCGACTCGCTGCGCATCCTCAAGGTGCTGACCAAGGTGCGCGCCAGCGGCCTGGGGCTGGACCTGAAGCTGCGCGACCTGATGGCCCGGCCGACCATCGCCGAGCTGTCGGGCTACAGTGCCAACGACCTGGCGCTGGACCCGGTGCTGTCGCTCAACCGGCGAATCGCCGATGTGCCGGCGCTGTTCTGCCTGCACGCCGGCTTCGGCACGGTGTTCGACTACGAGCCGCTAGCCCGCCTGCTGGAGGGCAAGCGCAGCGTCTTTGGCCTGCAATGCCGCATGCTGCTCGACCGTGGCTGGCAGGATGAGTCGCTGGAAGCGATGGCCATCGACTATGCCCAGTACATTCGCCAGAAACAGGCCGATGGCCCTTACCATCTGCTGGGCTGGTCGCTGGGCGGCAGCCTCGCGGTGCTGGTGGCCGAGGAACTGCGCCGCCAGGGCCAGGAGGTGGCCATGGTCGGTCTGGTGGACAGCTACCTGCCAGGTGAGGGAGGGGACGCGCCCCAGGATTATCGTGAAGACCTGCTGGCGTTCATCGGTGTCGTCTGTGGCCATCGGCCGCAGGCGCTGCCGGGGCTCGAGGCGGCCGCAATGCCGGACGAGCCGGTGTTGACGCAGGCCATCCGGACGTGCCTGGCCCAGGCGCCCACGCAGCCACGTTTCGACGCCCAGGAGCTGGCCCATGTGTTCCAGGTGGCCATGCGCCTGAAAGCCCTCAGCCTGCGCCTGGCGCCTCTGCCGGCGCTGGACTGCGAGACGCACTGCTGGTGGGCGGCGAGTGTGGCATTGTCCGCGCGGCAGGGCTTCGAGGCGGGCTTCGGCGCGCTGGCCGCCAGCCACACGGTCCAGGCCGGCCACTTCGAGCTGTTGCGCGATCCGGGCCTGCTGGCCCAGCTGACCCAACTGCTCGGCGAACCCGAGCCTGTCGTCAGTTGATCTTCTCGGGCCCTGGCGACGGGGCCCGCACTTTTTGCGTAAGGAACCAACATGTCTTTGCATCCCGACCTTGCCGGCTTTCTCGAACTGGTGGAAATGGGGCGATTGATGGGCAACAGCCAGCCGATGCACCAGTTGAGCGTCGAGCAGGCCCGCCGCGAATTCGCCAGCAGCTCGGCCATTCTCGACCCGAGCCCGCCCGCGGCGCTCGACGTGACCGAACTGAGTATCGTCGCGCGCGATGGCGCCGCGCTGGCGGCGCGCCTGTACCGCGGCGAAGGCCCGCGCCCGGCGGCGCAGCCGACCATTCTCTACCTGCATGGCGGTGGTTATGTCGTCGGCAGCCTGGACTCCCATGACTCGGTGTGCCGCCGCCTGGCGGCCGATGGCCGTTTCGCGGTGCTGGCGGCGGACTACCGCCTGGCGCCCGAGCAGCGTTTCCCCACGGCCAGCAATGATGTGCTGGATGTGGCTGACTGGTTGGCCGCCCAGGCCGCGACGCTGGGCCTTGACGCCGCGCGGGTGGCGGTGGCCGGCGACAGCGTCGGCGCCACCTTGGCCACGGTATTGGCGTTGGCGGCCCAGAAGGGGGAAACGCGTCTGGCGCCCGTCGCCCAGTTGCTGTTCTACCCGGTGACCGACACCAGCCGCGAGCGTGACTCCCATGTCCGCTACGCCGAGGGTTACCTGCTGGAAAGCGCGACCCTGCGCTGGTTCTACGACCTGTACCTGGCTGAGCCCCGGCAGCGCCTGGACTGGCGGGCTTCGCCGTTGTTGATCGAGCAGTTGCCGGCGCAGGTGCCCAGTTTCGTCAGCCTGGCCGGGCATGATCCGCTGTACGACGAGGGGCTGGCCTGGGCCGAGCGGCTGCGGGCCAGCGGGACCGAGGTGACCCTCGATTTGCAGCCGCAGCTGACCCATGATTTCCTGCGCATGTCCGGCATGGTGCCGGAGGTGCAGGGGATTTATGAGCGGGCGTTGGAGTGGCTTTTCCAGCGTTGTTGATGGCGAGCGCATCGCGGATGAATCCGCTCCTACAACAGCGCCTGCCTGTAGGAGCGGATTCATCCGCGATGCGGCGCGCAAGCGGCGCCCTATCAACACCTAAACCCAGACCGCATCCCAATGCGGGTATCTACCTACCTTCTCCACCAATCCCGCCCTCAGCGGATTGGCGACGATGTACCTCGCGACCATCACCACATCGTCCTCCCGGCGCAACGCGCGGTCGTGAAAACCGGCCTGCCTGATGGGTACCGTACTGACTCCAGCCTTGCGCAACGCATGGCTTGATCGCGCCTTGAAGTAACGCATCAATGTGCTCAGCGACGCCTTCTTCAATTCGATCAGCCAATGAACGTGATCGGGCATCACGACCCAGGCCAGTGATCGGCAGTGGCCATCCTGGTCAGCCTGACGCAGGAATCGGATGGCCGCTCGAGCGTGGTGGAGGTCGAGGAACAGGGGCTGGCGGTGGTGGGTGACGGTGGTCAGTACGTAGAGCCGGCCGGGCTCCGAATACCTGCCGCGGCGCAGCTGACTGCCTTGGGGAGTGGGCATGAGGGGCGTCCATGAGTGGAGGTTGATGGTCCAGCCTAGCGGTGCTGTCCTGGGGGAGATGGGGGGAACATTTTCAGGGTTTGTCGGGCGCCGCTTTGCGGCGCATCGCGGATGAATCCGCTCCTACAGGCGCATCGCGGAGGTACAGGCGCAGCGATATCGACGGCCTGTGTAGGAGCGGATTCATCCGCGATGCGTCGTGCACATCCCACGAAAAAGCCCCTTTGCCAACGACTGGCAAAGGGGCTTTTTCACATCCAGGGCACTAGACCCCAGGCACACCGATCACCACTTGTAGGTGAGGTCCGCAGTCACGGTACGCTCGGCACCCAGCAGGCACCCAACCGTGGCGAAGCAGCCCGCCACGTAGTACTTGTCGGTGAGGTTCTTCACGTTGACCGACGCCTTCAGGCCTTCCAGGCTGCGGTCGGCCTTGCCGAAGTCGTAGCTGACCATGGCGTCGACCAGGGTGTAGTCCGGCACCTTGAAGGTGTTCTGCGCGTCGCCGTAGGTCGAGCCGGTGTAGCGCGCGCCGACGCCGAAGCCCAGGCCGGCCAGCGGGCCACCCTGCAGGGTGTAGTCGACCCACAGCGAAGCCAGGTGCTTGGGAATGCGCACCGGGGTCTTGCCTTTGTTGCTGATGCCGGCAAAGTTCGGGTTGTCCTTGGTCACTTCGACATCGGTCACCGAGTAGGAGGAGATCACGTTCAGGCCTTCGACCGGCTTGAACACGCCTTCGAGCTCGACACCACGCGAGGTGACTTCACCCTCCTGGACACTGAACGACGGGTTGCTCACGTCGGTGGTCAGCACGTTCTGCCGGCGCAGGTCGAACGCCGACAGGGTCACGTAGCTCTGCGAGCCGTTGGGCTGGTACTTCACGCCGATCTCGTACTGCTTGGCGGTCTCGGGCTCGAACTGCGAGCCACTGGCGGTGGTGCCGCTGGTGGGCAGGAACGACTCGGTGTAGCTGATGTAGGGGAACAGCCCGAAGTCGAACAGGTAGCCCAGGCCGACACGGCCGGTGAAGTCTTCGGCGTCGGTGCTCTGCTTGGTGTTCTGCAGGCGGTTGCGGGTGTCCAGGCTGGCCCAGTCGTAACGGCCGCCCAGCGAGGCGATCCAGTTGCCGAACTTGATCTGGTCCTGCAGGTAGACACCGAGCTGGCGGTTCTTCTCCGAGGTGCTGAGCAGGCTGGTGTAGCGCGAGGTGTCGATGACCACGCTGCGATCAGGGTTGTAGATGTTGATCGACGGCGCATTGCCGGTCTGGGTGAAGGCGCTGCGCTTGCCGTGCTGGTAGTCGGTGCCCATCAGCAAGGTGTGCTCGAGCTCGCCGGTGGCGAATTTGCCGACCAACTGGTTGTCGATGGCGTAGTTGTCGTTCTCGTAGTCGCGCAGTTGGTAGTAGCGGTTGATGGTGTTGCCGTTGATCACGCCACTGTTGCGGTACAGCTGGTGCTCGTAGCCGGTGAAGTGGGTGTAACGGAAGTTCTGCTTGAAGGTCCAGCTGTCGGTGAGGTTGTGTGTCAGCTCGTAGCCCACGCTGGTCTGCTCGGCCTTCTCGGCGTCGAAGCCGGGCTCGTTCAGCGAACGGTGGCGCGGCAGCTTGCCGTTGGGGTTGGAACCGTCGAACAGCGAGTAGGGCAGGTTGCTGGTGAACAGGTTCTTGTTGCGCTGGTAGGAGGTCAGCAGGGTGAGGCTGGTGTCTTCGTTCGGCGCCCAGGTCAGGCTGGGGGCGATGTAGACCCGGTCGTCCTTGATGTAGTCGATGCTGCTGTTGGCGTCGCGGCCGAGGGCGACCAGGCGGTAGCTGAGGGTCTTCTGCTCGTCCAGCACGTCGCCGATGTCCATGTAGGCCTGGGCGCGGTCGTTGCTGCCGCCGGAAATGCCCACCTCATGGTGCGGGCTGAAAGTCGGGCGCTTCGACACGAAGTTCAGCGTGCCGCCTGGCGAGCCCTGGCCGTACATCACCGACGCCGGGCCCTTGAGCACTTCGATGCGCTCCATGCCGTAGGTCTCCGGCGAGTAGTAGCCGACCTGGTTGTTGCGCAGGCCGTCGGTGTAGGCGTTGGCGTTGATCTGCTGGAAGCCGCGCACCATGATGGTGTTGTCGGTCGGGTTGTTGCCGGCGACGTTGGAATAGACACCCGCGGTGTAGGCCAGGCTGTCGCTGACGGTCTGCGCGCCCTGGGCAGTCATGCGGTCGCGGGTGATCACCGAAATCGACTGCGGGGTTTCCATCAGCGAGGTGTCGGTCTTGGTGGCGGTGGTCGAGCGGGTGGCGATGTAGCCTTCCACCGGGCCGTAGGGGTTCTCCTGGCCCTTGGCGTTGATCACGCTCGGGTCGAGGGTCACGGCGGCGCTGCTGTCGTTGCTTTGCAAGGTCAGGGTGTTGCCGTCCAGGCTGTAGCGCACCCCGGTGCCGCGCAGCAGGCCAGCGGCGGCGGCCTGGGCCGACAGGTGGCCACGTACCGCGCTGCTGCGCACGCCCTGGACATCATCCGGGCTGTACAGCACCTGCAGGTTGGTCTGGTCGGCCAGTTGCTTGAGCGCGCCCGGCAGGCTCTGGGCGGCGATATCGACATCGTATTCCTGGGCCTGGGCCAGGCCTGCCATGGGCAAGCCCAAGGTGATACCCATCAGGGCGACGGGCAGGGTGCGACGCAAGGAGTGGCGCAACAGCAGGGCTTTTGCCAGGGGCGTGAAGTCACTGAGAGTCGACATCGTTATAGCTCTTGGAATGTGTTAAGTGGGAATTATTAGCATTGGCTTTAAGTGAGACGTTGCAGTGCCGTGAAACCGGATGGCATTTGCGAAATATTTTTATTTAGGCGCGAGCGCCAGCCGCCTGGTCAGGCGGGCTGGGGCTCGCAGATGACGCGGCCGTTTTCCATGCGCACGATCTGGTCGGCGACATCGAAGTAGCGGTCATCGTGGGAGATGACGATCAGGGTGCGGCCCTGGCGTTTGAGGTCCGGCAGGATCTCGGTGTAGAACACGCGGCGGAACGCCGGGTCCTGGTCGGCCGCCCATTCGTCGAACACCAGCACCGGGCGCCCCTCGATCCACGCACTGACCAGGGCCAGGCGCTTGCGTTGCCCGGTGGACAGATCGGTGGTGGTGAAGGCGCCGTCGCGGATCGACACCTTGTGGTCGATTTCCAGGCGTTCGAGATACTGCACGGCATTGGCCGGCACTGCGGGGCCATCGTTGACCAGGTCGTCGAACAGGTAGTAGTCGGCGAAGATGGTGGTGAACAGCTGGCGATAGTCGTCCCGCTCGCGGTCGCCGACCACCTCGCCGTTGAGCAGCACCTGCCCCTGCTGCGGCGGGTACAGGCCCAGCAACAGCTTGATCAGGGTGGTCTTGCCGCCGCCGTTCTCACCGACGATGAACACGATGTCGCCCTGGGCGATGTCGAGGTTCACCGGCCCCAGCTTGAACGGCGCACCGCCATCGGCCACCGGGTAGCTGTGGTGCACATCGACCAGTTGCAGGCGCTCGACCTGCGTCCTGGGCGCCTCGCGGTCGGTCAGCAGCAGGTGAGGTTCCGGTGAGGAGAACTGCTCGGACAATTCGGCGATGCGGCGAAAGGCGATCTGCGCCCGGCTGACGATCGGCAGGGTGCTGACCAGGTGCTCCAGCGGGCCTTTCATGTACAGCAGTACCAGCACGAACCCGCTCATGACCGCCTTGTCGCTGCTCGGCCACAATGACTGCAAGGCCAGGGCCAGGCCGATCACCACGAAGAACAGCATCGAGCCCAGGCTCTTGGCCACCACGAAGGTGTTGACCGAGCGCACCTGCTTGTCGCGGATCCGCTCGGCGGTCGCCTGGATGCCGTCGACGAACATGCGTTGGCGGCGCGCGCGGTGGATGCGCAGCTCCTTGGCGCCCTCGGCGATGGCCTGGTAGTGCTTCTGCAACTCGTCCTCGGCTTCGCGGGCATCGATGAAGCCCTGGATGCCGCGGGCGCGGGCGATGTACTGGACCACGGTGCCGACACCGATAGCCACCAGCATCAGCAGGAACATCGGCAGCGACAGCAGCGCCAGGTAGGCCATGCAGCCAAGCACCACCGTGACCGAGATGGCCAGCGGCGCGAAGGCGAAGGCGAACGAGCTGATGGTGTCGATGTCGTGGGTCAGCACCGGGATCAGGCGATGGCTGCGGTAGCGTTCGATCTGCGCGATGGGGGCGCTGAGCACCTTCTCGCCCAGGCTGCGGCGCAGGTTGGCGATGATCTGCTGGCCGACCCGGTTGCTGCCGATATCGGAGAAAATCGAGCCCAGCAAGGCCAGCACGCACAGCCCGGCGAACGCCCCGACCAGGGCCAGGCTCAGGCCGTCTTCGCTATGCAGGCCACGGTTGATGGTGGCCAGCAGCACCGTGACGCTGAAGCCGCCGAGGATGCCCAGCAGGATCGACGCCGTCACCTGCGGCCAGAACGGCCGCAGCAGGGCCAGCAGTTCGCGGGTGGCGCCGCGAGAGGGGGTTTTCATGGCGTGATCCTTCAGGCGCTGATGGCAAGGCTGCCGGTGCCGCTCAGGCGTGCCTGGCCCAGGGCCTGGTACAGCGACTCGCCGATTTCCGCCGCGCGGTTGGGCAGCACCGACAGCAGGGTGTCGCTCAGGCCGTGGCTGTTCTCGCAGAAGCCTTGCAGGTACACCGCCGCCTGCAGGTCCGGGCTGGCCAGGGCGCGGTAGTCGCGGGCGACGTCGAAGTCCTGAAGGTAGCCCTGCAGCGGCGCCAGCAGGTCGCGGTGGGAGCGGCGCTCGTAGCCGGTGGCGAGGATCACCGCGTCGTAGCGGTGGGTCTGCGACTGGTGGGTGGCCAGGTCCTGCAAGGTCAGCTCGATGCCGTCGGCGGTGGCGACGGCGGCCTGCACCTGGCGGCGGCAGAGCACGGCGTGGCGGTATTGATGGGCGACTTTCTGGCGGTAGAGGATGCCGTAGATGCGCTCGAGCAGGTCGATGTCGACCACCGAGTAGTTGGTGTTGTGGTACTCGGCGATCAGTTTCTGCCGCTCGTGCTGCTCCTGGTTGAACACCAGGTCGGTGTAGTCGGGGGCGAAGATCTCGTTGACGAACGGGCTGTCGTCGGCCGGCTTGAGGGCGCTGGCGCGCACGATCATGTCGACCTTGACCGACGGGTAGCTGTCGTTGAGGTCGATGAACGCCTCGGCGGCGCTCTGCCCGGAACCGACGATGGCGATGCGCATGGGCTTGCCTTCGGTGCAGGGCAGGGTGGCCAGGCTGCTCAGGTAGCGGGAGTGGTGGAACACCCGCGGGTCGTCCTTGAACGCGGCGAAGCTGGCCGGCACCTTGGGCGTGCCGCCGCTGCCGACCACCACCGCGCGGCTCAGGCGCGTGTGTTCATGGCCCTGGCCGTTGCGCGAGACCACGCGCAGGTGGCGCACCTGGCCGTTGTCCAGCACCGGTTCGATGCGGGTCACCTCTTCACCGTAGCGGGCCTGGGTGGCGAAGTGCTCGGCGGCCCAGCGCAGGTAGTCGTTGTACTCCAGGCGGCAGGGGTAGAAGGTGCCCAGGTTGATGAAGTCGGCCAGGCGCTGTTTCTGGTGCAGGTAGTTGACGAAGCTGTAGGGGCTGGTGGGGTTGCGCAGCGACACCAGGTCCTTGAGGAAGGAGATCTGCAGCTCGCTCTGGGTGGCCAGGGTGTTGCCGTGCCAGCGGTAGTCGTTCTGCTTGTCGATGAACAGCGCGTCGAGGGCGTGGCCGTGGGTTTCGGCGAGTTCTTCCAGGGCGATGGCCAGGGCCAGGTTGGAAGGGCCGAAGCCCACGCCGATGAGGTCGTGGACCTGCTGGGAGGTATGGGGCTGGCTCATGCTATCGGTTCCTTGAAGTGGCGGGGGGCGCCGACGGCGGCCACCCCGAGCTGCGGGAGTACATCGATAGGACGAGGAGCGGGTGGGACAATTTAGCGGGACGCGGGGCCTTCAGAGCTCACGCACTACCCGCAAGCCAAGCCAGTCGCCCGGGCGCGCCGGGGTCATCGCATTGCGGTTGCCGGAGCGCGAGAAGATCGGCGCCTCGCCCCAGTCGTTGCCGCGGATCTGCACCACCTTGCAGCTGTCCGCCTGGCGGGTAGAACGGCCCCAGGCGCTGCCGTCGGTCGGCGCGCCGACGTAACTGTCGTGCAGGCAGTCGGCGACCCATTCGTAGACATTGCCGTGCATGTCGTACAGGCCGAAGGCGTTGGGCGGGAAACTGCCCACGGGGGAGGTGTAGCTGTAGCCGTCCTTGGGGCCGTAGACGTTCGCGTGGCGGCTGATCTCGTACTCGGCGTCCGGGTCGAGCGGGAACGGGAACGGGCCGGTGCTGCCGGCACGGGCGGCATATTCACGTTCGGACTCGCTGACCATGCGGTAGGTCTTGCCGGTCTTCTTCGACAACCATTCCACGTAGTCCTGCACGTCGAAGTAGGTCATGCACACGGCGGGCTGACGCGGGCCTTGCTTGTACATGGGCTTGCTGGCGGTGCAGTGGCGGCCGGGGCGCACGTCGCCATCGACGACTTTCGCGCCGCTTTGCTTGAGGTAGGTGTCCCACTCCCCGGCGGTCACCTGGAAGCGGCTCATGGCGAAGGGCTTGGCGAAGGTTACCTGATGCAACGGGCCTTCGTCGTCCTGGCGGCCGGGCTCGTCGTCGGGCGTGCCCATCATGAAGCTGCCGGCCGGCAGCACGACCATTTCCGGGCAGACGCCGGCGCAGTCACGGAACACCGTGCCGGGGGGCGTGGTGGTGTCGGCGGCCAGCGCCGGCAGGCCGAGGGTGGCGAGCAGGGCGGCCAGGGAGAGGCGAGGCAGGATAGCGTTCATGGGGAACCTTGGTCAGAGTTGCTGGGTGACCAGGCGCACGACCCGGTCGATCTGCTGCTCATCGTTGAGCAGGCTGGGGGCCAGGCGGATCACCGGGCCGACGTCGCGGTACACGGCGTCGCTCATCACCTTGTTCTGCACCAGGTGGGCGGCGACGGCATCGGGGTTCTTGCCGGGAATCCGGAAGAAGGTGAACCCGGCCGAGAATTCCGCACTGCGGGGTGTCACCAGCTCGATCTGGCGGTGTTCGGCGAGGCGCTCCTTGAGCAGGCTGTTGAGCTGGTGGATGCGCGCCTGGACATCGGCCTTGCCCAGTTGCAGGTGCAGCTTGAAGGCCTCGCCCAGCGACCAGCGGTACTCGAAGGCGTGGTAGCCGCCCGGGGTCATGATGGTGGCGAAGTCCTCCTCCTGGGAGAAGGACGCGACGCTGGGGGTGAGGTTGCCCATGGCGGTGGAGGCGGCGCAGATGATGCCGGTGCCACGTGGCCCGAACATCCACTTGTGGCCACCGGCGATGAAGTAGTCGCAGTTGAAGTCGGCGAAGCGTGCGTTCTCCACGCCGAAACCATGCACGCCATCGACCACGTAGAGGATGCGGTCGGCCTCGCTGCGCTCGCGGTTGTGCTTGCGCACCAGTTCACCGATCTCGCCCACCGGCAGCTTGGCGCCGCTGCTCGAGTGCACCCAGGTCATGCCCAGCACGCGGGTTTCGGGGCGGGTGTTCTGGTCGATGGTGCTGAGAATCTGGTCGGAGGAGATTTCCCAGGGTTTGTCGAACAGGCGGATCTTGCGTACCTGGGTGCCCTGGCGAAGGGTGCGGAATTCGAGGGTCTTGTGGGCGGAGTAGTGTTCGTGGACGGTGGTCAGGATCTCCTGGTCGGGCCTGACCTGCAGGCCACCATAGATCAGCGCCAGGCCCTCGGTGGTGCTGCCGGTCAGGGCGATCTGCCGGGGGCCGACCTCCAGGTAGCGCGCTGCCCAGTCCCGCACCTCGCCTTCGCGCTTCCATTCGTACTGGCTTTCCCAGTCCATCAGCGCGGCGGGGTTGCGGTCGAGGTCGGCGCGGTGGCGGTCGATGGCCTCCTGCACCGGGCGCGGGTGGGCGGTGACCAGGAAGTTGGCGAAGTGCGCCACCTCCGGGTCGAGCGGGAACAGTGCGCGCAGGTTGCGCCATTTGTCCGGGCCGCTCAGCGCTGCGGTGGCGGGCGCGGCCGCCAGGGCATCGGGCAGCAGGGGCAGGGTGGCGGCGACCAGGCCGGCGTGCTTGAGGAAGGTGCGACGGTTGTTCATGCGGGGCGGGCCTTGTTCAGCGAGTAGTAGCGACGGGATGGCCGGCTTTCTGCACCTGGTCCCAGATGCGCAGGAAGTTGCCGGCCCAGAGCTTGGCGATGTCCGTCTCGCTGTAGCCACGGGTGAGCAGTTCGGCGGTGACGTTGCGGATCTCGCTGACATCCTTCCAGCCGACCAGGCCGCCGCCTTCGTTGAAGTCGGAGCTGATGCCGACATGGTCGATGCCGACCTTCTTCACCGTGTAGTCGATGGCGTCGACGTAGGCCTTCAGCGTTGCCTTGGGCTCTTCGTCGAGGATGCCGTACAGGCCGCTGGCGTATTCGCCGAAGCGCTGCTCGGGCCAGATGGTGATCGCCGGGTCGCCCGGCATCAGGGCGTAGTTCAGGTCTTGCAGCGGCCCCAGGTCGAAGCGCGCGCGCAAGGCGTCGAGCTTGTCCAGGGTCGGCTTGCCCAGGGGCTTGAGGTAGCCGCTGAAGCCGACCACCTGGATCAGGCCGCCGCTGTCCTTGATCAGCTTCATTTCCTTGTCGCCGAGGTTGCGGCGGATGTCCACCAGCCCGCGCGGCGCCGAGTGCGAGGCGACGATCGGCGCGCGGCTCAGGCGTGCCACGTCTTCCAGGGCCAAGGTCGACATCTGCGAGACGTCGATGATCACCCCGAGGTCGTTGAGCCGGGCCACGGCTTTCTCGCCAGTCGGCGACAGTCCGCCGAGGGCGTCGGCGGTGTCGTTGAAGAACGGCATCGGCCGCGAGGAGTCGGCCCAGTCGTTGTTGCCGATGTAGCTGAAGCCGAACATGCGCATGCCGCGCTTGGCCCACAGGTCGAGCTGCGACAGGTCGTCGCCCAGCGGGTAGGCGTTGAGCAGGCTGATGAACACGGCGAACTTGCCTTCGCCGTTGAGGCGGCGGAAGTCGTCGGGGGTGTAGGCGATGCCGACCTGGTTGGGGAAGTCGCGCACCATGTTGGCGATGATCTGGTAGCGCGTTTCCTGCTGGTGACGGGCCTCGTCGACAAAGCCCGGGGTGGGTTTGTGCGGGGCGTTGGGGCCGTTCCACATCTCTGGCCAGGCGAGGATGGTCAGCGCCGCGCCCGACAGGCGCCCCTTGCCGGCCTTGACCAGGTCGAACTGGTGCGGGCCGTCCTTGTCCACTTCCTGGCCGTGGGCGCCGAAGGTCAGCGGCACGGTGACATGGCCGTCGAACGAGAGCATGTGTTCGTGCATGCCCTTGGCCTGCTCGACGATCTTCAGCGGGTAGCCGGCGTTCTGGCCTTGCCAGTAGAAATAGCCGGCGGCGCTGCCCAGGGCGACCGCCAGGGCCAGGGGCAGGCCGATGTACAGGGCTTTGCGGGAACGGGTCTTGGTCATTGCCATCTCGTTGCAGGGCTGATCGGATCGGCCTGCCGGCGGGCGTGCTCGCCGGGGCAGGGCTCGGGTATCAGGTGGACGAATGGCGGCGGGGCAAATTTATCGCTGGGCGGTCATCAAGTTTTGCCCGTGGCGGCCGATAGGCAGGGCATCGAAAGGACCCACCGAAGAGGATCAGGGACATGGTAGGTATCACCGGTATGAGCATCAACAGCGCGACGCCGCTGACCACAGGCCTGCAAGTGGCCGAGCAGGTTCGCGCCGCCGAGGCGGGCAACACGGACAAGACCGAGGAAAGCGGCAAGGCAGCCGATGGGGTGAAAGCCGAAGGCGCGCCTGGCCAGGCCGAGGCCGCGGGACAAGAGCCAAGCGAGCCAGGGCACATCACGCAATTGCGCGAGATGATCAAGCAGTTGCAGAAGCAAATGGCCGAAGAGCAGAAACAACTGGCCATGCTCATGGCCCAGAAAATGGACGAGACCACCAAGCTGTCGATGGTCATGGCCAAGCAGGCCAGCATCGCCACGATCAGTGGGCAGATCCAGGCGGCCACCGCGCAGTTGCTCAAGGCCTTGACCGAGGCCGGTGGCAGCAGTGCCGGTGGGATGGTCAGCACCCAGGCCTGAGAGCGCTGGAAGGCTCTGTAGGAGCGGCTTCAGCCGCGATCACCCGTGAAACGGGTGCCAGGCATGCGTTGCCTGCATCGCGGCTGAAGCCGCTCCTACAGAGGTTGCCCAGGCAAATGAACAGACGCCCCGCTTCATGCGGGGCGTCGTCGTTTTCAGTCCTGGGCCACGCGCGCCCGGCCCTGGCGCTCGCTCTTGTACTGCATGGCCACCGCCGGTGCCGGCTTGGTGCTGCCGGTCTCCAGCCACTGGCGCATGCGGCTGGCGTCGGCGAAGTGGGTGTACTTGCCGTAGGCGTCGAGGATGACCATGGCCACCGGGCGGTTGTCCATTTTGGTCAGCAGCACCAGGCAATGCCCCGCCTCATTGGTGAAGCCGGTCTTGGTCAGCTTGATGTCCCAGTTGCTCTTGTTCACCAGGTGGTCGGTGTTACGGAAGCCCAGGGTGTAGTTGGGCTTGCGGAACGCCACGGTCTTCTCGCGGGTGGTCGACAGCTCGCTCAGCATCGGGTACTTGCGCGAGGCCATCAGCAGCTTGGCCAGGTCCTGGGCGGTGGAGACGTTGAGCGTGGACAGGCCGGTGGGTTCGACATAGCGGGTGTGGCTCATGCCAAGGCTGCGCGCCTTGGCATTCATCGCCTTGATAAACGCGCCGTAGCCGCCGGGGTAGTGGTTGGCCAGCGAGTTCGCCGCGCGGTTCTCCGACGACATCAGGGTGATCAGCAACGTTTCGCGGCGGTTCAGCTCACTGCCCAGCCGCACCCGCGAATACACGCCTTTCATCTCGGGGTTGTTGGCGATGGTCATGCTGAGCATCTCGTCCATGGGCAGCTTGGCGTCGAGCACGACCATCGCGGTCATCAGCTTGGTGACCGAGGCGATGGGGCGCACGCGATCGGCGTGGCTGGAATACAGCTCCTGGTTGGTGTTGAGGTCGATCAACAGGGCGCTGCCAGAGGCCAGGTGCAGCTTGCTTGGATCTCGTTGCATCTGGGCCGGGGGTTGTGCAGCAGCGGTCGACGGGAGGGTCGCGGTTCCTGTGAGCAACAGCAGCAGGCTGAGGATGGACAGGGAAGTTTTCACGTTGAGGCTCACTAAATGTTGGTATGTCGTTGGCTGTGCAAGGGTTTCCCCCAGAAACCGCTGCATTCTGGAGTATGGTTCAGCGGCTGTCGAATGCCTTATATCCAAAGGGCGCAAGGTGAACGAAATTTAATCCGACTGCATTTTTCAACGATGCCATCTGCTAGTGTTCGACGCTTTCACAGTCACAGGACGACGTGTGCCATGACCACCCATTTCGAGTTCACGCTGGATGCCACGCCCGAGCAGCGCGATGCCATTCTCGCGCCGCTGCGCGCCTACAACCTCGCTCAGGTCGGCGACCCGCTGTTGCAGACCTTTGCCTGGTCGTTGCGTGAAACACCCGGTGGTGCGGTCATTGGCGGCCTGTACGGCAGGATCGCCGCAGGTTGGATGTTCATCGAGCTGCTCAGCGTGCCAGAGGCGATGCGCGGCAAGGGCCATGGGCGCCAGCTGATGGAGCAGGCCGAGGCGCTGGCGCGGGAACGTGAGTGCATTGGCATCTGGCTGGACACCTTCAGTTTCCAGGCGCCCGAGTTCTATCGCCGGTTAGGGTTCGTGGTCTTTGGCGAGATCAACGACTATCCACCGGGGCACAGCCGCTACTTTCTGCAGAAGCGCCTTTAACATCGCAGGCAAAAAAAGCCCGCCGAAAAGGGCGGGCAACAAGAGGCGTAGGGAGCAACGCACAACAACAAATTCGGGTCAGGCGATGAAGCTTGAATCGTGCAACCGGTCGGCCAGGGCCTGCGCCGAGGAGCGCGTGGTCAGCGGGCCGCTGATGGCCTCGCCGTTGCGCATCAGGTACCAGCAGGCCAGCAGGCCCTGCTGACGCAGGTTGTTCGGGACGGCGCTACCGACGACGGACATGATCTGGATAGGGGCCATGGGGGCATCTCCTGTAAACATGGCCCTACCTTACGCAGACGCCCTCGGGGTTTGAAATCAATGTCCTCGATAGTGGTCATTGCTTTTATCAACTATGCCGCTCACCAGCGCGGTGGCCCGTAGTACACCGGTGGCGGGCCGTAGTAGCGGCGGTAGACCGGCGGTGGCGGGGCAGGTACGTAGCGCTCCACGACATAGGGCTGGTAATAGACCGGCGGTGGTGGCGGTGGCGCCTGCACATAGACTGGCGCAGGTGCGTAGACCGGCTGCTGCTGCACGTACACGGTACGGTCATGGCCGCCGGAAATCGCCGCGCCAACCACCACGCCCGCCACTGCCGCGCCGAGCACCGGGCCCGGGCCATACCAGCCGCCACCATGGGCGGATGCCTGCCCGCTGATGGCCAGCGCGCCGACCAGCAGGGCGATTCCGGGGATGAAACGGTTCATGGCCAATCCTCGCAAGACAACCCCAGGCTCGGGGCTTGATTACTATGACCCCGGTAACCGTCAAGTGCGCGCAGGGGGATGGTAAAGGTTGTGTAAGGGGCGACCAGTGGCCGTGTCTGGTACGCTGGCGCAATCGTTTCAGTCGACACGCGGAGAAACAGGCCATGAGCACACCACCCAGCAGGGATACCGTCCTGTGCATTTCCCTGGCCGGGCGCCCAGGCACGTTCGGTGTTCGCTTTCACAACCACCTCTACCAGCAGTTGGGCCTGGACTACTACTACAAGGCCATGACCACCCAGGACCTGCCGGCCGCGGTGGCGGGCATCCGTGCCCTGGGTATCCGCGGGTGTGGGGTGTCGATGCCGTACAAGGAGGCCTGCATGGCCCTGGTGGACGAGATCGACCCGTCCGCCGCGGCCATTGCGTCGGTGAACACCTTGGTCAACACCCAGGGGCACCTGAAGGCCTACAACACCGACTACCTGGCGGTGCGCCAATTGCTGGCGCGGCACCAAGTCGACCCGGCCACCGCCTTTGCCTTGCGCGGCAGTGGTGGCATGGCCAAGGCGGTGGCCAGCGCGCTGCGCGATGCAGGGTTTCGCGACGGGATCATCGTGGCGCGCAATGAGCAGGCCGGGCGGCAGCTGGCGCAGGCCTGTGGTTACCGCTGGTTGCCGGAACTGGGTGAGCAATGCCCGTCGATGCTGGTCAATGTCACGCCGATCGGTATGGCGGGCGGCGCGGAGGCCGACCAGCTGGCGTTCAGCGAAACCGCGATCGCGGCGGCCGAGCGGGTGTTCGATGTGGTTGCCATGCCGGCGCGTACACCGTTGATCCGGCAGGCCGAGGCGCTGGGCAAACCGGTGATCACCGGGCTGGAAGTCATCGCCTTGCAAGCGCTGGAACAGTTCGTGCTGTATACCGGGGTGCGGCCCAGTGACGAGCAGGTCGCGGCGGCGGTGGCGTTTGCCAGGCAGGCGTGATCGCGTTGGCTTCGCCTTTTCCTGTAGGAGCGGGTTTACCCGCGATCACCCGCGAGGCGGGTGCCAGGCACCGCGGTGTCTGCTTCGCGGCTGAAGCCGCTCCTACAGGGGGTTACCGTCAATGTTCGGTTCAGAAACTGTCATGCCCCCCGTCCAGTTGCTGATCGACCAGCGCCCGGCCATGGGCCAGGGACACGTGCTGGGCGTTGTCCAGGTCGGAGAAGAACTTCATCGGCATCGACAGGCGTCGGCTGGTGTGGCCTTGCGGGTCGGTAATCAGGCACCCGGCGGCATAGGGCAGGGGAGAGTCGGGGTGGGGCATCACGCTGGCGGTGATGATGTGCTTGCGGTATTCACAGTGAAGGGTTTGCATCGTCCTGACCTCGCTGTGGCATGGAAGAAGCGTCTCCTTCATATACCACAGCAAGGGGGCGGGCGTTCCCCGCCCGACGAGCGCGACAGCTGAAGGTCAGTCCTTCAGGTCGGTCGGCTGGATCACCTCGACCCAGTAGCCGTCCGGGTCCTTGACGAAGGCCAGGTGCTGCATGCGGCCGTCGCTCAGGCGCTTCTGGAAGGGCACGTCCAGCGCCTCGAAGCGCTCGCAGGCGACGCGCACGTCCGGCACCGAGATGCAGATGTGGCCGAACCCGCGCGGGTCGGTGTTGCCGTTGTGGTAGGCGAACTCGGGGTCGTTTTCGGTGCCGTGGTTGTGGGTCAGTTCGAGCACGCCCGGGATCGACTTCATCCACTGGTGGCGCGCGGCGTCATCCTCGGGGATATCCTTCTTGTCGACCAGGGCCAGGAAGTACAGGCTGAAGGCCGCTTCCGGGAAGTCGCGCTTGTCCACCAGGCTGAAGCCCAGCACGCGGGTGTAGAAGTCCAGGGACTTCTGGATATCCTTGACCCGCAGCATGGTGTGGTTGAAGACGAATTGGGCGGTGGCGGTGTCCGGCTGGGCAGTGACGCCGGGCAGTTGTTGCAGGTCGTGCAGGCTCATGGGTACTCCAGGATCGAGGCCTAAAACAGATGGGCCATGATACGGCAGTCCGCCGGCAGCGCAAACGAAAGCGCCCTGCACGGTGGCAGGGCGCTGGAATTAGAGGCCCGCATGTGCGGGCGCGTGATGGGGTCGCTAATCCTTTAGCTGGTTCGATACTGCGCCGGCATAAGTGAAAAAAGTGTGAAGCGCGCGTTGACGTTTCATCAGCGAACCCAGCTTTCCACCGTCTGTGCGCCGTACTGTTCCTTCCAGGCCTTCAGCCCACGGTGATTGCCGCCCTTGGTTTCGATCAGTTCGCCGGTGTGCGGGTTCTCGTAGACTTTTACCACCCGTGGGCGGCGTTGCTGTTTGACGGGTGTGGACGGGGCCTTGCTCACGCCTTTGGGGTCGAGGATCGCGATGATGTCGCGCAGGCCCTTGTCATAGCTCTTCATCAGGCCGACTAGTTTCTGCTCGAATTCGATTTCGCGTTTGAGGCCGGCATCCTTTTTCAGCGCTTCCAATTGTGCCATCTGTTCCTGAAGCGCTTTTTCGGCAGCACGAAACTCTGCAAGTCTGGACACTGTCATCACTCCTGTTAAGTCTGCCGTGGCATGACGTGACGAACATGAAGATTGTATTGAACGTTGGCCACGCGGGGGGGACTGCTGTTCGCTGTCAGTGAGTGTAGTAGTGCCGGACGGGGTGGTAAACAGCAAACTTTCAATCAATTAGCCGGGAACTTTGCCGGTTTCCTGCACGTTATTCGAAAATGCCCGGACCCGCCCCGCCAGGCCGTTCTAGACCATGGTCCAATGGCCTGCCCTAGAGGCGTTGGTGCAAAATCCAAGATGATGGTCGAAGTCTGTTCGGTCGTCCCGTAGTGCCGATGCAGGTGACTGCTCGGATTGTTTTCTGCCCCTCTTTTGGATGTTCCCTCGCATGTTTGCCCCCTTTCCCCTCGCCCCTGGGCGCCGAGTTGCCGGCCTGTTCTTCCTGTGTGCCGGTGTCAACGCCCAGGCCGCCGGTTTCATTGAAGACAGCAGTGCCAAGGTCGAAGCACGCAATGTCTATTTCAACCGGGATTTCCGTGACGGCCACAGCAGTTCCAGCCAGGGCGCGTCAAAGCGTGAGGAGTGGGCGCAGGGGTTCATCCTCAATGTCCAGTCCGGTTATACCCAGGGCCCGGTAGGTTTCGGCGTGGATGCGCTGGGGATGCTCGGTTACAAGTTGGACTCGAGCCCGGCCGACAGTAACAGCGGTTTGTTGCCGTCCTCCGGCCATAACCCCCGTCATTCCGTCGACCAGTACGCCAAGATGGGTATCGCCGGCAAGGTGAAGTATTCGCAGACCGTGTTCAAGTACGGTTCGATGATGCCCGATGTGCCGCTGCTCAAGTACAACGACGGCCGCCTGTTGCCGACCATGTTCCATGGCGCCTGGTTGACCTCCGAGGAAGTGCGCGACCTGAAGTTCACCCTGGCGCGCCTGAACCAGTACACCGCGCGGGATTCCACCGACCGCCAGGATATCCGCGTCCATTGCAAGAACAAGCGCTACGCCTGTGATATCGAGGCCGACCACTTCGACCTCGCCGGTGTCGACTACCGCTTCAATGACCGTGTCAGCGCCCAGTACCAGGTGTCGAAGCTGGAGAACATCTATCGCCAGCACTTCCTCGGCCTGGTCGCCAGCCAGCCGCTGGATGTCGGCACCTTGTCGGCCGACCTGCGGGTGATCAAGAGCGATGACATCGGCAATGCCCGTGCCGGGCATATCGACCACCGTGCGTTCAGCGGCATGCTGGGCTACAGCCTGGGTGGGCACAAGATCAGCGCCGGCTGGCAGCGCATGTTCGGCGACAGCGCCATGCCGTACCTCGACGGCACCAACCCGTACCTGGTCAACTACGCCCAGGTCAACGATTTCGCCGCCGCCCAGGAACGTTCCTGGCAACTGCGCTACGACTATGACTTCAAGGCCCTGGGTGTGCCTGGCCTGACCTTCTTCACCCGCTACATCAACGGCGACAACATCAAGGTCCCGGGCAGCCAGGCCGAAGGCAAGGAATGGGAACGCGACAGCGAACTCAAGTACCAGGTGCAAAGCGGCACGTTCAAGGATGTCAGTGTGCGCCTGCGCAACTCCACCTACCGCAGCAACTACGAGAAGTGGGCGCGTGACATGGACGAGACTCGCGTTATCGTCAGCTACAACTTCTCGATCTTCTAACGCCAGCTTTGCCAAATACCGGTGGCCGGCCGACAATGGCTGCCGGCATTCAGGCAGGGCAGGCGATGAAACAGTTGCTACTGATCGGCATCGGGCCGGGCGATCCTCGCCAGGTCACCTTCGAAGCCGTGGAGGCGCTGCAGCGCGCCACGGTGTTCTTCGTGCTCGACAAGGGCGCCGACAAGGGGGCCTTGCTGCAACTGCGCAAGGCCATCCTCGAGCGCTACCTGCCCGAGGGGGGCTATCGCCTGGTACAGGTCGAGGATCCCCGGCGTGACGGGCAGGCCGCCGACTATGTCGGTGCCGTGCAGGATTGGCACGCCGAGCGCGCGGCGCTGTATGCCCGGCTGATCGAAGACGAGTTGGGCGCCGATGACATCGGCGCCTTCCTGCTCTGGGGCGAGCCTGGCTTGTATGACAGCACCTTGCGCATCCTCGACCTGGTCCGTCAGCGTGGCGTGGCGCTCAATCTCCAGGTCATTCCTGGCATCAGCAGCGTGCAGGCCCTGGCGGCCCGGCACCAAATTCCTCTCAACCGAATCGGCGAGCCGTTGACCGTGCTGCCAGGACGGCGCCTGGGCGAACAGCCAACGATCGACAATGTGGTGGTGATGCTCGACGGGGCGTGCGCGTTTGCCGCGCTGGAGGATCCGCAACTGGTGATCTACTGGGGCGCCTACCTGGGCACGGCGGACGAGGTTCTGGTGGCGGGGCCCTTGCAGAAGGTCAAGGCGCGCATCCTCGAAGTGCGCGAGGCGGCGCGGCGGCGCAAGGGCTGGATCATGGATACCTACCTGCTGCGGCGGGAGCTGTGAGCGGTGTTTTTTCGGCGGTGGCCCATTCGCCGGCAAGCCGACTCCTACAGGGCCGGCGCAGTATCTGTAGGAGCCGGCTTGCCGGCGAACTGGGCAGCCATGGATGGCTCAAGCAGCCCCCAGTATCTCCACTACCTTGTCCCGCAACTGGTCGATGCTGAACGGCTTGCCGATCAGGTGCATGCCCTCGGGCACCTGGACGCTTTCGGCATAGCCACTGGCGAACAGCACTGGCAGCAATGGCCGAACCTGGCGTGCCTTGCCAGCCAGTTCCTCGCCGCGCATGTCTGGCAGGCCGACATCGGTCATCAGCAGCGCCAGGGGCTGGCCCGGGTCTTCGAGAATCGTCAAGGCCGCGGCGGCGCAATCCGCCTCGATCGCCTTGTAGCCCAGCTCGTCGAGCACTTCGACTATCAGCATGCGTACGATGTCGTCGTCTTCGACTACCAGAAGGTGCATGGCGTGGATCCTGTTTCGATGGATTGTCTCTACTCTGTGCCCACGGCAACGGCAGAAGTTCCCAAGCTTACCGACCTGCGTAAATAGATGGAACGATTGGCGAACAGCGCCTTCAAATACTGGCTAAATGCCCTGCCAGATCCGCCAAAGCTGGTTAGACTCGCTGTATCAACCCGGTCGGTGTAGCGCAGGGCAAGCCATACATGACGTCGCCGCCACACTGTTCAATGGACTTTCTCGCTCGGGCACACTCAGATGATTCAAGCAGCCTCGATGGACCAACGCAGCTTTCGCAAGTTGTTGAGCCGTAATGTCGGCCTGCCCCTGGGCGTGGGGCTTCTGGGTGCCGTGGCCTTTGTCGCGGTGATCAACTACCTGCTCTCGGCCATGCAATGGGTCGAGCACACCGACCGGGTGATCGGCAACGCCAACGAAACGGTCAAGCTGTCGATCGACATGGAAACCGGCATGCGCGGTTATCTGCTGTCGGGCGAGGAGCGCTTCCTCGACCCGTACGAGGTGGCCAAACCGCGTATTTTCGGCAGCCTCGAAGGCTTGAAGGCGATGGTGGCGGACAACCCCCAGCAGGTCGACCGTATCGATCGCATTGCTGCCTTACAGCGCGAATGGAACAATTTCGGCAGCGAAATGATCAACCTGCGCCGCAGCCAGGGTGACTATCAGGGCTTGATCGGCCGGGGCCGTGGCAAACGTATTACCGACGAAATCCGCAAGGAGTTCGACGCCTTCATCGGCACCGAACAGCAACTGCGCATGGCGCGCAACGAGAAGGTCAGCAGCGTCACGGTAACCGCCATCTCGGCGTTCGTGCTGTTCATCGTCGCGCTCAGCGCCTTGCTTGCCTACCTGGGGCGGCGTGACCTGTTGGCGCTCTCATCGAGTTATGTCGAAAACCTGCAAGGCCAGCAGCGTGCGGCGGAGCGCCTGGAACACCAGGCCTGGCTGCGTGCCGGCCAGACCCAACTGGCTGAACAGGTGCTTGGCCAGCTCACCCTGCCGATGCTCGGCGACAACATCCTGCGCTTCTTCGCCAGCTACCTCGGCAGCGTGGTCGGCGCCGTGTATGTGCGTGACGAGCACGGCAAACTGGTACGGGTGGCCTGTTATGGCCTGGACGCCGATCAGCAAGCCCGCGATCAGGTGCTGGGCGAGCACGCCGGCCTGTTGGCCCAGGCCCTGCGCCAGGGGCGCCTGTTGCGCCTGGACGACCTGCCCGAGGACTACTACCGATTGAGCTCCGGCCTGGGTAGCGGCCTGCCGCGCAGCGGCGTGCTGATGCCTGCCTTCGATGATGGACAGATCAATGGCGTGCTGGAACTGGGCTTCCTGCGCCCGCTGCAGGAGCGCGACCAGGAGTTGCTGGAGCGTATTGGCAGCAACCTCGGCATCTCCATCGAAAGCGCCCGTTACCGCCAGCGCCTGCAGGAGGTGCTGGCCGAAACGCAGCAACTCAACGAAGAGCTGCAGGTCCAGCAGGAAGAGCTCAAGACCGCCAACGAAGAGCTGGAAGAGCAGTCCCGCGTGCTCAAGGAGTCCCAGGCCCACCTGGAGACCCAGCAGGCGGAACTGGAGCAGACCAACGAGCAATTGGCCGAGCGCACCGAGGCCCTGGACCGCAAGAACGGCGAGCTGAACCAGGCCCAGGTCGAATTGCAGGCCCGCGCCGACGACCTGCAGCGTTCGAGCAAGTACAAGTCCGAATTCCTCGCCAACATGTCCCACGAGCTGCGCACGCCGCTCAACAGTTCGCTGATCCTGGCCAAGCTGCTGTCCGAGAACGCCGAGGGCAACCTCAGCGACGACCAGGTCAAGTTCGCCGAATCGATCTATTCGGCCGGCAACGACCTGCTCAACCTGATCAACGACATCCTCGACATCGCCAAGGTCGAGGCCGGCAAGCTTGAGGTGCGCCCCGAGAGCACCTCGCTGGAGCGCCTGGCCGAAGGCCTGCAGGGCATGTTCCAGCCCCTGGCCCAGGACAAGGGCCTGGACTTCGAAGTGCGCCTGGAGGCACCCCTGCCGCCGGCGGTGCACACCGATCGCCAGCGCCTGGAGCAGGTACTGAAGAACCTGTTGTCCAACGCCATCAAGTTCACCGAGCGCGGCAAGGTGAGCCTGGGTATCAGCCACCAGGCGGGGCTGGGCATCGTCTTCGCCGTGCGCGACACCGGCATCGGTATCGCCGCCGACCAGCAGCAGGCGATCTTCGGCGCCTTCCACCAGGTCGACGGCACCAGCAACCGCAAGTACGGCGGCACCGGCCTGGGCCTGTCGATCTCCCGCGACCTGGCGCACTTGCTCGGCGGCCAGATCAGCGTCGACAGCAGCCCGGGGCAGGGCAGCGTGTTCAGCCTGATCCTGCCGGTGCATTTCGAACCGAGCGTGGAGCACAGCAATGAGGTCCACAGCCTGCGTTCGACGGTCGATGCGCTGCCGCCGGCGCCCCAGGCCCCGGCCCCGGCCAGGACCGAGCGGCCAGCCCCGGCCTTCGCCGACGACCGCGCGCGCGCGCCGTTCGGCAATCGCTGCATCCTGGTGATCGAGGACGAACCGAACTTCGCCCGCATCCTCTACGACCTGGCCCACGAGCTGGGCTACAGCTGCCTGGTGGCCCAGGCCGCCGACGAAGGCTTCGAGCTGGCCGCCCAGTACATGCCCGACGCGATCCTGCTGGACATGCGCCTGCCCGACCACTCCGGGCTCACGGTGCTGCAGCGCCTCAAGGAGCAGGCCAGCACCCGGCATATCCCGGTGCACATCATTTCGGTGGAGGACCGCGTCGAGGCGGCCATGCACATGGGCGCGGTGGGCTACGCGGTCAAGCCCACCAGCCGCGAGGAACTCAAGGCGGTGTTCGCCCGCCTGGAGGCGAAGCTGACGCAGAAGCTCAAGCACATCCTGCTGGTGGAGGACGATGACCTGCAGCGCGACAGCATCGCCCGCCTGATCGGCGACGACGATGTCGAGATCACCGCCGTGGCCATGGCCCAGGACGCCCTGGCGCTGCTGCGCGAGAACATCTACGACTGCATGATCATCGACCTCAAGTTGCCCGACATGCTCGGCAACGAGCTGCTCAAGCGCATGACCGCCGAGGATATCCGCAGCTTCCCGCCGGTGATCGTCTACACCGGGCGCAACCTCACCCGCGAGGAGGAGGCCGACCTGCTCAAGTACTCGCGCTCGATCATCATCAAGGGCGCGCGCTCGCCGGAGCGCCTGCTCGACGAAGTCACGCTGTTCCTGCACAAGGTCGAGTCGCAGCTGTCCAACGAACGCCAGCGTATGCTCAAGACCGCGCGCAGCCGTGACAAGGTGTTCGAGGGGCGCAAGATCCTGCTGGTGGACGACGACGTGCGCAATATCTTCGCCCTCACCAGCGCCCTGGAGCACAAGGGCGCCATCGTCGAGATCGGCCGCAACGGCCGCGAGGCGCTGGAGTGCCTGGAGGCCAACGACGACATCGACCTGGTGCTGATGGACGTGATGATGCCGGAGATGGACGGCTACGAGGCCACCCGGCTGATCCGCCAGCAGCCGCGCTGGCGCAAGCTGCCGATCATCGCCGTGACCGCCAAGGCGATGAAGGACGACCAGCAGCGTTGCCTGCAGGCTGGGGCCAACGACTACCTGGCCAAACCGATCGACCTGGACCGCCTGTTCTCGCTGATCCGGGTCTGGCTGCCGCAATTGGAGCGAATCTGAAATCTTGACCAGTGAACGCAACACCGATATCGAGATCCGGCTGCTGATCGAGGCGATCTACCTCAAGTACAGCTACGATTTTCGCGATTATTCCGGCGCTTCGATCAAGCGCCGGATCCTCCACGCCGTGCGCCAGTTCGACTGCCGCACGGTGTCGGCGCTGCAGGAGCGGGTGCTGCACGACCCGGGCATGTTCATGGAGCTGCTGCAGTACCTGACGATTCCGGTCAGCGAGATGTTCCGCGACCCAGGGCATTTTCTCGCCCTGCGCCAAGAGGTGGTGCCGCTGCTGCGCACCTGGCCGTCGCTGAAGCTCTGGATCGCCGGTTGCAGCACGGGCGAGGAGGTGTACTCCATGGCCATCCTGCTGCGCGAGGAAGGGCTGCTGGAGCGCACGATCATCTACGCCACCGACATCAACCCGCATTCGCTGGAACGCGCCAAGCAGGGCATCTACTCGATGCAGAGCATGCACGAGTATGCGCAGAACTACCGCAAGGCGGGTGGGCGCCGGGACTTTTCCGAGTACTACACCGCCGCCTACGGCAACGCCATCATGGACAGCAGCCTGCGCGACAATGTGACCTTCGCCGACCACAGCCTGGCCACCGACAGCGTGTTTTCCGAGACGCAACTGGTGTCGTGCCGCAATGTGCTGATCTATTTCAACAAGGGCCTGCAGGACCGCGCCCTGGGGCTGTTCCACGACTCGCTGTGCCATCGCGGTTTCCTGGTGCTGGGCAGCAAGGAGTCGGTGGATTTCTCCGCCTATGGCGAACGTTTCGAGCCGTTGGTGCGGCCCGAACGGATCTATCGCAAGTCATGAGTGGCGTGCGCGCGGTGGTCATCGGCGCCTCGGCGGGCGGCGTCACGGCGTTGTTCAGCGTGCTCGGCGCGTTGCCGGACAGCTTCGCCATCCCGGTGTTGTGCGTGCTGCACCTGCCGGACGACCGCCACAGCCAGTTGGCGGAAGTGCTGCAGCGGCGCCTGCGTCGGCCGGTGCGCGAAGCCGTCGACAAGGCCATCATCGAGGCCGGTTTCATCTATGTGGCCGGGCCGGGCTATCACCTGTCGGTGGAGCGCGATTTCACCCTGTCGCTCAGCCAGGAGGAGCCGGTGCATTTCTCGCGACCGGCGATCGACTACCTGTTCGAGTCGGCGGCGGACGCCTACGGCCCGGGCCTGCTCGGCGTGCTGCTCACCGGGGCCAATGAAGATGGTGCCCGGGGGCTGTTGCGCATCAGACAAAGCGGTGGCCGGACCGTGGTCCAGGACCCCCGCGACGCACAGGTCGCGCTGATGCCGGAGGCCGCCCTGGCCCTGCAGCAGCCCGACCATATACTTTCCCTGAGTGGTATCGGGCAGTTGCTCGCGACCCTGGAACCCAGCGCATGCTAAGCCATATCACCGCGAAACTGCTGATCGTCGACGACCTGCCGGAGAACCTGCTGGCCCTCGACGCCCTGATCCAGGGCGCGGACCGCGAGGTGCACCAGGCGCAGTCTGCCGAGCAGGCATTGTCGCTGCTGCTCGAGCATGAGTTCGCCCTGGCGATACTCGACGTGCAGATGCCGGGCATGAATGGCTTCGAACTGGCCGAGCTGATGCGCGGCATGGAAAAGACCCGCAGCATCCCCATCGTGTTCGTCAGCGCCGCCGGGCGCGAGATGAACTACGCCTTCAAGGGTTATGAGAGCGGGGCGGTGGACTTCCTGCACAAGCCCCTCGACACCCTGGCGGTGAAGAGCAAGGTCTCGGTGTTCGTCGACCTGTTCCGCCAGCGCAAGGCCCTCGACCGCCAGCTCCAGGCGCTGGAGCGCAGTCGTGAGGAGCAGGCGCAGTTGCTGGCGCAGTTGCAGGTGGCGCGTGGTGAACTGGAGCGGGCGGTGCGCATGCGCGATGACTTCATGTCGATCGTCTCCCATGAAGTGCGCACACCGCTCAATGGTTTGATTCTCGAGACCCAGCTGCGGCGCATGCACCTTTCCCGGGGCAACCTGGGGGCGTTCAGCGAGGAGAAACTCGCAGCGATGGTCGAGCGCGACGAGCGGCAGATCAACAGCCTGATCCGGTTGGTGGAGGACATGCTCGATGTGTCGCGGATCCGCACCGGCAAGCTGTCGATCCGGCCCAAGGCTTTCGATCTTGGGCAACTGGTGCAGGGCTTGGTCGAGAACTTCGCTGCACAGGCCGGGGCCTTGGAGACGCATATCGAACTGGAGCGTTGCCAGGCTTTGCAGGGGGAGTGGGACGAGTTCCGTATCGAGCAGGTGCTGGCCAACCTGCTGTCCAACGCCCTGCGCTATGGCGAGCGTAAGCCGGTGCGGGTGCGGGTGTACGAAGAGGGCGCGATGGCCTGTGTGCAAGTGCAGGATGCGGGCATTGGCATCAGTGCGCAGCACCAGCAGCGGATCTTCCAGCAGTTCGAGCGGGTGGCGGCGCAGCAGGCCACCGGCGGGCTGGGGCTGGGGCTGTATATCTCCGAGCAGATCGTGCTGGCCCATGGCGGGCGGATCCAGGTCGATAGCGAGGAGGGGCACGGGGCTACGTTCAGTGTCTATCTGCCGCTGCCGGCGGTGCAGTGCCAAAGCGACCAGACGCAGGCAACCTCTGCGTAGGGTTGGGGTCTGATGGCTATCGTGCTGAATGCGAAGGCGTTGTCATGAGTGAAGATGCGCAAGACGTGGTGTTGGTGGTCGAGGATGAGCCGGCGATTCGCATGATCCTGCGGGATTACCTGGCGGGCGAGGGGTATCACGTGCTGGTGGCCGAGGATGGCGAACAGGCATTCGCGATCCTGGCGAGCAAGCCGCACCTGGACCTGATGGTGACCGACTTTAGGTTGCCTGGGGGGATATCGGGGGTGGAGATTGCCGAGCCGGCGGTGAAGTTGAGGCCTGATCTGAAGGTGATTTTCATCAGTGGGTATCCGGCGGAGATTCTTGAATCGGGGAGCCCGATTGCGCGGCGGGCGCCGATTCTGGCCAAGCCGTTTGACCTGGATACGTTGCGGGAGGAGATTCAGGGGTTGTTGCGGTAGGGCGTGTTTTTGTGAATTGTGGTGTTGGTTAGTTGGTTAGTTGGTTTTTGAATTGTGGACATATCCATTTGCTATGTAGACGCTGATTCACCATTCCGCCCTTACGGCGGGTTACTTTGGTCTTAACTCGCCGTCCGCGGCCAAAGTAACCAAAGCCGCTCGCTCCATCATACGGCCCCTACGCTTCGCTTCGGGGTCCCTTCGCTCCGGCGCCTTCCAGGCCCGCGCGGCCTACGACTTGCTGCGCAAGTCTACATCTCGCGCCTTCGGCTACGCCGAAGGGTGCTGCGCACCTGGCCCTCCAGACGCCTGCGCTCAGCCTCCTGAAGTCGCGAAGTTACGGGCGGCGCCTGGGCTGGCGCAGCTGTCGCTAGCTGCTAATTCGTGGCCTGGAGCACGCATTCGCCGGCAAAGCCGGCTCCTACCGAATGGTGTACGCCGCACCATTGTAGGAGCCGGCTTTGCCGGCGAACCAATCGCACAAACGACACGTTCATCACGGCATTACATAGCTATAAAACTTTCCGCTCTTTGCTCTTTGCTCTTTGCTTCTGCGAGCGCGCAGCGCCTCGCCCGGCTTTTGATCTTGATGCGCGATAGTTCAGGCGCCGCCCATTGCGACTTCAGGAGGCCGAGCGGAGTTCTTGCGTAGTGGGGCGACGGCCATGGATGGCCGTCGAGCGCTGCGCCCCAGGATGGGGCGTTCAGCGCGGTACCCACGGGAGCAAGAACGGAGCGAGGGAACCCCGGAGCGAAGCGCAGGGGCCGGATGATGGAGCCGACGGCTTTGGTTACTTTGGCCACGACCAAAGTAACCCGCCGTAAGGGCGGAAAGGTGAGTCAGCGTCACCATCGCCAATGGATATGCCCACCACACCCAAAACCCACACTCTGAAAGCCGAAGCCGAAGCCTACCCCAACGTCCGCTCCACAGCCCCCACCACCAGACTCTCCATCAACCCAACCCCTTCAGCTTCGCCCAGCCCTTTCCCCCGCAACATCCCAGGCAACTGGTTCAACAACGTCGCCAGCACATGCCCGGTCGCCGTAAGCGCATCCCCGGCCAACCGCGCCTGTGGCGCAATCAACCGCAAGAGCCCGGCCTCATAGCGCTCCCGCAACCCGACCAGCCGCATCTGCTGCACCTCACTCAAACAGCAGAAATCCCGCTCCGCCAGGCGAAACTGCAACGGCCGTTCCCCATGCAACTGCCAGTGCGCGCTGATCAGGCAGCCGAGCACCGGCTTGCCCCGGGCCAGTGCCCGCCGGCCCTGGTCGAGGGTCGCCTGCAACTCCTCGTACAACTCCTCGATCAGGTCGTACAGCAGGTCCTGCTTGCTCGGGAAATGGTGATACAGCGACCCCGCGGTCAACCCCACGTGCGCCGCCAGCTCGCGCATGCTGACCTGGCCGAAGCCTTTCTCGGCGAACAACGCCATCGCCTTGTCACGCCGCTCCTCAAAGTTGGCGCAGCGCATCGCCGCATTGACCGGGGGCATAGCGTACGCGCCTCAGTAGGTGAAGAAGCCGCGGCCGCTCTTGCGCCCGAGGTAACCGGCCGCAACCATCTCCTTGAGCAACGGGGCGGGGCGGTACTTGCTGTCGTTGAAGCCCTCGTGGAAGGCCTCCATGATCGCCAGCAGGGTGTCCAGGCCGACCAGGTCGGCCAGGGCCAGCGGGCCGATCGGCTGGTTGCAGCCCAGGCGCATGCCGGTGTCGATGTCCTCGGCGCTGGCCAGCCCCTCCTGGCGCACGAAGATCGCTTCATTGATCATCGGCACCAGGATGCGGTTGACCACGAAGCCCGGGCGGTTGCCCGCGGTGATCGGGCTCTTGCCGAGCTTTTCGGTGACCAGCAGCGCCTGGGCGTAAGTGGCGTCGCTGGTCTGCAGGCCGCGGATAATCTCCACCAGCGCCATCATCGGCACCGGGTTGAAGAAGTGCACACCGATGAACCGCTGCGGGTGCTCGATGCTCGCCGCCAGCTGGGTGACCGACAGCGACGAGGTGTTGGTGGCGATCAGGCACTCGGCACTGACATTGGCCGCCACCTGCTGGAGAATCCGCTGCTTGAGCGGCAGGTTCTCGGTGGCCGCCTCGATCACCAGTTGCGCGCCGGCGAGCTGGGCGTAGTCGGTGCTGGTGCGGATACGTGCCTTGGCTGCCTCGGCCTTGGCTGCCTCGACGGTACCCTTGCTGACCTGGCGCTCGAGGTTCTTCCCGAGCGTGCTCACGCCACGCTCCAGCGCGGCGTCGGAAACGTCCACCAGCAACACCTGGTAGCCTGCCAGCGCGCACACCTGGGCAATACCGTTGCCCATGGTCCCGGCGCCGATCACGGCGATCTGTTCAATGTTCACGTTGCGGGCTCCTGTCACACGCGTTCGAAGACGATGGCGATGCCTTGGCCGCCACCGATGCACATGGTGGCCAGGGCGTAGCGGCCCTGGACACGCTGCAGTTCATGGATCGCCTTGGTGGCGATGATCGCGCCGGTGGCGCCCACCGGGTGGCCGAGGGAAATGCCCGAGCCGTTGGGGTTGACCTTCTCCGGGTCGAAGCCAAGGGCGCGGGACACGGCGCAGGCCTGGGAGGCGAAGGCCTCGTTCGACTCGATCACGTCGAGGTCGGACACTTTCAGGCCGGCCTTCTGCAGCACCTTTTGCGTGGCCGGGATCGGGCCCAGGCCCATCAGCTCAGGCTCCACGCCGGCATGGGCATAGGCCACCAGGCGCGCCAGGGGCTTGAGGCCCAGGCGGCGCACAGCGTCGCCAGTGGCCAGCACCAGGCCGGCGGCGCCGTCGTTGATGCTGCTGGCGTTGCCGGCGGTGACGCTGCCATCCTTCTTGAACACCGGCTTCATGCCGGCCAGTTGCTCGGCGGTCACCTCGCCGCGCACGTTCTCGTCGACGGCGAACTGCACGGGGCCTTTGCGGGTCTTGATCTCGATCGGCACGATCTGCCCGGCGAAACGGCCCTCGGCGATGGCACGGGCGGCACGGCGCTGGCTGGTCAGCGCGACTTCGTCCTGCATCTCGCGGGTGATGCCTTCGGCGGCGGCGACGTTTTCGGCGGTGATGCCCATGTGGAAGTGCTCGAACGGATCCTGCAACACGCCAACCAGGTAGTCGACGCCTTGCAGGTCACCCATGCGCGCGCCCCAGCGGGCCTGGGGCAGCAGGTACGGGCTGCGGCTCATGTTCTCGGCACCGGCGGCCAGGGCGATGTCGCTGTCGCCCAGCAGCAGGCCCTGGGCGGCCGAGACGATGGCCTGCAGGCCCGAACCGCACAGGCGGTTGACGTTGAAGGCCGGGACTTCCTTGGGTACCCCGGCGTTCATCGAGGCGACCCGGCCCAGGTAGGCGTCGCGGGGCTCGGTGGGGATCACCGTACCCATCACCACATGGCCGATCTGCTCGGCGCTCACGCCCGAGCGCTCGATGGCGGCGCGGCTCACCTGGGTGGCGAGGTCGGCCAGGGGCAGGTCCTTGAGCGAACCGCCAAAGCTGCCAATGGCCGAACGTACCGCGCTGACGACGTAGATTTCTGTGCTGCTCATGCTGGCTCCGTATGCGAAGGCGTGGCGGGGCCGGGGCGGCTCTGCGAGAATGGCGGCCCAACACCCGGGGTGGATCGAGTCTAGGCAAAGGCCTTCAGGCGGCCTATGCCGGATCTGTTCAGTCAACCTGGCATTTTTTGCCACTCAGCATAGACAGCGGATGCCTGCCATGCGCGATAGCGATTCGGTCGCGGTGTACTTCCTCAATGCCATGGTCCACGCCCTGCGCGACCGCCCGCAGGCGCGCGACGCCCACCTGCGGGCGGTGGGCATCGACCCGGCGGTGCTGGCGCAGCCCCAGGCACGGGTGCCGGCCAAGGCCTTCGCCCAGTTGTGGTTGGCGCTGATCGATGAGTTGCACGACGAGTTCTTCCGCCTCGACAGCCATGGCATGCCCCTGGGCAGCTTCGCCCTGATCTGCCGCGGGCTGATCCAGGAACCGAACCTGGAGAAAGCCCTGCGCCAATGCCTGGGCAATTTCGCCCTGTTCCTGCGCGACCTGCAGGGCACGCTCACGGTGCGCGGCGCGCGCGCGGTGATCAGCGTGCACGCGAGCATCGACGACCCGCTGACGCGCAGCTACGCCGAAGAGACCTTCCTGGTACTGGTGGTGGGCCTGTTGTGCTGGCTGGCCGGGCGGCGTATCGCCATCGACCGCACCGAACTCGCCTTGGCCCGGCCGGCCCAGGACGACGATGCCTTGCTGTGGGGGCCGGACCTGCGCCTGGGCAGTGGCCGCACCGAGGTGGAGTTCGACAGCGCCTGGCTGCGCTTGCCGGTGATGCAGGACCTGGCGGCCCTGAAGACCTTCCTGCGCAGTGCGCCGCAAGGGTTGGTGATCCGCTTTCGCAACCAGAACGGCCTGGTCGCCGAGGTGTATCGCCACTTGCGTGCCCGGCATTACGGGCAGTGGCCGACGCTCGACGCCATGGCCGAACGCCAGCGGCTCAGCGCCAGCAGTTTCCGCCGGCAGTTGGAAAGGGAAGGGCGTTCGTACCAGCAGATCAAGGACGAGGTGCGCCGGGCCATGGCCTTCGAGCTGCTGCGCGAAGGCTGCCTGAGCATTGCCGAGATCGCCGAGCAGACCGGGTTCCAGGAACCCAGCGCGTTTCACCGGGCGTTCAAGAAGTGGACCGGGCAAAGCCCGGGGAGCTACCGGGCGAAGCTCAAACCGGCCTGACCCGTTCCTGTAGGCGCGGCTTTAGCCGCGATGCGGGCGACGCGCTGCCTGGCACCCGCTTGGCGGGTGATCGCGGCTGAAGCCGCTCCTACAGAGGTCGCACCCGATCAACGGGGCACGATCAGGCCGGAACCATCGCAAAGCCCACGCCGAAGCGGTTCCAGGCGTTGATGGTGGCGATGGCCAGGGTCAGGTTGGCGATCTCCTTGGGCTCGAAATGCGCCAGCAATGCCTCGTACTCAGGCTGCGGCGCGCCACGCTCGGGCAGGCGGGTCAGGCTTTCCAGCCAGGCCAGCGCGGCACGCTCGCGTGGGGTGAAGTAGCGGGTCTCCCGCCATACGCTCAGGGTTTGCAGGCGGGCTTCGGTCTCGCCGGCCTTGCGCGCATCGTTGGCATGCAGGTTGACGCAGTAGGCGCAGCCGTTGATCTGCGAGGCGCGCAGGCGCACCAGCTCAAGCAGCGAGTGTTCCAGGCCCGAATTGATCAGCGCCTGTTCGAGGCCGACCATGGCTTTGTAGGCTTCGGGGGCGTGCTTGGCCCATTCGATACGGTCGTGCATGGCGTTTCTCCAAGTGTGTAGGGATGGCGCTACCTTAACGCCACCGCAGGCAGCGCCGAATAGCCAATCCCGCGCTTTGCCAGGAGGCCAATGCGCACATTCAGGTGGCCACTGACCGGCATCCAATCTCTTCATTTCAGCCCGCGCGCCGCAGCCGGGATAATGCCCGGGTCTTTACCGGAGAACCGATTCATGTCCGCAGAAACCTACATGCGCGAGGCCCTCGACCTGGCCCGTGCCAATATCCAGGCCGGCGGCCGCCCCTTCGGCGCCGTGCTGGTGCATCAAGGCCAGGTGATCGCCCGCGCCGTCAACGAGATCCACAGCACCCAGGACCCGACCAACCACGCCGAGATGCAGGCCATCCGCCAGGCGTCCCAGGTGCTGGGGCGAGCGCGCCTGGACGGCGCTGAAATCTATGCCAGCGGCCACCCGTGCCCGATGTGCCTGGCGGCGATGCACCTGTGCGGCATCGAGCGGGCCTGGTTCGCCTACGACAACGAGGAGGGCGAGCCCTACGGGCTGTCCACCGCCGCAATCTACGCGCAGATGGCGCGCCCGCCACAGCAGCAGAGCCTGCCGCTGCGACCACTCAAGCCGGCAGGCGAAGCGGACCTGTACCTTGAATGGAAGCAGGCTGGCCAGGTATGAGGGCAGCACTGAACCTGATGCTGGTCATGCTGCTGGCGCTGAACCTGCGACCGATCCTCACCAGCATCGGCCCGTTGCTCGAACCCATGCGCCAGGGCACTGGCCTGGGCTACCAGCAGGCGGCGCTGCTGACCGCGCTGCCGGTGCTGTGCATGGGCTTGGTGCCCCTGCTGCAACCCTGGTTGCGGCGCTGGTTGAGCGAGCATGGTGGCATGCTCGCGGGCCTCGCGGCCATCACCGTCGCCTGCCTGTGGCGCCTGCAACTGGACAGCGCCTGGGCGCTGATCGCCAGCGCCGTGGTCGCCGGCCTGGGCGTGGCGGTGGTGCAGGGCATGATGCCGGGCCTGGTGAACCGCTGGTTCCCCACCCGTCTGGCGGCGACCATGGGCCTGTATTCGGCGGCGTTGATGAGCGGTGGCGGCCTGGCAGCGGTGCTTGGCCCAGGGATCAGCGCGCATTTCGGGCACTGGCAGGCCGGCCTGGGTGTCTGGGCATTGCCCGCTGTACTGGCGCTGCTCGCCTGGAGCGCACTGCGCCCCCGCCAGGAGGCTCCCGCGCTGGCCGGTGCTGGTGGCGGGCACTGGTTCGGCAACCGCCGTGCCTGGCTGCTGGCGCTGTACTTCGGCCTGATCAACGGTGGCTACACCAGCATGGTGGCCTGGTTGCCGGCCTATCACCTGGAACATGGCGGCACGGCCCAGGGCGGCGGTGAACTGGTGGGGTTGATGACCATTTTCCAGGTCGCCGGCGCGCTTGGTTTGCCTTTGGCGCTGCGCCGCCTGGTCGATCGCCGGCCCGGGCTTTGGCTGGCACTGACGATCCAGTTGTGTGGCTTCCTCGGGCTGTTGCTGGCCCCCGCCAGCGCCATGGGCCTGTGGGTGGCGATGATCGGCCTGGGCCTGGGGGCGTGCTTCAGCCTCAGCCTCACGCTGACCCTGGAGCACCTGCGAACCCCGGCCGAAGCCGGCAGCCTGGCGGCCTTCGTGCAGGGCGTGGGGTTCATCGTCACCGGCATCGTGCCGTACATCACCGGTTGGCTGCGGGACATCAGTGGCGACTTCCAGGCGTCCTGGACCCTGCTCACCTGCACCGTGCTGGCCATGCTGCTGGTGACCGCGTGCTTCGCCCCGCGTGGTTACGCCAGGGCCATCGCTCGCGCTGAAGGGGCGGGCGCGGTGACTGCGGTCAACTGAGGCGCTGCAAGGTGTCGCGCACCCGGTCCAGCGCCGGGTCAATGTCCAGCAGTTCGATGGCGCCAAAGCCCAGCAGCAGCCCCGGGCGCACCGGGGCTTGGCTGAAGAACGGCGCCAGCGAGTAGATCCCCACTTCCACCTTGCGCGCCAGGTTGACCAGCAGTTCGACGTCCACGCCGGGGCTGGCCAGGGCGCTCAAGTGAAAGCCGGCGCTGGCCGGCACCGCGCTGAACCACGGCGCCAGGTCGTCGCCCAGGCGGTCGAGGATGCGCTCGCGGCGGGCGCTGTAGATCTCGTGGCAGCGGCGGATGTGCTTGTTCAGGTGGCCCTCGCCGATGAACCGGGCCAGGGCCCACTGCTGTAGGCTCGGGCTGTGCCAGTCGGTCAGGTGCTTGGCCACGCAGGCGGCCTGTAGCACGGCGGGCGGCAGCACGGCATAACCCAGGCGCAGCTCGGGCAGCAGGGTCTTGGAGAAGGTGCCGACATAGGCCACCAGGCCGTGCCGATCCATGCGTTGCAAGGCTTCGGCGGCCGGGCCCTGGTAGCGGAACTCGCAGTCGTAGTCGTCCTCGATGATGAGTGCGCCCAGTTCGGCGGCCCGGGCCAGCAAAGCCTGGCGCCGTTGTTCACCCATGGGCATGCCCAGCGGGAACTGGTGCGACGGGGTGACGTAGATCAATTGCGTGCCATCCTCGATCTGCTCGACGCACAAGCCTTCATCATCCACCGGCACCGACTGCAGGCGGGCGCCGAGGGCCAGGAACAGCTGGCGCGCCGGCGGGTAGCCCGGGTCCTCCATCGCCACCTTGCAGCCAGGCTCCACCAGCACCCGGGCGATCAGGTCCAGGGCCTGCTGGGCGCCATTGCACACCATCACGTCGGCGGCGCTGCACTGCACGCCGCGAGCGAAGGCGATGTGGTGGGCGATGGCCTCGCGCAGCTCAGGCAGCCCTTGAGGTGTGAAGTGGCGTTCGGTATGGCGTTGGCTGCGGCGCAGGGCGTACTGCATGCAGCTGCGCCACTGGTCGTAGGGGAACTGTGCCTTGCTCGATGCACCGCCGACGAAGTCGTAGCGCGACGGTGCCTCCAGTGCCCGGCGGCCCAGCACCGTGGCGCGCTGGCGCCAGCGCTCGAGCGAGCCTGCGGCCGCCAGGGGCACGGCTTCTGTGTCGCTTGGGCGGATGGGCTGGCGCGGGGTGATGAAGGTGCCGCGGCCGACCACGCCGCTGAGCAGGTTGTCGTAGGTCAGCCGTGAATAGGCTTCGGCCACGGTCTTGCGCGAGACACCCAGTTGCTCGGCCAGCAGGCGCGTGGGCGGCAGCTGCGTGCCGGCGGCCAGGTGGCCACTGTCGATGCCGGCACGCAGTTGCTGGTAAAGCTGGTCGGCAAGGCCTTTGCGGCCTTCGAGGCGGATATGCAGTTCCATCGGGGGTAGGTCCGAAGCGCGGGGATGTCCAAGCTTCGGGGTTCACGGCGCAAGCCGCAAGAGGGCCGGGTGTTCAGAACCTGGCGGCGCTGACGGTGATGTAGCCCTTCTGTGGCAGGGCGATGCGGATCACCGTTTCGTCGGCGGGCGCCTTGCGCTTCTGCCTGATGCACACGCCATCGATCGCGGCGTCGCGCATGCGCGCCGGGATGGCGCGGCCATGAGGGTCGAAGAAGGCCTCGCTGGCCAGCAGTTCGACGCGCTCGATCAGTTGCCGGGTGTGTTCATCGGTGGCGCAGAAGAAGCGCACACCGGACAGGTGCGGGTTGTCATCGGGGTTGCTGACTTCGTGGGCCATGAGCTGGCGTAGGGTGTGGCGCAGTTCGCGGGTGGGCTGGTCGTGTCTGGGCATGGTCTGGCCTCGTCTGGAAAGGGCTGGCCGTCGAGTGGCCGTAACGTCTCCAGGTCGGATGATGGTGTCGCCCATGGGGGGCGGCAATTACGAAGCGTCCGTGATCGCAGTAGGAAGTTTCCTAAATTACAAGCAGGCCTGTGCTCGACGCCTTGATCCGCGTCAGCTCGGCACGACGCTGGTGGCCAGGTGCGGGCGTGCTGCACAATCGCACTTTCGCTGTTGCTCATTGCCGAGGTCAGCCCCATGAACAGCCACTTCCAGCCCGTCGACCTGAAAAAGGCCTACCGCTTGCTCAACCATGGGCCGACCGTGCTGGTCTCGGCCAGCCACGGCGGTGTCGACAACGTCATGGCCGCCGCCTGGGCCTGCGCCCTGGATTTCGATCCGCCCAAGGTGACCGTGGTCCTCGACAAGGCCACCCGCACCCGCCAACTGGTGGAGGGCAGTGGCTGGTTCGTGTTGCAGGTGCCCAATGCCGCCCAGGCCCGGCTCACGCACCAGGTGGGCAACCACAGCCTGCTCGACCAGCCTGACAAGCTGGCGCGCCTGGGTGTCGGGCTGGCCCGGGTCGACGGCTACCCGGCGCCGTTGGTGAACGGTTGCTCGGCCTGGCTGATGTGCCGAGTGATCGATGAGCCGCACAACCAGCAGGTGTACGACCTGTTCATTGGCGAGGTGGTCGCGGCCTGGGCCGACGACCGCGTGTTCCGTGATGGGCACTGGGCCTATGAGCATGCCGACCCCGAGTGGCGCAGCCTGCATTACGTGGCGGGTGGGCATTTCTATGCCATTGGTGAGCCACTGGTGATCGACCAGGGGGAATGAGTGTCATGGTCGGCTGGCTTGGCGCGACCTCTGTAGGAGCGGCTTTAGCCGCGATGCAGGCGATGCAGGTACCAGGCACCGCGTCGCCTGCATCGCGGCTGAAGCCGCTCCTACAGGCCTCCTTACAGTACCTTCGGGGCGAGGGCGGCCTCGACGATTTCGATCCAGTGCCGCACGGGCGTGCGCCCGGCACCGTCCAGGTGCAGTTGGCAGCCGATATTGGCAGTGGCGATGACCTCGGGGTTGCCGCTTTCCAGGGCATTGAGGCGGTTGTCGCGCAGTTGGCGTGACAGCACCGGCTGGGTCAGCGAATAGGTGCCCGCCGAACCGCAGCACAGGTGGCCGTCGGGCACGGGCGTGAGGTGGAAACCGAGGCGGGTCAACAGGCTTTCTACCGCGCCACCCAGCTTGAGGGCGTGCTGCAGGGTGCAAGGGCAGTGGAAGGCCAGGCGCTGTTCGGCGCACAGGCCCAGGCGCTCCAGTGGCTCGGCCTGCAGCAGTTGCACCAGGTCGCGAGACAGCGCGCTGACACGCGCCGCCTTGGCGGCATAACGCGGGTCCCTCTCCAGCAGGTGCCCGTAGTCGCGCACAAAGGCGCCGCAGCCGCTGGCGGTCTGCACGATGGCTTCGGCGCCGGCTTCGATGGCGGGCCACCAGGCGTCGATATTGTCCCGGGCGCGTTGCAAACCCTGTGCCTGGGCGTCCAGGTGATAGTCCACCGCACCGCAGCAACCGGCCTCGCGGGCGGGCTCTACGCTGATGCCCAAGCGGTCGAGCAGGCGCGCGGCGGCAGCGTTGGTGTTGGGCGACAGGGCCTGCTGGACGCAGCCTTCGAGCAGCAGCACGCGGCGGCTGTGGCGCAAGAGTGGGCGTTGCCTTGGCGCATCGATCACGGCGGGCAGCTTGGCCTTGAGCTCGGCTGGCAGTAGCGGGCGCAAGGCCTGGCCGGCGCGCACCAGCACCTTGAGCGCGGCCGGGCGAGGCACCACTGCGCGCAGCGCGCCACGTAACAGGCGCTGGCCGATGGGGCGTGGCACCTGCTGGTCGACCACGGCGCGGCCGATATCGAGCAGGTCGTGGTACTTCACTCCGGACGGGCAGGTCGTCTCGCAGTTGCGGCAGCTCAGGCAGCGATCCAGGTGCAGCTGCGTGCTGGCGGTGACCGGCTCGCCTTCGAGCACCTGCTTGATCAGGTAGATGCGCCCACGCGGCCCGTCCAGCTCGTCGCCGAGCAACTGATAGGTGGGGCAGGTGGCCGTGCAGAAGCCGCAGTGCACGCAGCTGCGCAGGATGCTTTCGGCTTCTTCGCCACGGGGCAGTTGCCGGGCGGCGTCGCTCAGGTGGGTTTGCATGGCGCGGCCTCACAGGTCCGGGTACAGGCGCCCAGGGTTGAAGAGCCCCCGGGGGTCGAGTTGCCGTTTCAGCGCCTGGTGGTAGCGCATCAATGCCGCGGGCAGCGGGGCGGCACTGTCGTCACCGGGGGTGTAGGCGGTGGCATGGCCGCCGAACCGCGCTACCTGAGCGCGAATGAACGCCGCCGGCGCATCCGACGTCAACCAGCGCTGGGCGCCGGCCCAGTCGAGCAGTTGCGGCCCGGGCAGCTCGAATTCGGGCGTGGCGTTGGGCAGCGACAGCCGCCAGAGCGGTGCCGAGTCCTGGAAGAATGCCAGGCGTTGTTCGCGCAGGTCGCTCCAGAAACCATTGTTCACCTCATCGCCGCCCAGGCGCTCACGGGCCGAGCGCACCGAACCTTCGCCACCTTCCAGGCGCAGGTAGAGCGCCTCGCCATCATGGCAGGCAGCGCTGATCGGCAATGGCTGCTGACCCCATTCGGCCAGTTCTGTCAAGGCCTGAGGCACGGGCATTTCCAGGCGCAGGCTGAGGCATTGTCGAGGGCGGGGCAGCACCTTCAGCGACACTTCGGTGATCAGCCCGAGGCAGCCGAAACTGCCGGCCATCAGGCGCGAGACATCGAAGCCTGCGACGTTCTTCATCACCTCGCCGCCAAAACGCAGCAGCTTGCCGTGGCCAGTGATCAGGCGCGTGCCCAGTACGTGGTCGCGTACCGCGCCGGCCCAGGGGCGCCGAGGCCCCGACAGGCCCGCCGCGAGCATGCCGCCGAGGGTGGCGTGGGGCCCCAGGTGCGGGGGTTCGCAGGGCAGCATCTGCCCGGCCGCCTGCAAGGTGGCCTCGATGTCTTGCAGCGGCGTGCCGGCACGGGCGGTCAGCACCAGCTCGGTTGGGTCATAGCTGACGATGCCACGGTGGTTGCGGGTATCGATCACTTCGCCGTCGACCGGGCGACCGAGCCTGGATTTGCTGTTGCCCCCCTGGATGCGCAGCGCGGTGCCCTGGCTCAGTGCCTGGTTGACCTGCGCCAGCAGGTCCTGGCTGATGTCGCGGTCCCTGCTCATCAAAACCGCTCCAGGTCGGGGAAGGGCAGTTGCCCGTGGTGCACGTGCAGGGCGCCGAACTCGGCGCAGCGGTGCAGGGTGGGGATGTTCTTGCCGGGGTTGAGCAGGCCACGGGGGTCGAAGGCCGCCTTGACCCCCTGGAACAGGGTGATTTCATCGGCGTTGAACTGTGCGCACATCTGGTTGATCTTCTCGCGGCCCACGCCATGCTCGCCGGTGATGCTGCCGCCCACCGCCACGCACAGTTCAAGGATCCGGCCACCGAGGGCCTCAGCCCGCTCCAGCTCGCCGGGCAGGTTGGCGTCGAACAGGATCAGCGGGTGCATGTTGCCGTCGCCGGCGTGGAACACGTTGGCCACCCGCAACCCATATTCGCTGGAGAGCGCGGCGATGCCTTGCAGCACCTTGGGCAGTTCGCGGCGCGGGATGGTGCCGTCCATGCAGTAATAGTCCGGCGAAATCCGGCCCACCGCGGGGAAGGCGTTCTTGCGCCCGGCCCAGAAGCGCACGCGTTCGGCTTCGTCGCAGGCCAGGCGCACCTCGCGGGCGCCGGCGGCGCGCAGCACGGCGTCGACCCGGGCACAGTCGTCCTGCACGTCGGCCTCGACGCCGTCCAGCTCGCACAGCAGGATTGCCGCGGCGTCCACCGGGTAGCCGGCGTGGATGAAGTCTTCGGCGGCGCGGATCGCCAGGTTGTCCATCATCTCCAGGCCACCGGGGATGATCCCGGCGCCGATGATTTCGGCTACCGCCCGGCCGGCCTGGCCGACATCGTCGAAACTGGCCAGCAGCACCCGCGCTACCTGCGGCCTGGGCAGCAGCTTGACGGTCACTTCGGTGACGATGCCGAGCAGGCCTTCTGAACCGGTGAACAGCGCCAGCAGGTCGAAACCCGGGCTGTCCAGGGTGTCGCCGCCGAGCACCAGGCGCTCGCCTTCGACCGTGAGGATCTCGACCTTGAGCAGGTTGTGCACGGTCAGGCCGTACTTCAGGCAGTGCACGCCCCCGGCGTTTTCCGCCACATTGCCGCCGATCGAACAGGCGATCTGCGAGGACGGGTCGGGGGCGTAGTACAGCCCGAACGGCGCCGCCGCCTGGGAGATCGCCAGGTTGCGCACGCCCGGCTGGAGGCGGGCGAAGCGGCCCTGGGGGTTGATTTCGAGAATGCGGTTGAAGCGCGCCATCACCAGCAGGATGCCCTGGCTCAGGGGCAGCGCGCCACCGGACAGGCCAGTGCCGGCGCCGCGTGCCACCACCGGCACGCCGCGCTGGTGGCACAGGCGCAATAGGGCCTGCACCTGGTCGAGGCGTTCGGGTAGCGCCACCAGCAGCGGCAGCGTGCGGTAGGCCGAGAGGCCGTCGCACTCGTAGGGCTTGAGGTCTTCGACGCGGTGGAGGATGTCCAGGTCGGGCAGGGCGGTGCGCAGGGCGGCCAGTAGCGCGGCCTTGTCCACGCTGGGCATTGGCCCGTCGATGCGCTCGTCGTAGAGGATGTTCATGGGGTCGCTCGGTGGCTTCTTGTTGTTGTCCAGCATCCCAGCAGCCTGGGCGCGAAAAGCGATTTCGTCGAGTCTTGAATCCATTAGCACGTACGGGCCCTGTAGGAGCCAGCTTTGCTGGCGAAAGGCGCTACGCGGTGTTGGCAGGCAAGGCTACGCCTTGCATTCGCCAGCAAGGCTGGCTCCTACAGGTAGCGATCAGGCCGCCCGTTCCAGCACATCCAGCAATTCGACGAACGCCTGCGCCAGCCGGTGCCGAGGCGCCAGGTGCACCAGCGGCGTCGCCGCTTCGTGGGACTCGCGCATCTTGATCGAACTGCTCAGGTACACCGGCAGTACCGGCAGCCCTTCGCCGCGCAGCTGTTCCACCAGGGTGTGATGCAGCGCGGTGCGCGCGGCGAACTGGTTGACCACGATACCCTCGACTTCGAGCGTGGCATCGTGGTCATGGCGCAGCGCCTCCACCTCGGCCATCACCGCGTGCAGGGCCTGGCGCGAGAAGCTGTCGCAGTCGTAGGGGATCAGCAGGCGTTCGGCGGCCATCAGGGCGCTGATGGTGTAGAAGTTCAGCGCGGGTGGGGTGTCGATATAGATCCGTTCGTAGTCCGCCGACAACGTCACCAGCAGCTTGCGCAGCCTGTTGATCTTGAATTTGCTTTCCAGCTTGCCCAGCAGGCCGGCCAGCTCCGGGCTGGCGGTGACCAGGTGCAGGTTGTCGTAGCGGGTTTCGGTGATGGCCACGCGGTGCTTCTTGCCGGTGGCGGGGTCTGGGGCGAGGGTCTGGCGGAAGAAGTCGGCAATGCCGGCGGGGATGGCGTCGAGCGCGAGGCCGGTCAGGTAGCAGGTGGCGTTGGCCTGCGGGTCAAGGTCCACCAGCAAGGTGCGGTAGCCTTCGGCGGCACTGGCGGCGGCGAGGTTGCAGGCGATGCTGGACTTGCCGACTCCGCCTTTCTGGTTGAACACGACGCGGCGCATGGTGGGTCATCCTTGAAGGGAAATGTCAGTTCGTGGTCAATCCTATGACCATGACATGACAGTTTTAAGACAAATACTGTTACATGTCTAACCTCAAGCCTTGCGCGAACCTGTAGGAGCGGCCTTGTGCCGCGAAAGGGCTGCGTAGCGGCCCCTGAGCTTGAGAATCGAGCAAGATTGCCGGGGGGCCGCCTTGTGGCCCTTTCGCGGCTGAAGCCGCTCCTACAGGGTTAGGCGTAGGGCCCGATCAGCTGTACCCAAAGGGGCTCAGCGTTCGGCCTGAAGGCTGCAAACCCGATTGCGACCTGTGCGCTTGGCCTGGTACAGCGCACGGTCCGCGGCTTTGAGGGTGGCGCCAGGCTCACTGTCGGGCGCAGCCTGCCAGCGCGCCACCCCCAGCGAGACGGTGACGCCGCCCACCGGTGCAATGGCGGTGTTCTGCACCGCCAGCCGCAGGCGCTCGGCCACGGCCACGGCCGCCTCCAGGCTGGCGCCCGGCAGCAGCATCAGGAACTCCTCGCCCCCGGTCCGGCACAACACATCCCCTTCGCGACAAGCCCCGCGCATCATTTCGGCCAGGCGGCGCAGCACCGCGTCTCCGACTTCATGGCCATGGCCATCGTTGACCCGCTTGAAATGATCCACATCGAGCACGATGGCAGAAAAATCGCGGCCTTCGGCCTGCAGCAGCGACAAGGCGAAGTCCAGCCCGCGGCGGTTGACCAGCCCGGTCAGCGGATCGGTCTGGGCATCGCGGTTGAGCCGGCCGATGCGCTCCTGCAGCAGGTTGAGGCCGAACAGCAGGGCGCGCTTGAGCTCGGCGGCCTCGAAGTACCAGGCACGCACCCGGTGAATGCGCTCGGCGGTGCCGGAGCGGTCCAGGCCTCGGGCCGCCGCGGCCAGTTGCCACAGCGGGCGCACGATGACCAGCGCCAACCACCACAGCAACAGGCAACCGAGCAATGCCAGCGGCGCGGAAGTACCGACCACGCTGAGTACCAGGTGGCGTAGCGGGGCAACCGTCGCCGTCAGTGGCTGCTGCGCCACCACGCCCCAGCCGGTGCTGGGCACCGTGGCGAAGCCGGCGAGCATTTCCACGCCCTGGCTGTTGACCACCCGGCGCGTGCCTGCGTGCAATTCGCCCAACTGGTCGATCAGCGTGTTGCCGGTCACCTGCGTGCCCACGCGCCCTGTCTCGGGGTGATACAGCAGGCGACGATTGCGGTCGACCACATAGAGGTAGGAGCCATCCTGGTAGTAGTGCTCGCCCAGCAGGCTGGTGAGGATGTTGTGCTCGCGCAGGTACAGGCTGCCACCGACATAGCCCTGGTACTGGCCGTTGGCATCGTAGATGGGCTGCGACAGCACCACCACCAGGTTGTTGGCGGCTGACAGAAAGGCCGTCGACACCAGCGTGCGGCGTTCGCGCAGCGCCTCCTGGGCGCCGGGCGAGGTGGACAGGGTGCCGACGAGATGGCGCAGCGGGGCCGGCGAGATCGCCCGCAGGGTGCCCTGGGCATCGATCAGGAACGTGGAGTTGAAGGCGTTGCTCTGGTGCAGCACGCGTTCGGTCTCTGCTTGCAGGGCGGCGCGGTCTTCCAGTTGGCGGCCCTGCACGTCGGCGCTGAAGGCCAGCTGCTGCAAGGCGTTGCCCAGGAACGTCTCGGTGATCGCGGCCAGTTTGGCGGCATACACGCGGTTGGCTTCCAGCGAGTGGTCGATCAGCAACTGGCGCTGCACCCGGTAGCTGGCGAAATAGCTGGTCAACAGCATCACCAAGGCGGTGAGGGCGCAGAGAACGAAAATGAGCGTGCGCAGGTCCAGGCGCAGCCCGTGCTTGGCGTGTGGCAATCCTGGTCTCACTGGCGGGCGAAAAGGTGATCAACCTTACGCGTAATGGTGGTATTCGGCCATGGGAATCATCGGCTACGCGATGCAGGAAGAGGCGGATGTGCCGCCTCAAGGCCTGGGTGGGGTCAAGGTGCCTGTTCCAGGGACTTCAGTTCGTCCTCCACCTGTTGCATGCGCTCCTCGGCGACTGCCTGCACCTTGGGGTCGTTGGCGCTTTCTCGCATCAAATCGGTCAGCTTGTCGCTCAGGCGCTTGCCTTCGTCGGTCTCGGCCAACGCCTTGGCCTTGGCCGGGTCGCGGGTCACTTCGACGATGCGGTCGAACTCGGCGTCGCTGAAATGCGCTTCGCTGTAGAGCTTGAACAGGTCCTGGCGTTGGTCCTCGACGGTCAGGTGCTTGCGCAGGACTTCCTTGATCTTGTCCTGCGGTACCTGGCCGTGGGTCGTGGCCAGCAGTTCGGCCATGCGGCTGATGTTGTGATCGTAGGCTTCCTGAAGCGGCAGGCTGGCGAGGATTTTTTCCTCGCGGGACGGTTTCTGGTCGCAGGCGCCAAGGGCGGCAAGCAACAGCACAGGGAGCAGGAGTCTGGGCAGGCGAGGCATGGTCTAGCCCTTTGCCGGGTTGCGCAGGCGTACCCAGACAATCGCCGGCAGGCTCATCAACAGCCATTTCAGGTACTGGTTCACGCCGTAGTGCTCACATGCCACGCCGATGAGCGTGCATGCCACGACCACCGCCACGAACTGGATCATTCGCTGCATCTTCAAGGTTCCTTTCGCCACTTCGTTCGGTGCCGGACCACCGGTTCGCACAAGGTGGCGATGGTAAACGATTTTCGCCTCGCACTGTGCGCCTGCCGACCTCCCGAGTCCCGCGGCGCGATCCTCTGGAGGCGGCACTCCCGGTGTGCCTGCGCTTGCTTGAAACACCCCGTAAAACAGCCGCTCATAAGCCTCGCAGTCCCGAGAAAAACCTCGCCGAACTCCCGATGTTTTTTCCTTTCCCTGTCACCACAAACTGCGAATGTTGGCGCCGTGGACAGGTCTTGAGCCCCTCTGGATCGGGGTGTGCGGCCTGTGGCCATGCAATGCGCGACCCACTCAACGTATGAACACGACGATAGGAGATTGCTTCATGTTTAAGCGTACTGTGATCGCCGCCTCCCTGGTGGCTGCTACCCTGGCTTCGGCCCAATCCATGGCCGCTGTTGTCGGTGGCGGTGCCACCTTGCCTGAGCCGCTGTACAACGGCAAAGGCGCCCTGGCCGGCATCCTGCCCGCCGGTTTCACTTATGTCGGTGTCGGCAGCGGCGGTGGCAAGACCGCCTTCCTGTTCAACAACGGTGGCGCGGTCAACCAGGCTGGCGCCAACGTCGAATACGCCGGCAGCGACTCGGTGCTCAGCGCTACCGAGATCAACGACTACAACGCTGACGCCTTGCGCGGTGGTGCCTGGGGCAAACTGATCCAGATCCCATCCGTGGGCACCTCGGTGACCATCCCCTACAAGAAAGCCGGCAACACCACCCTGCAGCTGAGCGGTGCCCAGCTGTGCGCCGCGTTCTCGGGTTCGGCCACCACCTGGGGCCAGCTGCTCAACACCGCTGACAACACCCCGATCACCATCGTCTATCGCTCCGGCAGCAGCGGCACCACCGAGTTGCTGACCCGCTTCCTGAACGACTCCTGCCCGACCCAGTTCAAGGTCAGCAGCACCTTCTCCAGCGCCAAGCTCAGCGCCGTGCCTGCCACCTGGAAAGGCGTCAACGGCAGCGGTGACGTCATGACCCAGGTCAACGCCACCGACGGCAGCATCGGCTACATCAGCCCTGACTACGTCAACCCAGGCAACAACGCCGTGGTTGCCCGCGTCAGCAAGAACCCGCTGGCCGCCGGCACCGCGCCGCTGCCGACCGCCGCCAACGCCCAGACCGCCCTCGGCACCGCCGTGGCCCCGGGCACGTTTGCCGACCGTGTGCAGCCGAGCAAGTGGGTGCCGACCTTCGGCTCCGCCGCGGGTGACCGCCCGGTACCACTCTCGGGCTACCCGATCGTGGGCTACACCAACCTGCTGGTTGGCCAGTGCTACAAGGATGCCGCCGACGCCACTGCCGTGCGTGGCTTCCTGAACGACCTGTACAGCGGCAGCAAGTCGACCCTGATCACCGCCCACACCTTCGTTAATCTGCCGGCCACCTATGCCGCCGAGATCAAGAAGGTGTTCCTGGACAACGCCTATGGTGATGGCCTGGACATCAACAACAGCGCGGTGTGCAACGGTATCGGCCGCCTGTAATCCGGGTAGCTGAAACCGCCCGTCGGTCTTGAGCCGGCAGTGGCCTGTAGGGCACTGCCGGTTTTTGTGTTGGCCTTGCGAGGTGTTTGGCGGGGGGCTTGCAGCGCCCTGGAGATCGAGCGCCGCGCCTGCGGCGCCCGATCTGATAGGCGCCAAACCCTCCCGCCGACCACCTCGAAATCCCCCCTACCGCAAGCAAATGAACTTTGCATGACAAACCTTCGGTCCCTCACCGCCCCAAGCGCCTTATGGCAAAGCGGCATCACCGCCGCCATCACCCAGCACAAGGAACCGAAGCGATGTCGCGCGGCATGCCCCAGCCAGCCTCCCCAGCCCCAGCCGTGCAACCGCGTGGCAAGTCGTGCGGCGAACCCCTGCTGCTCAAGCCCCTGGCCCAGGCCATTGCCTTGTTCCTGTTGGCGGGTAGCGCCCAGGCGGGCCAGGCGTTCAGCGCGGCCTGGTTCGCCGCCAAGGGCGCCTCGACCGCGCCGGCTGCAGCTTCCGGCGGTGCCGCTGGCCTGCCGCAGCCGGGCTCGCCACCGCCCCTGGCCCAGCAGCAACGGATCAACCAGCAGTTCCAGCACTCGGTCAGCAACCTCAACAACACGGTCGCCGCCATCGCCGCGCAGCAGGCGGCCCAGGCCAACGGACGAACCCTGGCCCAGGTGCAGCCACAGGTGGTGCCCAATGGCTTGGGCGAGGGCGGCCTGAAAGTCGACGAAAACCCGCTGACCCAAGGCTGGCTCAACGCCAAGGCGCCGCAGCAGGCCCAGAACGGCGGCAAGACCCAGGTGCGTATCGAGCAGACTGCGGACAAAGCCATCCTCAACTGGGAGACATTCAACGTCGGCCGCGACACCACCGTGACCTTCGACCAGCAGGCGCAGTGGGCCGTGCTCAACCGGGTCAACGACCCCAATGCCCGGCCCAGCCAGATTCACGGCCAGATCGAAGCCGCCGGCACGGTGATGCTGGTCAACCGTAACGGCGTGGTGTTCAACGGCGCCAGCCAGGTCAACGTGCGCAACCTGGTGGCTGCTGCAGCCCAGATCAACGACGAGCAGTTCAGCCAGCGCGGGCTGTATGTCGACAACAGCGCCAGCCTGGCCACCTTCGTCAATGCAGGTGGCAAGGTGGTGGTCGAGCGCGGCGCGCAGATCCACACTCGGGAGCCGGCGACCTCCACCGCAGGTGGCGGCTATGTGCTGCTGCTGGGCAGCGAGGTCCGTAACGACGGCCAGATTGCCAGCCCCAAGGGCCAGACGACCCTGGCGGCGGGCGATGACTTCTATATCCGTCGGGGGCGGGGCACCGAGGTCAATCAGTTCTCGACCACCCGTGGCAACGAAGTGGCCAGCAGCCTGCGCGGCGACAGCGGCGCAGGCACGGTCGTCAACAGTGGCCTGATCCAGGCCGCAGGCGGCGATATCACCCTGACCGGCCACCAGGTGCGCCAGGAGGGCGTGGCCCTGGCCAGTACCGCCGTGGACCGCCGTGGCAGTATCCACCTGCTCAACGCGGCCAGCGACAGCACAGGCAGCGTGACCTTCGGCCAGGGCAGCGTGACCGCCGTGCTGCTCGACGACAGCAGTGCCCTGGACAGCCAGCGTGAGGCTTCGCGGGCGTTGGTCAATGGCAGTACCGGCAACCTGGCCACGGGCCGTTTCGACAACCTCAGCACGGTCGTCGACCGCCCCGAACAATCGCGGGTGGAGGCGGTGAGCGGCGGCACCGTGCACTTCCAGGAAGGGTCGCTGACCCTCGCCACGGGCGGGCAGGTGGCGGTCAGCGCGGGCCGCCGCAGCCTGGTGGCGGATGGCGCGGGCATCGACGTGGCCGGCGCCCTGGGCGTCAAGGTGGCGATGGAAAGCAACCTCATCAAGATCAATGTGCAGGGCAACGAACAGCGCGATGCGGCCGGCAATCGCGACAAGGGCGGCCTGATCAACAGCGATGTCTGGGTCGATGTGCGTGAGCTGGTGCATGTCGCCGCCGGAGTCAACGGCTATGCCAGCGAGCGCTGGTACACGGCGGGGGGCTTGCTGGAGGTTGGCGGCTACCTGGGCACGCGCAACCACAGCGTCGGCGAATGGATGGCCCAGGGCGGCACGGTGACCTTCACCGGCCAGGACCTGGTGACCCGCGCGGGGGCCCGGTTCAACCTGTCCGGCGGCACCCTGGCCGTGCAGGACGGCGTCATCCGTCAGAGCTGGCTGCGCGGCGAGGATGGTCATCTGTACGAGCTGTCCCGTGCGCCGGGCGACCTGTTGTACACCGGTGTCCACCAGGGTTTCGAGCAGACCAGCGCGCGCTGGAGCCAGACCCGCCTGTTCCACAACCCGCTGATCGCCCCGGGGCAGCGTTTCGAACAGGGCTACACCGTGGGCCGCGATGCCGGCAGCCTGGTGGTCGCCACCCAGGCCGCGCTGCTCGATGGCCAGCTGATCGGCGAGACCTGGCGCGACCAGCGCCAGCAGCAGGCCCCCGTGGCCGGGTTGGATGGCTACCAGCAGGCACATACCGCCCAGGCCCGTGGCGCGCAGTTGGTCGTTGGCCAGCAGGTGCCGTTGTACCAGGCGTCGAGCAAGGAGCTGGTCCATGGCCTGTACCCGGTGCTGCGCCAGGTATTGCTGCGTGACGGTGCCCGGGGCGACAGCGCGGGCGTGACCTTGCAAGCGCCGTTGGACGAGGCACGGCGTGGTCGCCTGGTGCTGGACACCGGCTTGCTCAACGGTTTCGCCCTGGGTGGCCTGAGCGTGGCCGCCAGCGAACGGGTCGAGGTTGCCGATGGGCTGCGCCTGGCCGATGGCGGGCAACTGGCGTTGCATGGCACCCAGGTGCAAGTCGATGCCGACCTGGTCGCCCGGGGCGGCACGCTGCGCCTGGGCAACGTGCTTGGCCAGCTCAATGCCGGCGCGGTGGTCGACCAGGCACTGGCAACGCCGGCGGGGCTGCGGGCGCAGGTGGTCATCGCGCCGGGCGTACGCCTGGATGCCAGTGGCGTGCGCAGCGACCACGGCGACGCGAGTGAACGCGCCTGGCGCAATGGCGGCAACCTGGTGCTGCGCAGCACCGGTGACCTGGTGCTGGGCCAGGGCAGCCTGCTCGATGTCTCGGGTGGCGTGGTACGCGGTGATACCAATCGGCTGCTCGGCGGCAGCGGCGGCAATCTCAGCTTGCAGACGGCGTATTTCGACAGCACCGGGAGCAGTGATGGCAACAGCCGATTGCAGCTCGGTGGCGAGCTGCGAGGGTATGGCAGCACGGGGGCCGGCACCCTCGACATCCGCGGTGGCAATGTGCAGATCGGCGGACCGCGCGGCGACACCGCCGGTGTCTATCTCCCCGAGGGTTTCTTCGCGCTGGGCTTTGCCCAGTACAACGTGCGGGCCAGTGGCAGCCTGAAAGTGGAAGAGGGCAGCCAGGTACAGGTGACCCGGCCGGTGGAACTGCTGGATGCCGGTGACGCGGTGCTCGACCAGCCCAGGCTGTGGCTGCCTCCGCTGTTGCAGGAAGATGCTGTCAAAGGCCGTTTGGGCCAGCGCGGCGGTGCCAGCCTGAGCCTGGCGGCGGGTGATGTGATGCTGGGCCTGGCCAAGCGCGAAGCGGCGGCGCTGGTGGTGGGCCGGGGCGCCGCGATCAGTGTCGACCCGCTGCAATCGATCGCCTTGCGCAGCACTGCGCAACTGACGCTGGGCGGCAGCCTGCAAGCACCGGGCGGCGCGGTGAGCCTGTTGCAGGAGCGCCCGCCGCTGGCGGCTTCCGGTATTACCGAGGCGCCCCATCAGCGTTCGATCCACCTGGGGGGCGAGGCGCTGATCGACGCCGGCGGTCGCGCCTATACCGCCTTGGACAGCCAAGGGCGGCGCTATGGCCGGGTGGATGCCGGCGGCAGCATCGTCATCGGCGGCAACCTCGACCAGGCCAAGGGCGTCAGTGAGGCGGCCGACCTGTTCGTGGTGCTCGAGCCGGGCTCGCGCCTGCGTGCCGACGGTGCCCAGGCGACCCTCGACATACGCGGCCAGGGGCCACTGCAGGTCGCCAGTGCGGGGGGCAGCATCAGCCTGGCGTCGAACAATGGCCTGCGCCTGGACGGCGAGCTCAGCGCTGCCTCCGGCGGCCAGGGCGCGGCGTCGGGCAGCCTGGCGGTGGCGCTGGACACCGGGCTGTACCTCAACCGGGCATTGCTGGATGGATTGGTCGCTCCCCGTGAACTGGTGCTCGAGCCGCACGCCGGCATGGCCGAGCAAGGGCCGTTGCGCTATGGCCAGGGGCGCTTGAGCGTCGAGCGCATCCAGGCCGGCGGTTTCGGCAGCTTGGCGCTGCTCAGCGACGGCGTGCTGGCGTTCGCCGGCGATGTCGACCTGGGAATGGCCCAGGACCTGCGCCTGTACGCCGGCTCCCTGGTGCTCGCCGAAGGCGCGGCCAGTGAAACCCGGGTACGTTTGCACGCGCCTTACGTGCGGCTGGCCGGCAGCACGCACCAGAGCAGCGACCTGGCCACCCGCCCCACAGTCAAGGGCGGGCAGTCGCAACGCGCCAGCGAGGCGCTGTTGCAGGTCGAGGCCAACCTGCTCGACCTGCGTGACGAGGTCAGCCTGGGCGCCCATGGGCGCCTGAACCTGGCCGGTGGCCAGAGCCTGCAGTTCGACCGCCGCGGTTTCGCCCTGGGGCACCTGCGCAGCGAAGGCGATATCCGTTTGCTGGGCAGTTCCAACCCGGTCGTTGATCGCGGGCGCTTCACCAGCAACGCCGACCTTGAACTGCTCGCCGCGCAGATCTATCCGGTCACGGGGGCGTTCGGCGCTGTCGCGGCGGGCCTGGATGCGACCCTGCGTATCGGCAGGGTCGGCACCGCCACGCCTGCGGTACCGCAGTCGGTATTCGGTCGCGTGCGCCTGGAGGGCGGCACCGTGGAGCAGGGCGGGGTGGTTCGCGCGCCGCTCGGTGAAGTCGCCCTGGGTACCGAGGCACGCAGCGCGGCAGGTGATGTGCAATTGCTGCGCCTGCTGCCGGGCAGTATCACCTCGGTCAGCGCCGCCGGCCTGCTGATGCCTTACGGCGGCACCCTCGACGGGCTCAGCTATCTGTATGGCGGCAAGGCGGTGAGCCTGCTTGGCGCGGCGGGCGACACGTCGCACGGCGTCATGCTTGGGGCCAGGCAGGTGGATGTGCAGGCCGGGGCGCTGGTCGATCTGTCCGGTGGCGGCGAGCTCACCGGCGCGGGTTTCGTCTCGGGGCGCGGTGGCTCCACCGATGCGCGTTACCACCCGCTGGTGCAACTGGACGGCAATGGCCGGCTGCTGCTGCCGTCGCTGTCGAGCAACCCGGTCTACGCCATCGTGCCGGGGCTGGCGCAGGACTACGCGCCCCTGGCGGGTGCCTCCGGCGCGGCCGACCCGGCCATCGGCCAGCGGATCACCCTCGACCACGGTGTGCCAGGCCTCGCCGCCGGCACCTACACCTTGCTGCCGGCCAGCTATGCCCTGCTGCCGGGCGCTTATCGGGTTGAACTCAACGGCCTGGCCCAGGCGGGGGCGCAAGCCGGCAGCCTGGCGATGCGCAACGGTTCCTGGACCACTTCGGGGAGCCTGTCGGTGGCCAACACCACGGTCCGGCAACCGCTCGCCAGCCAGGTCATCCTCACCGCCGCCGACACCTTGCGGCGCTACGCCCAGTACAACGAGACCCCCTATGCCCGCTTCGTCGCCGCCGATGCCGCCGCCAAGGGCGTACCGCGCGCCGCGACCGAAGCCGATGGCAAATGGCTGACCCTGCGCCTGCGGGCTAACGACGACGCCGCCAGCACCCTGCGCTTTGCAGGGCAGGCCAACTTCGCCGCCGCCGAGGGCGGGCGCCCGGGCAGCGTGACCGTCATGGGCGCCGAGCACCTGGAGATCCTCGGCCCAGGGGCCGGCGGCCGGGCCGACACGGTTGACCTGACGCGGATCCTCGCCAGCGAGCTCAACGCCCTGAAGGCGCCACGCCTGAGCATCGGTGCCCGTCCGCAGGTGAACTATGGCCAGGGCGGCAACATGCTCAGCCTCACCGAAAACACCACGGCCATCCGCGTGCGCTCCGGCGCCGAGCTGCGGGCGGGCGAGGTGTTCCTCTCGACCAGCAGGAGCGGCGGCGCCATCGTCGTCGAGCAGGGCGCGGCCATCGACACCCTGGGCCAGGGCCGGGTGCCCTACGATGCCAATGACGGTTTCCTCATCGACCCCAGCCAGCATGGCCTGCTGGCGGTATCCAACGGGCGCCTCGATGTCCTGCCGGCGGTGGCCGGACAACTCTTCGCGCCAGGCAGCATCCTGATCGGCGACTGCCCCGGCGGGGCCTGCCAGGGCAGCACCCGGCTGTATTCGGAAGGTTCGCTGTTCGCCGCCACCGACAAGGCGTTCAGCCTGGATGAGCGGGTGCGCTTCGGTACCCGGCACCTGGGGCTGGCGGTGGGCCGGATCAACGTCGGTTCCGCCGAGGCCCTGGCGGCTGCGAAGGCGGCGGGCACCCTGGGTGACGGGCTGACCCTGAACCAGAGCGTGCTCGACCGCCTGCTGCGTGGCGACACCCAGGCCGGCGTACCGGCCCTGGAGACCCTGAGCCTGTCGGCCGCCGACTCGCTGAATTTCTTCGGCACCACCGCCCTGGACACCTACGACCGCCAGACCGGCCGCAATCGCCTGCACGACCTGATCCTCGGCACCTCGGCGATCTACGGCCATGGCAGTGTCAGCGACCGGGCCACCCTGCGCACCGACAGCCTGATCTGGAACGGCGCACGCCACCTGCCGGGCACCCCCATCGCCGGGGGCGCCGGCAGTGGCGACGGGGTGCTGGATATCCAGGTCGGCAGCCTGGCGTTTGGCTATGGCCCCAACAGCCAGCCCCAGGGCAGCGACGACATGGCGCGCCAGGTGCTGGGTTTCACCCGCGTCACCCTGCAGGCCAGCCGCCAGATCAGTGCCAACCACAAGGGCAGCCTGCGTGTGCATCACCAGCGCGGCGCGTTCGTCGGCGACAGTTTCCAGTTCAGCGGCGGCGACCTGCTGGTGAGCACCCCGCTTTGGACCGGCAGTGCCGGTTCGGTCAACCGCATCGTCGCGGGTGGCCAGCTGACCGTGCAGGGCGGTGGCACGGCCCTGGCCAGCGGTCGTGACAGCCTGGGTGCGGAGCTGGCCTTGAGCGGCCAGCGCCTGTTCGTCGATGGCACCTTCAGCCTACCCAGTGGCAAGCTGACCCTCGAGGCCAACGGCGACCTGACCCTGGGCGACCACGCGCGGATCGACCTGGCGGGCCGTGCCCTGACGTTCAACGACGTGACCCGCTACAGCTGGGGCGGCGACCTGGCGCTGCGCAGCCGCGACGGTGATATTCGCCAGGCTGCTGGCGCGTGGGTCGACCTCAGCGCCAGCAACAACCGCGCCGGGCGCCTGAGCGCAATCGCCCTGGGCGAGCGGAGCGGGTGCGTCGAACTGCTCGGGCAGAACCTTGGCGCCGCCAGTGGCCGCTACAACGCCGGCGGCACCCTGGTGCCCTACGCCCAGGGCGTGGTGGATATCCGCGCCCGGCAACTGGACGACTTTGCCGGCCTCAACCAGCGCCTGAACCGTGACCAGGTGTTCGGCGGCCGAGCGTTCCAGATCCGGCAGGGCGACCTGGTGATCGGCAACGAGCTCAAGGCCCATGACATCAGCGTTTCCCTCGACAACGGCCAACTGACCGTCGCCGGCCGGGTCGATGCCAGCGGCGAGCAGGTCGGCAGCATCCGCCTGGCCGCCAAGCAGGGCCTGACCGTGATGGGCAGCGGCCAGCTGGACGCCCATGGCAGCGTGCTGCGGGTCGACAGCCGTGGCGCGATCATCGAGGCACCGAACCGGGCGTTGATCGAGCTCAGCAGTGGCAATGGGCAACTGACCCTGGCCAGCGGGGCGACCTTCGACCTGCGCCATGGCACCACGGCCAGTACCGGCAGCGGTCCGGGCCAGCATGACGGGCGTGCACTCGGTACCCTGCAACTGACCGCCCCGCGGTTGGTCAGCGATATCGCCGGCGACATCGCCATCGAGGCCCGCGGGCCGTTGAACATTCTCGGGGCGCGCAGCATCGCGGTGGTGGGCAGCCAGCGCTACACCGATGCGCCCAACGGCGGCATCGCGGCCAGCGGCAGGCCGTTCCAGGCCATCGACCAGGCCTATCTCGACGCCAAGCACCAGCGCAGCGAGTTGTTCATCAATGCCTTGCTGGGCAACCGCGACCTGCTCGACAACCGCCTGGCCGGCCTGAACAACAGCACCTACGCCCAGGCCCTGCACCTGCGCCCGGAGGTGGAGATCGCGACCGTCGACAAGGGCACCGACCTGATCGTCCAGGGCGACCTGGACCTGTCCGGCCATCGCTACGCCAGCCTCAACCCGGCCTTCCGGAAAACCTTGGCCTACGGCTCGGGCGAGGTCGGCAACCTGGTGCTGCGGGCCGGCGGCAACCTGGAGATCTACGGCAGCATCAACGACGGTTTCGCGCCGCCGGAGTTCGCCAGCGACGAGGCGCGCATGGATGGCCGTGGCTGGTTGCTGCTGCCGGGCAAGCAGCCCTTCGACAGCGACCTGGTGATCCCGCGCAGCGGCGTCGAACTGGCCGAAGGCACCCGCTACCCGGGGGGCAGCGTGCTCAACTTCGACCTGCCGTTCGCCGACACCACCTTGCCGGCCAACACCCGCCTGCCCAGTGCGTTGTACCTGGCGGCGGCGCTGAACCTGCCGGCCGGCACCGTGCTCGACTCGGCGGTGTACGACAAGGCGGGCAACCTGCTGTACGCGGCCGGCACCTTGCTCAAGGACGCGGTCACCCTGGCCCAGGGCAGCCGCCTGGAAGCCGGCAGCCGCCTGCCGGTGGCGGTGGCGGTGCAGGGCGGTACCTGGAACAAGGGCGTCGCCTTGCCCGAGGGCGGTCTCGGCCAGCGGGGCGCCTTGCCGCTGGCAGCCGGTTCCCGGCTGCCGGCCGGCACCGAGGTGAAACTGGCCGAAGGCGTCGACCTGATCGAACTGCGCCCCAGGGTCAATGGCCAGCAGGGCCGCAACTGGGCCCTGGCGCAGATGTTGCCGCAAGGCTCGCAGTCGTGGTCCATGCGCCTGGTGGCCGGTGCCGACCTGGACGCCGCCGACAGTCGCCTGACCCGTCCGGAGCCGGATGCCGGCCTGCTGCGCCTGGCCGACCAGCATTACATCGCCGGCCAGGTCAAGACCGGTGGCGGCGGCCCCGCGCCGGGCACCGGCATGGTCTGGGCGCCGGACAATGGCGCGGGCTTCCCGGCGGGTGAGCCGGTGGCCGAGGACCAGCTGATGTTCTGCGAGCTGGTGCCCGACTGGTGCGTGCCGGCGACCGCGCCCAAGCCGGGCCTGGTCTGGGCCCCGGACAACGGTGCGGGCTTCCCCGCCGGCGACCCGGTGGCCGAGGACCAACGGGTGTTCTGCGAACTGGTACCCGACTGGTGCGTGGCCGCGCCGCCGAAGAAGCTCATCGTCTGGGCGCCGGACAACGGCGCGGGCTTCCCGGCCGGCGACCCGGTGACCGAAGACCAGCTGGTGTTCTGCCAACTGGTGCCCGACTGGTGCCGCGAAATCGACGACCCCGGCCAGCCGAAGCCCGAGCCCGAACGCATCGTGGTCACGCCGACCACCCAGTTGTTCAGCGTGCTGCGTACCGGCACCGGCGACCTGGACCTGATCAGTGCCGGCGACTGGCGCATGGATTCGCTGTTCGGCGTCTACACCGCCGGCACCCAGGCCCCGGCGATGCTCGTCGACGGCCGCGACCCGCACGTGATCACCCGTGGCCAGCAAGCCGACGGTTCATTGCTGGGCGCGCCCGGCGCCACCTATGAAGCGGTGACCGCACAGAATTTCCGCGCCTGGTACCCGGAGCAGGGCGGTAACGTGCGCATCGAGGCCGGCGGCAACCTGACCGGCAACCTGATGGTCGGCAAGCAGGAGGCGGGCGGCGTCCGTCCACAGCAGGCCACGGCTGCCGTCGGCAACTGGCTGTGGCGCCAGGGGCAGCGCGAGGCTGGCACGCCGGCCGCCTGGGGCATCAACTTCGGCACCTATGCGCAGAAGCCTGGCGCAGACCCCGTCGACCCCTGGCTGGTCGGCTTCACCGGCATCGGTACCTTGGGCGGCGGCAACCTGGCCGTCTCGGTGGGCGGGGATGCGGGTTTGCTGCAGGCCAGCGGCGCGCAGTTGGCCGACATCGAGCGCAGCCAGGGCCTTGACCTGGTAGTGGCCAGCAGCGGCCGGGTTGCCGCCGATGGTCAGGTGGTACAGACCGGTGGCGGCGACCTGGACCTGCGCGTGGCGGGCGGCCTCAACCCGGGGCTCGGTGCAGTCGCGGCCGCCAAGGCCAATACGGACCTGGCCGGCACCTTGGTCAACCTGCGCGGCGCCCTGGGCGTCGAGGCGGCGAGCGTCGGGGTGGTCCAGCAGCAATACGGCAGCTACAACAACTTCCACGATACCCACGAGTCCCGCGCCTACGACCCTTACACCGCCACCCGTGCCAGGGCGCTGGGTGGGTTGGTACTGACGCCGGGCGACAGCGCGGTGCGCCTGCAGGCGCGCGGCGATGTGGTGGTGCAAGGTGTCGGCGATGCCGGCCGGGTGGCGCAGTACAACACGTTGCCGTTCACGGGCGACGATGGCCGGGCCTACAAGGCCGATGGCTTCAGCTGGTTCTCGTTGTGGCGTGCGGACACCGCGGTCGACCTGCTCAGCGCGGGAGGCAACCTGGTGCCGGTGGTGGCGCCCCACGAACGCAGCAGCGCCAGCGCCAACCTGTCGCTCGATGGCGGGCGCCTGTTCTATCCGACTGCCCTGCGCGCGGTCGCGGCCAATGGCAGCCTTTACTACGGCAGCTCCGCCGCCGACATTGGCATTTTCCAGAGTTCAGCCTACTCATTGATGACCGCGCCGTCGGCCAACACCGAACTGCAACTGCTGGCCGGCAACTCGATCTACGCCGGTGGCTACGTGATCAGCCAGGCCGGCACCGACAGCAGGCCGCTCGCCACACCGGAGCGCCCGGCGTTCCTGGGCCGCTTGACCAATGGCCAGACCAAGGCCGGCAACCTGCATGGTGACCTGGCCGTCGAGCGGGGCACCTACCCGTTGTACACCTATGGCCTGAACACCTACTCGCTCGAGGGGGCGGATCCGCGCGCGCCTTCGCGCTTCTACGCGTTGCAGGGCGATATCGTTGGCCTGAACACCGGTGAGCTGATCACCTTCAGCGGCAGCGGCCTGAAGCTGTACCAGGGCGCAGGGCCGACGCGGATCATGGCCGGGCGCGACATCGTCAATGCCGGCGTACCCCTGGAGGGGCGGCGTGACGCACCGAGTGAACTGGCCCATTCGCGGTTCAGCAACCAGGGCACGGTGCAGTCTACCGGCAACCTGATCATCCACGGCGACCGCAACGACGTGTCGCTGGTCAGTGCGGGGCGCGATATTCGCCTGAGCACCTTCAGCGTCGCAGGCCCCGGCCTGCTGGAAGTGGTGGCCGGGCGCAACCTGTTCCAGTCGGGGCAGGGCGTTGGTTCGGCCTATCAGGAAGCGGCGATCAACAGCATCGGCCGGGTCGGCGGCGGCGGCAGCGATGGTGCCTCCATCGCGCTGATCGTCGGTGCCGGCGAACATGGGCCGGACTACAGTGGCCTGTTGCGCCGCTACCTCGACCCAGCACGCCTGGCCGACCCGTCGCAGCCACTGAGCGGGCAACCGGACAAGGTCGTGAAGGTCTACGAACACGCGTTGCAGGCCTGGTTGCGCGAGCGCTACGCCTTCGAAGGTGACGGCGAAGCGGCCCGCGCCTTGTTCGCCACGCTGCCCGCCGAACAGCAGCGCATCTTCGCCCGCCAGGTGTACTTCGCCGAACTGCGCGAGGGCGGGCGCGAGTACAACGACCTCGATGGCCCACGCACCGGCAGCTACCTGCGCGGGCGCCAGGCCATCGCCGCGCTGTTCCCCGAGCAGGACGTGGCCGGCAACCTGATCCGCTACAGCGGCAACGCCACGTTCTACGGTGGCTCCGGCATTCACACCGACTTCGGTGGCGATATCCAGGTGCTGACCCCGGGCGGCCAGCAGGTGTTCGGCATAGAGGGCGCGGCGCCACCGTCCAGCGCCGGGGTGATCACCCAAGGCAGTGGCGATATCCAGCTGTATGCCCAGGGCAGCATCCTGCTTGGCCAGAGCCGCATCATGACCACCTTTGGGGGCTCGATTCTCGGTTGGTCGGCCGCTGGCGACATCAACGCCGGCCGTGGCTCGAAGACCACCGTGGTCTACACCCCGCCCAAGCGCACCTACGACCTGTGGGGCAACGTCGGCCTGGCGCCGAGCGTGCCTAGCACCGGTGCCGGTATCGCCACGCTCAACCCGATTGCCGAGGTGCCACCGGGTGACATCGACCTGATCGCGCCGTTGGGCACCATCGATGCCGGCGAAGCCGGGATCCGCGTGTCGGGCAACGTCAATATCGCCGCGTTGCAGGTGGTCAACGCCGCCAACATCCAGGTGCAGGGCGACGCCAAGGGCATGCCGGTGGTGGCGTCGGTGAACACCGGGGCGATCGCCTCGGCCAGCGCGGCGGCCTCGTCGGCCACCCAGGCGGCGGAGGAGGCTGGCCGGCAGCAGCAGTCGGCGGCCCGGGCGCGGCAGCCGTCGGTGATCACCGTACAGGTGCTGGGCTTTGGGGGGGAAAGGTTGGTGCCGGGGCAGGACGGGGCGAGCCTGAATCCGCAGTACAACCGCCAGAGCCCGGTGCAGGTGTTGGGCGCCGGGGCGTTGGACGATCAGACGAAAGCCCAGTTGACCGAGGAGGAACGGGGCAACCTGCTGCTCTGAGGGGCGCCTCCACCGGCAAAGCCGCCCCCTGTAGGAGCCGGCTTTGCCGGCGAACCGCCGTTACGCCGTTCTACCGGTCGAACACTCCTCGAACAGGTGACTACCTGGTCGTCATGGGCTACGTCCCTAGCATTTTTGTCAGTTTCGCCTGCAAGACAAGCCTATTAGTGTCTTCGGAAGAATGTGCAGACGCACGCCGGAGATCGTCATGACCAAACGTGAAGCCCCTCAAGCGCCAGCTCCGTCCCCAGCCCCCAGGGCGGCTGCTTCGCCTTTGCGTCTGGTCGTGCGTTCACCGGAGAAAGAGATTCTCCAGGATAGGCCGCCCTTCCTGCTGTGCCACGGTGCCGAACATCGCCTGGAGGTCAAGGCACCCGATGGCAGTAGCTGGGCTGGGCAACCGCTCAGTCTGCTCTGGATGACCAGCAACGAAGGTTTGCCAGGCAGACACGGCTTGAGTACTGAACCCCCTTTGCACATGGACAATGGCGACGAGACAGACCGCTACCAGATCTTGTCCGCCAGCGGTGCAGACTGGCAGCTGGATGCGGCGATTACCGATGACATGCTGTCCGGTGACGTAACGCTGGGCCTGGGCAGTTACTGGCAGGCGCCCAAGTACGAGATCAAGGCACAGCTGGGGCATTTTCACTACAGCGTCACCGAACTGGCATGGGATGGCGTCGTGCCCATTTCCGAAGAGGAGATCAGTACCACCCTCACCGCGACGGTGACGAACCCCTTTTTCAAGGCTCACGCCATGCAGGGTGTGGAAGTGGTGTGGCAGCTCAACGGCAGGGAGTATAAACGCCTCAGGACTGACGGGCGTGGGCAGTCAAAGTTGACGTACACCGTTGCGAGGGGGGACCTGGACGACGGCAACCGCGTGACACTCAGCGCAACGTGCACAGACGAACTGGAGCAGGCAAGCGTGAAAGCGCAAACGCTGCCGGCGTTCTATGGCAATCCCTGGCCTGACGAGCTGACGATGGAAATCCAGGAAATGGATGGCAAGCCCATCGAGCCAACGCCGCAGGGCATGCGCTTGACCCGGGGCGGCCGCTACAAGCTGGTTCTGAAGCCCAAACGTGACGATAGCTACTTCATCGACCAGCCGATCACGTTGCGCTGGTTGGAGGGGAGTAAGCAACTGGGCATTGATTTCACCCCCAAGGCCGCGCAGACGATGTCCAAGTCCGGGATCAGCTGGGAGATTACTGGTGGCGCCGAAAGTGGAGTGTTCAATCTGGAGGCGACGGTTCCTGGGCTTGATGTGGCATTTCTGCTGAGTGGGGTACAGATGTCGGCCAACCTGGCATTTGAAGCCGACCTGTCGTACGACCCTTATGTGCCTGGGTTACCACCGATTTTCCAACGTGGTGTACCCAAGGCGGTGTGGATAACACCGAAACCAGGCAGCCCGTTGGGCGTTATGGCACTGCGCGCCACGTTGAAGTTTGTTTCGCTCGAAGACGATGACCTGACGTCAGGGCAGGTGCCTGCAACGCCAAGGTACGGTGAACCCAGCGAGGTCGTCGGAGAACCAGGGGTTGCCTGGAGTCTCAAGGCCAGTGGTAGTGGTATCGGTGGTCGGTTCGGCCTGGAAATCGAGATGCCCGGTTTCAAGTACCCTCTCGAAGTGCGGGAGGCGTTCATGATGTCGAGTGGTCTAGGGAACGAAGCGAAAGTGTTCGTCGATGGTCTGGAGTTAAGCAACCAGCCATTGGTTCTGCGCCGGAAAAAGCAGCATGTAGTCACGCTGGTACCAAGAGAAAGCAAGAACAGCCCGCTGGGGAAAACAGGGCTGCGCGGCCAGCTCAACTTTACCCACGGAAGCCTCACCGAAGCCGACTTGGTCGCCGTCCCGCCGTATAAGGCTTGGCAAACCATCAGTGAAGAGGGCCTGGGCTGGACACTGACAGGGCAGGAGATCAGCGGTACGTGTAACTTGGAGATCAAGGTCGAAGGTTTCGCGACGTCGGTGGTACTGGAGAATGTATTGGTGCTTTCGGAAACCTTGAGTGACGAAGCAGAGGTCAAAATCGACGGTGAAGCAGGCTCCACGCTGATGCTGCGTCGCAAGGTTCCTCGTACCGTCAGCATCGTGCCCAAGGCTGGGAGCCCATTGGGGCTGAAGGGTTACCTTTGCAGCATGTCCTTTCGCAAGGGGTCGTTGGAGCAAGACAGTGTGGCCACATCCACGCCTTATGGCGATGAGCGAAATTTGGAAGTGGGCGGCCTGGATTGGATTTTGACAGGGGAGGAGGTCAGCGGCACTTTTAGTTTGGACATTGATGTGAAGAAGGGGTTCGGGGCCCCGCTGAAACTGGCGGATGCGATCTTGTTGTCGGAGGATCTGAACGATGAAGCAGACCTGGAGATCGCACTCAGCGCGCCAGACGTGGCGCCCATCTTCCAGGCAGGCGTGGAGAAGACAGTGCGTATCGTGCCGAAGGACGGCAGCCCGCTGGCGCTGGCCAATCTTGCCGCCACGCTGCACTTCGAGCAACGCGAGGATCAGCTGACTGCCGCACAGCTGACCCCCAAAAATCTGGCTTACGAAAAGGCGAGCCCGCCCCTGACAAGCGAAGGTTTCACCTGGACGATCGGACCGAACGATGCCCGCGGCGAATTCGGCTTGCATGTGACTGTATCCAACTTCTCGACGGTCTTGAATATGGAGAAGGGCTACTTGATGTCGAGCCATCTCCGAAACGACGTCCGGGTGTACCTCGACGATATCGAGTTGGGCGCCGAGGGGGCTGTTCTGCGGCGCAAGAAACGCCATACCCTCAAGATGGTCCCCAGAGACACCAGGCATACGCCGATAGGGCGTACGGGGCTCAAGGGCTGGATTGAATTCACCCCCGGAAGCCTCTCCAAGGACAAGGTGACCGCCACACCGGGTTACGAGGACAAACGTACCGTGACCCCAACCGGTTTGAGCTGGACCCTGGAAGGCAAGGACCTCAGTGGTACTTGTGCGCTGGACATTCTGGTGGAGGGGTTTGCGACACCCCGGAAAATCGAGTTGGTGAGGTTGCTGTCGGAGCAGCTCAGCGATGAGGTGGATGTGAAGTTTGACAATGCTGCCATCAAGCCGCCATTGGTGCTGCGTCGAAAACAGGGCCACAAGATAAAGGTCGTGCCCAAGGCCGGCAGTCCGTTGGCGCAGATGACCGACCGATGCGGGATATCCTTCGAAGAAAACGGTAGCTTGAAAGCGGGCCAGGTGCCGGCGTCTCCGCCATACACCGACCGACCTCCAATGAACCCGGGCGGGTTGGAGTGGACGTTGACCGGTCAGGAGGTCAGTGGCACGTTTGGCTTGAACTTTAATTTTCCGGGTTTTCCACCACTGGACCTCGGCGAGGCGATGTTGTTGTCTTCGAAACTGGGGGATGAGGTTGAAATGACGCTCGGTGGAAAATTAGAGCAAGAGAAGCCAGTGTTGTGGCGGGAGAAGGAGGCGAAGGTGGTACTCCGGCTCAAAGAAGGCAGTCCTTTGAACGGCAACATGACCGCGCGGTTGATGTTCTTGAAGAAGGGGGGGTTGGAACAGTCGCAAGTGCCCGCGAATCCATCCTATGGCGAGAACAACGTCAAGCCTGTTGACTCACTGAGTTGGACGCTTACAGGACCGGCTGATAAAAGTGGGCTTTTTGGGCTTGAGGTTTACGCCGAAGGCTTTACCCACCCGGCCCGCTGGGAGAAGGCGATAGTGCTTTCGACGTATCTCTTCCATGAGGTGAACGTCATCCCCGATAGAATAACGGTTCCAGTTTCTTCCAAAGGGGGGGCAAGCATAGTGGCAGCAGAAAATAGCCCTATTTATGAGGCGGGGCTGGATGTGCATGTGAGATTCAACAGAAATGGCACGGAAGTGAGCCTGCGAGGCGTGCCCCCTTTCGATTCAAGGCGAATATTTGACCAGTCACGTGCTTGGGAGCTGCATTGGCAGGCAGGTATCGGGACGGTTGGATTGGATTTTCATGTGGGTGATGGTGGTGTTTATAGCGTATCTCGTTATGTCTATGTTGGTACCGGGACTGAACCGAGTGAGTCGTGTGAGCGTGGTAGCCACACTGGACTTCGAACCGATAGAGATACCCCGCAAGGTGACGACAGTCTGCTCGATACAGCGCCCGAGGAGTGACATGACCGGGTGACGTTCTGTAGGAGCGGCTTTAGCCGCGATCACCCGCGAAGCGGGTGCCAGACACCGGGGTGCCCGCATCGCGGCTGAAGCCGCTCCTACAGAGGATTGTGTTCCCTGCGCTACAGCGTGGGCGTAGTGTCAGACCACCACACCCTGACTACGCAGGTAGTCGTCATATGTCCCGCTGAAGTCCACCACCCCATCAGGCGTCAGCTCGATGATGCGGGTGGCCAGCGACGACACGAACTCCCGGTCATGGCTGACGAACAGCAGGGTGCCCGGGTAGTTCTCCAGCGCCAGGTTCAGCGCCTCGATCGACTCCATGTCCAGGTGGTTGGTCGGTTCGTCCATCACCAGCACGTTGGGCTTCTGCAGGATCAGCTTGCCGAACAGCATGCGGCCTTGCTCGCCACCGGAAATCACCTTCACCGACTTGAGGATCTCGTCGTTGGAGAACAGCATGCGCCCGAGGGTGCCGCGGATCACCTGCTCGCCGCTGGTCCACTGGCCCATCCAGTCGAACAGGGTGACGTCGTCCTCGAAGTCGTGGGCGTGGTCCTGGGCGTAGTAGCCCACTTCGGCGCTGTCGGTCCACTTCACTTCGCCCTTGTCCGGGGTCATCTCACCGACCAGGGTGCGCAGCAGGGTGGTCTTGCCGATGCCGTTGGGGCCGATGATGGCGACGCGCTCGCCGGCTTCGATGGTGAAGCTGAAGTCCTTGAACAGCACCTTGTCGTCGAAGGCCTTGGCCATCTTGTCGACGATCACCGCCTGGCGGTGCAGTTTCTTGGTCTGCTCGAAGCGGATGAACGGGCTGACCCGGCTCGACGGCTTGACCTCGGCCAGCTGGATCTTGTCGATCTGCTTGGCCCGGGAGGTGGCCTGCTTGGCCTTGGAGGCGTTGGCCGAGAAGCGGCTGACGAAGGTCTGCAGCTCGGCGATCTGGGCTTTCTTCTTGGCGTTGTCCGACAGCAGCTGCTCGCGGGACTGGGTCGCGGCGGTCATGTACTCGTCGTAGTTGCCCGGGAACAGGCGCAGCTCACCGTAGTCCAGGTCGGCCATGTGGGTGCAGACGCTGTTGAGGAAGTGACGGTCGTGGGAAATGATGATCATGGTGCTGTTACGCGCCGTGAGGATCGTTTCCAGCCAGCGGATGGTGTTGATGTCCAGGTGGTTGGTCGGCTCGTCGAGCAGCAGCACGTCCGGATCGGAGAACAACGCCTGGGCCAGCAGCACGCGCAGTTTCCAGCCCGGGGCCACTTCGCTCATCGGGCCGAAGTGCTGTTCCAGCGGAATGCCCAGGCCCAGCAGCAGTTCACCGGCGCGGGATTCGGCGGTGTAGCCGTCCATCTCGGCGAACTCGGTTTCCAGCTCGGCGACGGCCATGCCGTCTTCCTCGGTCATTTCCGGCAGCGAGTAGATGCGGTCGCGCTCGGCCTTGACCTTCCACAACTGCTCGTGGCCCATGATCACGGTGTCGATCACGGTGAACTCTTCGTAGGCGAACTGATCCTGGCGCAGCTTGCCAAGGCGGGTGTTCGGCTCGAGCATCACCTGGCCGCCGGACGGCTCAAGGTCGCCGCCGAGGATCTTCATGAAGGTCGACTTGCCGCAGCCGTTGGCGCCGATCAGGCCGTAGCGGTTGCCGTTGTTGAATTTGACCGAGACGTTCTCGAACAGCGGCTTGGAGCCGAACTGCATCGTGATATTAGCAGTGGAGATCAATGCGCTTACCTATCAATAACTTACGTGGCGTCTTAGCAGCTACGGACCAATCTGGAGCGTTTCGTGCTCCTGCCAGTCGTTGGACGAGTTGTTCCAGCGTGCATACGCCGATGAGCGCACTTGCACGCAGTGCCCGAGCTGTTGGGCGAAAAATGCGGGGGTTGAGGCCGAACATTGCGCGCATTGTCGCATAGGTACGAGGACAGTTGTATGGGGACTGACGGCTGATCCCATGCGCTTTCATCACAGGCATCGACCACTTGCGCAGACCGGATGACTGCTCGGGATGTTTATCAGGTTGCAGGCAGATTGCTATCGGCCTGCAACCAACGGTGCGCTTATTTGCCCTTGCCCGAAGCGTCCTGCTCGACCACCAGGTCCAGCACATAGACGTGCGATGGCGCGTCGGCGGGTGGGTTCTTCCATTCGTATTGCTTCACCCGCAGCACGGTGCGCACGCCGTCATGGTGCTCATAGCCCTCGATGGACTGGTACAGCGGATGCCAGGTGTCCTGGGTAGGCAATTGCAGGCCGGCGTCGTCATAACGGCGCTCGCGCACTTGCAGGCACTGGTAGTTCGGGATCAGCGGGTGGCTGCATTTGACGGGCTTGGCGGCCACCTCCAGGAACTTGACCTCGCCCTTGCTGCCGTAGCGGGTCTCTGGGGTGGCTTCACCCTGGAACTTCAGCACCGAGCCGTCCTGGGTAGTCAGCTGCAGCACCGGCTCCGGGCCGGTCGTGGTGATGACCGTGCGCAGGTCGCCCTTGAACAGACGGCCGACCTGGGCATCCTGGTCCATCAGGCGTTTGTCGCAGGCCATCAGGGTCGAGGCGAGTGGCTGCACCTTCAGTACTCCGTCCTGATAGCTGTAGCCGCCGAACTGAGTATTGCAGCCGCCGCTGATGTTCAGTTTCTTGTCGAAAAAGTTCAGCCGAAGCTTGCGTTTGATGCCTTTGTCCAGGCCGGCGATGGGATTGCCGGAAGCATCACTGGCCGCTACCAGGTTCCAGTAGTAGGCCGAGAGTGCTGGCTGGGCTGCGACAGACGAGGAGGTGGCGGGCATGGAAGGCGACCCTTCATCGAAAGTGGAAGCCGGGGTGCACGCTTGAAGCAGGGCTGCACAGACGGCAACAAGGAGAATGTTGTGTTTCATGGTTCGCTCTTTCAGCCTTGATGAGTGGTGGCGGCGCCCTCTGCGCAGAGGGGGCGCGCGCGGGTAGACCGGGAAATCGAGGCCGTTATGGAAGGGGCCCTTGACGAGGATCCTACCCAGCCTGCACGTCGAGCCGGGCGACCTCAGCCGTTACCGATGGCAAACAGACAGCATCTGTTACGTTCAGTTTCAGCGACCTGGCAATCTGACCACCTGGGAGTGTTGCCAAATTTTACAGGATGGGCCTCAAGCGCACGTTGCAAGTCGTTGAATCAAATGAGGACGGGCCGTGCACTTACGCGCGTTGGCGCCAATCACTGCTCCGGCGACGCGGTAAATCGGCCTTGAGCATCCTGTGCAACCTTCGATACTTCGCAGCGCCATTTGGCACTTTGAACCCATTCAATGAGGGAAGGACGATGACGATCAAGGAAGAGCTGGGCCAGCCTCAAAGCCATTCGATCGAACTTGACGAGGTGAGCAAGGGGGCTGTAAGTGCGCGCGCCGCGTTGACTTCCAACCTGTCTGGCAGCTTCGACCAGTACCCGACCAAGAAGGGTGACTTTGCAATCGATGGCTATCTGCTGGACTACAGTTCACCCAAGCAAGGTTGCTGGGTGGACGGTATCACCGTCTATGGCGATATCTACATCGGCAAGCAGAACTGGGGGACCTATACCCGCCCGGTGTTTGCCTACCTACAGTATGTGGATACCATCTCCATTCCACAGAATGTGACGACCACCCTCAGCTATCAGTTGACCAAGGGTCATACCCGGTCCTTCGAGACCACTGTCAACGCCAAGTACAGCGTTGGCGCCAATATCGATATCGTCAACGTGGGGTCGGAGATTTCCACCGGGTTTACCCGCAGCGAGTCCTGGTCCACCACGCAGACCTTTACCGATACCACCGAGATGAAGGGGCCAGGGACGTTCGTCATTTACCAGGTCGTGCTGGTGTATGCGCACAACGCCACCTCGGCAGGGCGGCAGAATGCGAATGCCTTCGCCTACAGCAAAACCCAGGGAGTGGACTCGCGGGTGGACTTGTACTACTTGTCGGCCATTACCCAGCGCAAGCGGGTCATCGTTCCGTCGAGCAATGCCGTCACGCCGCTGGACTGGGATACGGTGCAACGCAACGTGCTGATGGAAAACTACAACCCAGGCAGTAACAGCGGGCACTTCAGGTTCGACTGGAGTGCCTACAACGATCCTCATCGCCGTTATTGAGCCTGGTCCATCGCTTTTCATGAAGCGCTTCATGAAAGCGTAGGCCATGCCTGAACCTCCTGTCTGCGCGGGGTCAAACCTGAGCAAGGCCTGACTTTGTCAGGCAGGAGGTATTCAGATGAAACGAACGACCGCGTGGGCCGTGGTGGTGTGTGGTGTGTTGCTGCTCAGTGGCTGCTGGCCTTACTGGCACGATGGCGGGCATCACCGGCATTACTACGATGGCGATCATCGTGGCCAGGATTACCGTCGGTACTGACCCCGAAAGGGCTCAGAATGCCGTCGCTATCGCGAGGGCCAGTTGATCATCCGTCAGGGGCGCAGGGTCGTAGGCTGCGTGATAGTAGCGAACAGCCTGCTCGAACTGCGCCCCTCGGATCTCGCCTGCTGAGCCAATGAAGGTGAGCGCATCGGCCTTTGCGGGCTTGAAGTTGTCCTTCGCCATTTCGGAAAGTCCGGTGGTGGCTGTGAAGGGTGTGAAAGGGAGAATTGTGATCAGCAACATGACCCCTTCGTATGTGCCCTTTTTTTCATCCGCAAAACCGTGTTCGCTGATCATTGCCAGGAAGGCAATGACCAGGGTTTTCCATATCGCCATGCGTGCTGCTTCCGTGCTGCCAGGGTCAGGGGCGCTACGATAGCAAGCCTGGGGTACTTGCTGACAACAAAGTATCTGCCGGCACCCTGTTCAGGTTTGTACCGCGGCCGTGCCTTTTACCTTCCGAGTGGCTATTGTCGCGGTGTGCAGGCTGTCCCTGACGTTCAATCGAGGGTCGAGCGCTGCACGTGCACGTTTTCCATCCATGACCTTGCGACCTTCCTGCGCCGGGGCACTGCGTGCCGACATGGCCCAGCCTTCGTCTGGGGCCGATTGCAATCCGCTGGGCGACATATGGACATGCAATTGTCGACGACGTTGCTGTACCAACTTATGGAGGTGTTTCATGGGCGTGCACCTCGGGGGTGTCTTCTTGGTCGTGTCACAGGGACTGCCCCTCAGTAGACGCCTGTTTCGCTATCCCGAGTGGCATGGCGGACCAGCGGTCCGGCGCATGTGGACGAAGGGGCAGACACGCGGGCTTGACAGTCGCTGCCATGCCTTCGAACCCATCAAGCCACTCGATGGCTATAGCGAACCCGCATAGCGTGTCGACCAGGCGCGGCTAAAATAGTTAGCTAGCGTAGCATCTGGGTGTGTAGCGCGATTTCATAACTAAAAAGGGCCGGTCCACAGCTTTCCAACGTTTCTCGGTGGGGGATCGGAAGGTGTTGCATGAAATGCTCAATCAAGCGGTCGAAGACGACTTTCACGGTGCTGGCGCTGGCCAGCCTGTTGCTAGGCGGTTGTGCGAACAACACGGATGTTCGCGCGGGGCATGACTATACGTCCGGCATGACGGCAAAGAACCCGCCGCAATACCTGGGCTGTGTGCAAGGTGAACTTCAAAGCGGCACGAAGACATACATGTTGCAAAGCAACAATGCGGTCGAGCTGTTCGTTGACAGTACCGACCCCCAAAAGGCTTCTGGCCTGGTCGAGATGCGCAATGAAGGGGGGCAATACAAGTTCCTCGCCTATCAGCGTGATGCCTGGTACGACAAGGGGCGCCTGCTCGACGCCGCGCTGATGTGTTCACGGGCCTAGCCCACGCCAGGGTGCCTGGGCCGGCGTGCGGCCCAGGCCGGCAAGAAAGCGGATGCACGGCCGTCAGCGGATGCGTAGAGTGGGCCATCGTTTTCAACGGCAGGAGCCCGCCATGTCGAATGCCTTCACGCTGCAAACTTCTCCCGTCGGCACCCTGACCCTGGTGGCGCGTGGCGAATGCCTGGCTGCCGTGCTCTGGGAGCACGAGCGCGAAAACCGCGTGCGGCTGGGTGAGTTGCACCGTGATGATCATCACCCCGTGCTGCGCGAAACCGCCCGCCAGCTGGGCGAGTACTTCGCTGGCACGCGGCAGCACTTCGAGCTGGACCTGGATTTTGCCGGCACCGAATTCCAGCGCCAGGTCTGGGCGGCGCTGCTGACCATCCCCTTCGGTGAGACCCGCAGCTACAGCGACATCGCCCGGCAGATCGGCAACCCCGACGCGGTGCGGGCGGTTGGCGCGGCCAACGGGCGCAACCCGATCTCGATCATCGCCCCGTGCCACCGGGTGATCGGCGCGTCCGGCAGCCTCACCGGCTTCGCGGGCGGGTTGCCGGCCAAGCAGTTTCTGCTGGCGCTGGAGGGGCGGCAGAGCCTGGCGCTGGATTTCTGAAGGTTCAACCGAGCCAGGCGCAGAGCAACCCCAGCACGACGGCAAGCAGCGTCCCCGCGAACAGGCCGTAGTGGCGATGGGCGCGGCGGGCGTGGGCCTGGACATCATGCAGATACTGGCCAGGAGGCGGGCCTTCAGGGCGATGGCGCAGGCCTTCGACGATGTCCGCCAGGCGCCCGCGGATCAGCAGCCCCACCAGGTAGTAGCTGGAGGCATAGCTGCCCAGGGCCAGCATCAGGTACTTCATGTCGCCTCCATCCTTGGCGAAGGTTCGTGCACGAAGCATACAATCGAGCCGTTCGCCCTCACCAGCCATAAGGCGTGATTTCATCGGCGCAGACAACGATGGGCCGCATGCGAGTGACATTCAAGACGGTGGCAACTGGGCGAAGCGCTGGCGGAACCAGTCGCTGAGCATGGCCTTCTCGGCGAACAGGCGATCACCGCTGGCCTGGCGGCCGGGGCGGCTGAGGTACATCTTGTCGCTCAGGTGTTCCTGCGCCTGAACGGCGGGGTGGCCGGGTTGGGTCAGGGTATAGACCAGGTCGATGCTGGGCCAGGTGATGTCGCGCATGAAGCGCACCTCGTAGGCCTGGCTGTGCCAGGGCTCGAAACGCCCCGCCAGGTCGATGTCGCGGATATCGATGACCAGTTGCTGGCCGGGTTTCAGGTAGCGTTGGCCGAGCTTCTGCAAGTGCGCGGTGAGGGCCTGCATCACCTGCGTCTCGGCGCCTCGCTCGTAGCCTGCGCTGTCGAGGCTGGCATCGCGGAAGTGTTCCGGGTGTTCGAATTGCACCTCGACCTGTGCGGCCGGGGTGCCCTGTGCCATGCTGTCAAATGCCAGCACCATCAGTACGGCACAGGCCAGGGGGGTACGCATGCTGCACCTCAGGGTGTGGATGGTCTGCCTGCCCATTTTACGCCTGTGCCGGGGACGCCGCAGAGGATGATGCAATGAACCGTTATCGGCGGATAGCCGCCAACACCCGCGGGCGCGACCTGGCCGTGGGGGATATCCACGGGCATTTCCAGCGCTTGCAAGCCTGCCTGGAGGACGTGGGTTTCGATCCGCGGGTCGATCGCCTGTTCAGCGTGGGCGACCTGGTCGACCGTGGGCCGGACAGCGAGAAAGCCCTGGAATGGCTGGCCGAGCCTTGGTTCCATGCGGTGCAAGGCAACCACGAGACACTGGCGATCAATCACCTGTGCGGCGGGCGGGTTGACCTGGACATGTACCGTGCGGCGGGGGGCGGTTGGTTCATCGACCTGCCGGAGCATGAGCAGGAGCCTTTCGTGGAAGCTTTCCTGACGATGCCCATCGCGCTGGAAGTCGAAACCTTCTACGGGCCGGTCGGCCTGCTGCATGCGGACAGCCCGTTCAGTGATTGGGCGGCGCTCAGGGAGAGCCTGCAGAACGAAGACGACCCTGAGGTGCGGGAAATCTGCCAATGGTCGCGACGGCGCCTGAGGGAAGGCGACGAACATCGGGTCGAAGGCCTGCGTGCCTTGGTGGTTGGGCATACGCCGTTGCTCAGGATGAAAGTGCTCGGTAATGTCTGGCACCTCGATACCGGTGGTTGGGGCAGCGGCCACTTCAGCTTGCTCGACCTCGCATCGCTGTCACTGATCAACCCCATGCCAAGTGAATGAGCACGCCACCTGCCAGCAGGATCAGCATCACCCCTGAAGCCCGTTCCAGCCACGGCAGCAACCGGGCAAACCGCTGCAGTACCCGCGGGTTGCCGATGGCCAGGGCGACCAGCAGATCCCAGGCCAGGACGATGCTGAACATCCAGAGACCGTAGCCAGCCTTTATCCAGGCCCCTTCGCTGGCGACCAGGCTTGCCAGGCTGGCATAGAACAGCGCGTTCTTCGGGTTGAGAATGCCCGAGGCGAAGCCCATGCCCAGGCTGGCAAGCCAATCACCGGGTGATCCCGCGCCAGTGCTTTGCGCACCGGCCAGGCTGCCATGCCCGGCATGCCTCAGGAACAGCTGCCCGATGTAGAGCAAATAACCGCAGCCTGCCAGTTGCAGGGCCATGAACAGCACGCTGCCGTCGTGCAGGATGGACACCCCGGTGAAGGCGATGCAGATGAACAGGCCATTGGCCAGGGCGATGCCCAGGCAGGTACCGCTGGCCACGCGCCAGCCGGCGTTGACCGAAGTGCGGGCGACCAGGAAAAAGTCCGGGCCGGGGGAGAGCAGGGCGAGGAAGTGGGCGGTGGCGATGAGCAGGAACTGTTCCATAGGGCGGTTTTCGTGCGTGGGGAAAACCGTAGTCTGTCGATAGCCTTTCACGGGGTATTGAAGAAAATTGCACCCGCCCGCGCCCTGTAGGAGCCAGCTTGCTGGCGAAGGACATAGCAGGGGGTGGCAGGCAAGGCTGCGCCTTGCGTTCGCCGGCAAGCCGGCTCCTACATCAGGGCGCGCCGGTAGGTGCCGGGCGTCACACCCGCGTGGGCCTTGAACACCCTTTGGAAATGACTCTGGTCAGCGAAGCCCAGCCGGTAGGCGACCTCCGCCAACCCATGCCCCTGGCGCAACAGCTGGCGCGCCTTGTTCACCCGGGTATTGAGCAGATAGGCGTGGGGTGTCATGCCGGTGGCAGCGTTGAATGCGCGGATCAGTTGATAACGCCCCAGCTGCGCCTGTTGTGCCAGGCGGTCAAGGCTCAATGTCGCCAGGTCGTTGTCATCGACGCGCGCGACCAGTTCCTGCAGGATCGAGGGCGGTAGCGGCGGGGCTGGCTGTAGAGCAGGATGCCCGGAGAAATCGTGGTCGCCGATGAACGTCACCAACGCCGCGTCCTTCTCGATTGGCGTGGCGGGTGAAAACAGCAGTGCATTGAGCGCGCAGAACTGCCGATACAGCGCCTTCGAACGACTGATCCGCGCCGGTGCCCCAGGCTCGCCAGCGATGATCCCCGACTCCAGGCGCAGGCCGCGCAGCCAGTCGGCGTCCAGGTGCAGCATCTGGTAGCTCCAGGCCTGGCCTGATTCTGGATTGCAAGCATGCACCCGCTGCACAGGAACAAATACCAAGGTGCCGGGCTTAAGGCGCACTTTACCTTCGCCCGCGCCGGTAAAACGGCTGAAACCAGCATCCACCGCGCCGATGGAAAAGGTCGGATGGCTGTGGGCCTTGTAGCAGGCGCGGCTGTGGCAGGCGCGTCGGCTCTCGACATGGGGCAGGGCCGGGTCGTGCCAGATTTCACTGCTCGAAGAAGGCATGGCAGGGGCCAGGGGTATCCGGAGACGGCAGCAGTGTAATCGCTGGCGACTGTTGCGGTCATTCGCCGGGCGACTGTGCTTGACGCAAGCACTGGACGGGCGCGACGCTGCGGTGGTCCTGGAAGGAGAAGAAGAATGGACCTGTCGAGCCTGTTGCTGTTCATCCCTGCCTGCTTTGCCCTGAACATGGCCCCGGGGCCGAACAACCTGCTGTCGCTGCACAACGCCAGCCGTTATGGCCTGCGCACCGCCTGCGTGGCCGGTGGCGGGCGCCTGTTGGCGTTCAGCGGCATGATCGCCCTGGCCGCCATGGGCCTGGCGGTGGTGTTGCATACCAGCGAGTACCTGTTCCTGGCGGTCAAGGTGCTGGGCGCGGGCTACCTGTTCTACATCGCCTGGCAGCTGTGGCGGGCGCCGGTGGGCGAGGCAGAGTTGACGGGGGAGCAGCCACGCGGCACATGGAAGCTGGCGCGCCAGGAGTTCTGGGTGGCGGCCGGCAACCCGAAGGCGATCCTGATTTTCACCGCCTTCCTGCCACAGTTCGTCAGCGTGGGGGGCAGCACCCCGGTCAGCGAGCAGTTCCTGCAGTTGGGCGTGCTGTTCCTGTTGCTGGAGTGGGCGGCCATTGCAATCTACGCCGGGCTGGGGGCCTACCTGCAGCGCTGGTTCGAGCGCCCAGGGCCGCGGCGGGTGTTCAACCGGGTCAGCGCTTCGCTACTGGGCGCCGCAGGACTGGGGCTGTTGGCTGCCCGTCGCTAGTGTCCAGTCTCGGAAACAAGCTGTTCACTTTTGGCGGCGTCTTGGGCGCCCGGCCGGCGTTGCCACTCCTCGCCATAGCCCTGCTATGACGCGTCGCGGCGCCTTGGCCGAACACCCAAGCCACTCGCCGAAAGAGAACGTATTTCCAAGACAGGACACTAGAACTGCCAGCGTACCCCCAGGTTCACGCCGCTGGTTTCCTGCTGCCTGCTGTCGAGATTGCCGCTGTACAGCACGCCGCCGTGCACGCTCAGCGCATCGCTGAGCTGGGCCACCAGGCCAGCTTCCACCTGCAAGGACGTGTAGCGATAGTCGGTCTTGATCTCATCCGCCTGGTCGAAGGTCAGGGTGTCGCGGCCACCATCCCCATGCCACAGGTCGAGCTGGGCATAGGGTTGCAGCAGGCGCCCCCCCAGGTGGTCGTAGGCGCCCTCCAGGCGCACGCCCAGGCGACCGGTCAACTCGACCTGGGCATCGTGGCTGACCCGCGAGACGCTGTCGCTGGCACTGTCCAGTGCAGTCTTCTGGACGATCAGTTGGGCTTGTGGCTCCAGCGTCCAATGGTGTGACAAGGCGATGGGGTAGCCCGTTTCGACCGAGGCGGTCCAGGCATGGCCATCGACATCGAGCTTGTCACCGCGCTCGGAGCGGGCACGACCATCGAAACGGGTGTACTGCAGCACGCTGTCGAGGTACCCGCGCTGTGGCCCGACCAGGGTCCAATAGGCGCCGATGCTGTCGCCATCGAGCTTCAGGTCACCGACACGGCGATCCTTCAGCGCCAGGGCGAAACCCTTGACGTCGGCATCCAGCCGGCTGTGGCCGAGGTACAGGCCCATGTGCTGGCGATAGCCGCTGTCATCGGCATGGGCATAGACGTCCTGGCCCACTTTGAATCCATACAGGTTGCCATTCAAGCTCGGGCTGACCGTGCCGCTCCACTGTTGGCGCAGATTGCCACCGTAGGCTTGGCCCCAACTTGCGGGTAGCGCGCCATGCCCGGCAAGCAGGCGTTGGTCACCTTGGCGTTGGTGGAAGGTACCCAGTGCCTGTCGAGCGATGATCGCCGCGCCCCTGGCTGCCGTGGCGTAGACCGGCACCTCGGGGCGATACAAGGGAAGGTTCTGGCCTGGGGGCGGCGAGGGCAGCATGGCCTGGCCGGGGGCTGGCGCGGCCACCGGGACTGGAACGGGTGGTTCACCTGCACTGGGAGCCGGTGGCGTCACCAGGGTGGAGCGCAGGTACCAGCTGTTCTCGCTGCCAGCGGTCACGCCGCCCTTGAACAGACGATAGTCGTAGGCGCCAGCCGAAAGCGTCTGGGTCTGGACGAATGCCGTATCGCTGCTGGTGGCGCCCTCGCGTGCCTCCACCACCTGGATGCCGTTGCCAGCCGTGGCTGCGCCTGTGCCGCCGAGGTTGTTGACCTGCAGCCTTGTGCTGCCGGTAATGTTACCCAGGCCCACCACCAGCCGGTCGGAGGCCGCATCGTCACTCGCCAGCACGCTGTTGAGCCGCAGCGTGCCGTTGTCGCCCAGGTAGTCGCCGTTCAAGGTGAGACGCCCCTGGGCATCGTTGCCGGTGCTCAGGTCGATCAACCCGGCGTTGCGTACTGTTGCTTTCTGGCCTGCGGTGAACGCCGTCACCGTGCCTTGGCGTGAGGAAAGCGAACTGCTGGTATCGATGGCCAGAAGCCCGGTTGTGCTGGTGGCATCACCCAGGGTCAGCGTGTCATCGAGGCTAAGTTGGCTGCGGTCGGTGAGCCCGATCGCTTCCCAGTTCAGGTAGCGGGCGCCTGTGTTGACCCGGCTGCCTTGGAACACCAGGCTGTCATTGCCTGCACCCCCGTCGAGGGGAATGACCAGGGTTTCGGTGTTGAGGCCGCTGATGGTCGCATGATCATTGCCCGACCCCATGTCGACCCTGCCGCCGATGCTACCGCCAGACCAACTGAAAATATCGTCGCCCGCGCTGGCAAGCACATTGCCGGCGAGGTGACCGCCGCTGATGGTGATGTCATCCTCGCCGCCACTGGTACTGATGTTGCCGCCAATGGTGCCGCCACGAAGGATGATCGTGTCGTCGTCAAAGCCACTTACCAGATTGCCATCGATACGGGTTTCAACTGCCGTGTCCTGGGACATCTTGAAGACATTGTCCGCGAGCTTGAGGTCTACCCGGCCAATCCTGCCGCCTTCGAAGGTCGCCGAGTCGCCATCCTCGAAGGCGCCGATAATGCGGCCGGCGGTCATTTTGAAGGTGTCGTAGCCTTCGTTCTGGCTGAGTGCCTGGACGGTCCCGCCCGTCATGGTGAAATTGTCGACTGCGTCGGTCTGTACCACTGCACCCAGGTTATCGCCCGGTGAAACCGTCAGGGTCTGGGCATGAACAAACAGAGGTAGAACAAGCAGGGGCAGGGCGACAGGTACAAGCAGGCGTGGACAACGCATCGGCAGGTCTCCGTCGTCATTGGGGACGGACCACTACGCGCAGTCGCATGGGGATGCGGCTGCGATCCTGCCTGAGTTGTAGATAAACGTCTGCTACGGGACAACTGGCAGAAATGCCAGGTGGCGAGTTGCGATCAGTCGCGGTAGAACGTCTGCACCAGGTGGTAGCCGAACTTGCTCTTGATCGGCCCGTGCACCACGCGCAGGGGTTTCTTGAAGATCACCTGGTCGATGGCGCCGACCATCTGGCCCGGGCGTACTTCGCCCAGGTCGCCGCCACGCTTGCCGGAGGGGCAGGTGGAGAATTTCTTCGCCAGCACGTCGAAGGCCTCGCCATTGGCGATGCGCTGCTTGAGCTTCTCGGCTTCGTCAGCGGTCTTGACCAGGATGTGGCGGGCTTGGGCTTTCATGGGGAGGTACCTGTACTTCGAACGGCAGATGGAAGCCGCCATTATGCCTGATGATGGCCACTGTAGGAGCGGCTTCAGCCGCGATCACCCGCGAGGCGGGTGCCAGGCACCGCGGTACCTGCATCGCGGCTGAAGCCGCTCCTACAGTGGGCTCACGCCTTGAGCTCTGCACGGTCACGAAACTGTTCCAGCGCCTCGGGGTTGGCCAGGGCGTCGGTGTTCTTCACCGGCAGGCCGTGCACCACGTTGCGGATCGCCAGCTCTACCAACTTGCCGCTGAGGGTGCGCGGGATGTCCGTGACCTGGGCGATCACCGCCGGTACATGGCGCGGCGTGGCGTACTGGCGAATCACCTGGCGGATGTGCTGGCGCAGGGCATCGTCCAGTTGCAGGCCGTCGCGCAGGCGCACGAACAGCACCACGCGCACGTCGTTGCCCCAGTCCTGGCCGATGGCCACGCTTTCCACCACCTCCTCGACCTTTTCCACCTGGCGGTAGATCTCCGCCGTGCCAATGCGCACCCCGCCGGGGTTGAGCACGGCATCCGAGCGGCCATGGATCACCAGGCCACCGCCGGGATGCTCCTCGGCGTAGTCACCCTGGCACCAGACATTTTCGAACTGGCTGAAATAGGCGTCGTGGTAGCGGCTGCCACCGGTGTCGCCCCAGAAACCCAGTGGCATCGACGGGAACGGCTGGGTGCAGACCAGCTCGCCTTTCTCGCCGATCACCGGCTTGCCGTGTTCGTTCCACACGTCGACCGCCATGCCCAGCGCCTTGCCGGCGATTTCGCCGCGGCGCACCGGTAGCAGCGGGTTGCCCGCCACGAAACAGGCGACGATATCCGTGCCGCCGGACATGGACGCCAGGCACACGTCGGGTTTGACCCGGGTATACACGTAGTCGTAGCTGTGCGGTGACAGTGGCGAGCCAGTGCTGAGCAGCAGGCGCAGGCTGTCGAGGCGATGGGACTTCGCCGGCTCCACCCCGGCCTGCTCCAGCGCCGCCAGGTACTTGGCGCTGGTGCCGAAAGCCTGGATGCCTTCGGCGTCGATCAGGTCGAGCAGCCGCTCGGGACCCGGGTGGAAGGGGGAGCCGTCGTACAGCACCACGGTGGCCCCGACCGCCAGCCCGCTCACCAACCAGTTCCACATCATCCAACCGCAGGTGGTGTAGTAGAACAGCACATCATCCGCATTGAGGTCGTTGTGCAGGCCGTGTTCCTTGAGGTGCTGCAGCAGTACGCCACCGGCACGATGGACAATGCACTTGGGCACGCCCGTGGTGCCGCTGGAGTAGAGGATGTACAGCGGGTGGTCGAAGGGCAATGCGGTGAAGATCGGTGTGCCACCGGATTGGAAATAATCGCACCATAGCCAGGTATTGGTGTGCGTGAACTCACTGGCCTGGGTGTTCGAACGCGTGTAGGGCACGACGAGCAACGTTTCCAGGCTTGGTAGTTGCGTGACGACCTGGTTGATCTTCTCCACCAGGTCGATGGATTTCCCCGCGTACTCGTAGCCGGCACAAGTGATCAGCAATCGAGGGGCGATCTGCCCGAAGCGGTCGATGATGCCGTGGGTGCCGAACTCGGGCGAGCAGCTTGACCAGACCGCGCCCAGGCTGGTGGCGGCGAGCATGGCCACCAGGGTTTCCCAGGTGTTGGGCATCACCGCGGCAATGCGGTCGCCGGGCTGGATGCCGGCTTGTTGGAACGCCCGCTGCAACCCGGCCACCTGGGCGACAAGTTCGTTGTGAGTGAGCTGCCGACGATTGCCATCCTCACGCACGGCGATCACGGCAGGGCGATCGTCGCGCCGTTTTAACAGGTGTTCTGCAACGTTGAGGGTGGCGTCGGTGAACCAGCGGGCATCGGGCATGCGTGGGCCTTCTTCCAGCACATGAGTGTGCGGTTTGTGCCAACGGACGTGGAAGTAATCGCTGAGGGTCTGCCAGAACTGTGCACGGTGTTCGATGCTCCAGCGGTGCAGGGCGGCGTAGTCGTCCAACTGGAGGTTGAAGCGCAGGTTGACCCGGCGGCGGAAGGCGTCCATCCGGCTGGCTTCGATCCGTGACGTACTGGGGCGCCAGAGCACATCGTTCATGGGAACCTCCGCTGCATAGGGGATCAAGCCGCACGGCCCACCCTCACTGGGCGAGCCAGCCACCGTCGACGTTCCAGGCGGCGCCGCGGACCTGGCTGCCGGCCTCGCTGCACAGGAACAATACCAGCTCGCCGAGGTGGCGGGGCGTCACGAAGGCCAGGGAAGGCTGCTTCTCGGCCAGCAGGTCGTGTTGCGCCTGCAGCGGGTCGCCACCCTTGGCCGCACGATCGTCGATCTGCTTCTGCACCAGCGGGGTCAGTACCCAGCCCGGGCAGATGGCATTGCAGGTGACATTGCTGGTGGCGGTCTCCAGCCCGATCACCTTGGTCAGGCCGACCACGCCATGCTTGGCGGCCACATAGGCGGCCTTGCCGGTCGACCCCACCAAACCGTGCACCGAAGCGATATTGACGATGCGCCCCCAGCCCCGTGCGCGCATGCCCGGCAGCGCCAGGCGGCTGCCATGGAACACCGCCGACAGGTTGAGGGCGATGATCTTGTCCCAGGCCTCGACCGGGAACTGCTCGACCGGCGCCACGTGCTGGATGCCGGCGTTGTTGACGAGGATATCCAGCGCGCCGAACTCGCGCTTGGCCAGGGCGAACAACTGCTCGATCTGCGCCACGTCGGACAGGTCGGCGGGGTGATGGGCGACTTTCACGCCGTGGCGACCGATCTCGGCGATGGCCGGTGCCGGGTCGCCAAAACCGTTGAGCAGGATGTTCGCGCCGGCCTCGGCCAATACCTGGGCGATACCCAGCCCGATGCCGCTGGTGGAACCGGTGACCAGTGCGGTCTTGCCTTTGAGCGTCATGCCGTTCTCCTTAAACGATGCCGGTGGCGTAGAACGTGGCGATGACCACGAACACGGCCAGGGTCTTGATCAGGGTAATACCAAAAATATCCTTGTACGCCTCGCGGTGGGTCAGCCCGGTCACCGCCAGCAGGGTAATCACCGCGCCGTTGTGCGGCAGGGTGTCCATGCCGCCGCTGGCCATGGCCGCGACCCGGTGCAGCACCTCGAGGGGAATGTGCGCGGCGTTGGCGGCGGCAATGAAGCTGTCGCTCATGGCGGCGAGGGCGATGCTCATGCCGCCGGAGGCAGAGCCGGTGATGCCGGCCAGCAGGGTCACGGTGATGGCTTCGTTGACCAGCGGGTTGGGGATGCCGCGCAGGGCGTCGGCCAACACCAGGAAGCCTGGCAACGAGGCGATCACCGCACCGAAGCCATACTCCGAGGCGGTGTTCATCGCCGCCAGCAGGGCACCACCCACCGCACTCTTGGTGCCTTCGGCCAGGCGTTGGCGAAGGGTGCCGAAGGCGCACACGAGCACCATCAGGATGCCCACCAGCAGCGCCGCCTGCACCGCCCAGATCGCCGTGAGCTTGGCCACGTCGCTCTGCACCGGCGCGGCCATGCCGGGCAGTTGCAGGGTGTGGCTGGCGCCGTACCACTGCGGGATCCAGTGGGTGAACAGCAGGTTCATCACCCCCACCAGGATCAGCGGCGCCAGGGCCATCCAGGGGTTGGGCAGGGCAATGTCGTCGGCGGTTTCCGGCTCGTTGCGCAGGTCGCTGCCATAGCCTTCGCCACGGCGCTGGGCCTTGTTGCGCTGGCGTTGCAGGTAGAGCATGCCGGTGCAGAACACGAACAGCGTGCCGATCAGCCCCAGCCAGGGCGCGGCCCAGGCGGTGGTGTTGAAGAAGGTGCTGGGGATGATGTTCTGGATCTGCGGGGTGCCGGGCAGGGCGTCCATGGTGAAGGAGAACGCGCCCAGGGCGATGGTCGCCGGGATCAGCCGCTTGGGGATATCACTCTGGCGGAACATCTCGGCGGCGAACGGGTAGACGGCGAACACCACCACGAACAGCGACACGCCACCGTAGGTGAGCAGGGCGCACACCAGCACGATCACCAGCATGGCCTGGCGGGTGCCGAGCAGGCGGATGGCGGCGGCGACGATCGAGCGCGAGAAGCCGGACAGCTCGATCAGCTTGCCGAACACGGCGCCGAGCAGGAACACCGGGAAGTACAGCTTGATGAAGCCGACCATCTTCTCCATGAACACCCCGGTGAACGCGGGGGCCACGGCGGCCGGGTCGGTGAGCAGGACGGCGCCGAGGGCGGCGATGGGGGCGAACAGGATGACGCTGTAGCCACGGTAGGCGGCGAGCATCAGCAGGGCGAGGGCAGCCAGGGCGATGAGCACGGTCATCGAGGGGGTCTCCAGGGTATTGTTTTTATGGTTGCCGGGGAGATAGCGGGAATCGTGCCAATTGTTAAGCTGTTGATTTTATTGGGCAATATTAAAGCATAAGTGGATTTTGTCTCGAATTTGAGACTTTTTTGGCCAGGCAACAGCTTTGCTGCGCGTTCAAGATCGAGCGCCGCCCGTGCGGCGCATCGCGGATAAATCCGCTCCTACGTTTGTTGCAACGTGCCGCACCGGTGAGGGAATGGTTGCCCGCGTCGCGCAAACCGGGCGGATTACCCTGGCTTTTCGGGCGCCTGTAGGAGCGGATTTATCCGCGATGCGCCGCTTTGGCGGCGCCCGATTTCAAACACGCTGCAGCTCTCCAGGTAAATATCTCAAATTAGAAACAAAAATCTCATTATTGAGAGTGAATGCCCAGCGCCACCATCTTCTTGTACAACGTCGACCGCCCCAATCCCAAGGCCTGTGCGGCCTCCGGCACATTTCCCGCATGCCGCGCCAAGGCATCCACGATCAACCCACGTTCGAACCGTGCACACGCCTCACGATAGTCCAGCTGATTGGCCTCGACCGCCACCGGGCTCAACGGCCCCAGGGCATTTTTCAGCTCCTGTACCCCCAGACGCGGCTGGTCCGCCAGCAACGTCGCGCGCTCCAGCACATTGCGCAGCTCACGAATGTTCCCCGGCCAGGCATGCCGCCCCAGCAGCGCCTGGGCCTCGGCGTCCAGCTCATACTGGCTGCCCAGTTCGGCGAGGATCGCCTCGCACAGCGCCGGCAGGTCTTCCAACCGCTCACGCAACGGCGGCACCTCGATCGGCAATACATTCAACCGGTAATACAGGTCTGCCCTGAACGCCCCACGGGCCATGGCCGCCTGCAGGTCGATGGAGGTGGCGGCGATGATGCGCACGTCGCTGCGCAGCATCTGGTTGGAGCCCACCGGTTCGTATTCCTTTTCTTGCAGCACCCGCAGCAGCTTGCTCTGCAACGCCAGGGGCATGTCGCCGATTTCATCGAGGAACAGCGTGCCGCCTTCGGCCAGTTGCAGCTTGCCGCTGCGGCCCTTGCGCTCGGCGCCGGTGAAGGCGCCGGGGGCGGTGCCGAAGAACTCGGCTTCAAGCAGTGTTTCGGGGATCGCCGCGCTGTTGATACTGACGAACGCCTTGTGCGCCCGGGGCGAGGCAGCGTGGATGGCGTGGGCCAGCAGCTCCTTGCCGGTGCCGGTCTCGCCGAGCAGCAGCACCGGCGAGTCGCTGCTCGCGCCACGGCGTGCGCGGCGCTTGGCTTCGAGGCACGCGGCGCTGGTGCCGACGAACTGGGCGAAGCTGTAGCGAGCCTGGCGGGCGCGCAGTTGCGAGCGGGTCGAGGCCAGCTCCTGCTGCATGCTCGAGTAGCGCTTGAGTAGGGGGGACAGGCTGCGCAGCTCGTCGAACAGGGCGAAGCCGATGGCGCCGATCAGTGTGTCCTGGTCGTCGTGGATCGGCAGGCGCATCACCACCAGCGGTTCATTGGGGGTGTCGAGCATGTCCAGCAGGATGGGCTTGCCGTTGTTCACCACCTCGCGCATCAGGCTGCCGGGGATCACCGCCTCGCAGGGCTGGCCGATGGCGCTGGCGGCGTCGGCCAGGCCGAAGCGCCGGGCGTAACGTTCATTCATCCAGACGATGCGCGCCTGGCGGTCGACGATCACCGTGCCCTCGCTGGACTGCTCGATGATCTCGAACAGCGAGCGGATCGCCAGTTGGCGGACCTGGGGGTAGTCCTTGAGGTTGTCGTGCATGGTAGTACCTTTTTGTGTCGCCCTGGCTGGCCCTTTCGCCGGCAAGCCGGCTCCTACAGGGGATTGCACCAGACCTGTAGGAGCCGGCTTGCCGGCGAATGGGCCCGCGCAGGCGACCTACCTTCGTGGATCGAACGCCTCGCGCAACGCATCGCCGATGAATACCAGCAACGACAGGATCAGCGCCAGGGCAAAGAACGCGGTGAAGCCCAGCCACGGCGCTTCCAGGTGCTGCTTGCCCTGGGTCACCAGCTCGCCCAGCGAGGCGCTGCCAGCCGGCATGCCGAAACCGAGGAAGTCCAGCGCGGTAAGGGTGGTGATCGCCCCGGTGAGCATGAAGGGGATGTAGGTCAGCGTCGCGTTCATCGCATTGGGCAGGATATGTCGCAGCATCACCTGGCTGTCCGGCAGCCCCAGTGCCCGCGCAGCCTTCACGTACTCCAGGTTGCGCCCGCGGAGAAACTCGGCGCGCACCACATCGACCAGGGCAAGCCACGAGAACAGCGCCATGATCCCCAGCAGCCACCAGAAATCCGGCTCGACGAAACCGGACAGGATGATCAGCAGGTACAGCACCGGCAGCCCCGACCACACCTCCAGCAAACGTTGCCCGAGCAGGTCGACCCAACCGCCGTGGTAACCCTGCAAGGCGCCGGCGGTCACGCCGATCAGCACGCTGAGCACGGTCAGGGCGAAGGCGAACAGCAGCGACACCCGGGCGCCATACAACACCCGGGCCAGTACATCGCGGCCCTGGTCGTCGGTGCCCAGCCAGTTGCTGGTGCTGGGGGGGCTTGGGGTAGGCACCTGCAAGTCGTAGTTGGGGGTGTCGGCGCTGAATGGGATCGGCGCGAACAGCATCCAGCCGCCCTGGCCCTCGATCAGCTGGCGCACGTACTGGCTGCGGTAATCGGGCTGGAACGGCAACTGGCCACCGAACTGCTGCTCGGTGTAGCGCTTGAGCGTGGGGGTGTACAACTCGCCCTGGTACGAAAGCAGCAGCGGCTTGTCGTTGGCCACCAGCTCGGCGCCGAGGCTCAGCAACAAGAGGCCGGCGAACAGCCACAGCGAGATCCAGCCCCGGCGATTGGCGCGAAAGCGCCGCAGGCGGCGCAGGGAGACGGGGGAGAGCATCAGTGCGCCCTCGCGTCAAAGTCGATGCGTGGGTCGAGCGCGGTATAGCACAGGTCACCAAGCAAGCGAATCAGCAACCCGGCGAGGGTGAAGATGAACAACGTGCCGAACACCACTGGGTAGTCCCGCGACACCGCCGCCTCGTAGCTCATGCGCCCGAGCCCGTCGAGGGAGAAGATCACCTCGATCAGCAGGGAGCCGGCGAAGAATACCGTGATCAGCGCCTGGGGCAGGCCGGCCACCACCAGCAGCATGGCGTTGCGCAGCACATGGCCGTACAGCACCCGGCGTTCGCTCAGCCCCTTGGCCCGGGCGGTGACCACGTACTGGCGGGCGATCTCGTCGAGGAAGGCGTTCTTGGTCAGCAGGGTCAGTGTGGCGAAGCCGCCGATCACCAGGGCCCCTACCGGCAGCACCAGGTGCCAGAAGTAGTCGGCGAGCTTGCCCAACAGGCTGAGCTGGTCGAAGTCGTCCGACACCAGCCCGCGCACCGGGAACCAGTTCAGCGAGGTGCCGCCGGCGAACAGCACGATCAGCAGCAGGGCGAACAGGAACGAGGGCAGGGCGTAGCCGATCACGATCAGCGCGCTGCTCCAGGCGTCGAAGCGGCTGCCATGGCGCACCGCCTTGCGGATGCCCAGCGGGATCGACACCAGGTAGGTGATCAACGTCGCCCAGAAACCCAGCGACAAGGTCACCGGCAGTTTCTCGACGATCAGGTCGGTGACCTTGGCGCCGCGAAAGAAACTCTGGCCGAAGTCCAGCCGCGCATATTGGCCGAGCATCAGCCACAGGCGCTCGGGGGCGGACTTGTCGAAACCGTACTGGCGCTTGATCTCCTCGATCAGCTTCGGGTCCAGGCCGCGGGTGGCACGGGACTCGCTGTGCACGGCCTCCACCCGGGCGCCCGGCGCGCCGCCGCCGATGCCTTGCAGGCGCGCCACCGCTTGTTCCACCGGGCCGCCCGGCGCGGCCTGGACGATGGCGAAATTGACCAGCAGGATCGCCAGCAGCGTGGGGATGATCAGCAGCAGGCGGCGCAGGATGTAGGCGGTCATGGCGAGGTTTTCCGCAGCGCGTCCATCTGTGCGTTGGTCAGCGCCGTGGGGCTGACCTCCCACCAGGTGTCCAGGCCTTCGTCGTAGGTGGCCTGCACCTTGGGCAGGCCGAAGCGGTTCCACCACACGGTTGAGCTGCCGGGCGGGTAGTAGTTGGGGATCCAGTAGTAGTTCCATTGCAGCACCCGGTCCAGGGCATGGGCGTGGCGCAGCATGTCGGCCTGGGTGTTGGCGCGCACCAGCCCGTCGATCAGGTGGTCCACGGCCGGGTCCTTGAGCACCATCTGGTTGTTCGAGCCCGGGTCGTTGGCCGCCGCCGAACCGAAGTAGTTGTACAGCTCGCTGCCCGGCGACAGGGTCACCGGGTAGCCGGTGACGATCATGTCGTAGTCGCGGGCCATCAGCCGGTTGACGTACTGCGCCGAATCGACATTGCGGATGTTCAGCTCGATGCCGATCTGCGCCAGGTTGCGTTTCCACGGCAGCAGCAGGCGTTCCATGCCCGACTGGCCGTTGAGGAAGGTGAAGCTCAGCGGTTCGCCCTGGGCGTTGGCCAGGCGGTCGCCCTCCGGGTGCCAGCCCGCGGCCTGGAGCAGGGCAAGGGCTTGCAGTTGCTGCGGGCGGATGATGCCCGAACCGTCGGTAACCGGTGCCGTGAATACCTTGTCGAATACTTCGTCCGGCACTTGGCCGCGCAACGGCGCGAGCAGCTTGAGCTCGTCCGCGTCGGGCAGCGCGCGCGCCGCCAGCGGAGTGTTGGAGAACAGGCTCTGCTGGCGGATGTACAAATTGCGCATCATCTGCCGGTTGCTCCATTCGAAGTCCCAGAGCAAGGCCAGGGCCTGGCGCACGCGGCGGTCCTTGAACTGCGGCTTGTCCAGGTTGAACACGAAACCCTGGGCAACCTGGGGCTTGGCCGGGCCGAGCTGGGCGCGTTGCAGGCGCCCGTCATCGAGTGCCGCGCCGTTGTAGCCGAGGGTGTAGGCGGTGGCGGAGAACTCGCGGTTGTAGTCGTAGCCGCCGCCCTTGAGCACCTGCCGCGCCACTTCGGTATCGCCGAAGTATTCGATGCGCAGGTGCTCGAAGTTGTACAGGCCACGGGTGGCTGGCAGATCTTTTGCCCACCACTTCGGGTCGCGGGCGAAGGTGATGCTGCGGCCGTTGTCGATGTGCTCGATGCGATAGGGGCCGCTGCCTACCGGCTTGTCGAAGCCGGCGCCGTTGGTGAAGTCGCGCTGCTGCCAGTCGTGCTCGGGCAGCACCGGCAGGCTGGCCAGGTCGAGCGGCAGGGTGCGGCCGTGGGGCTGCTTCAAGTCAAAGCGCACGCGCAGGGGGCCTTCGACGGTCACACCGGCCACTTCGGCGAACTGGGTGCGGTACTTGAGGCTGCCTTGGCTCATCAACAGTTCGAAGGTGAAGCGCACGTCCTCGGCGCGCACCGGCTTGCCGTCGGCGAAGGTGGCGCGCGGGTCGATGTCGAAACGCAGCCAGGCATCGTCCGGGCCACGTTCCATGCGCCGGGCGATCAGGCCGTAGACGGTGTAGGGCTCGTCGAGCGAGCGCAGCGCCAGGGGCGCGTACAGCCAGCCATCGACCTGGCTGACGCCGATGCCTTTGTCGATGTAGGGCAGGATATGGTCGAACTGGCCGATCTCGAGGGCCGAGCGGCGCAGGCTGCCGCCCTTGGGGGCTTCGGGGTTGACGTAGGCGAAGTGCTGGAAGCGTTCGGGGTAGCGGGGGGCTTCACCGTAGACCGTGAGGGCGTGGGTCGGGGTGGCGTTGGCCATGCACGACAGTGCGAGCCCACACAACACCTGTAGGAGCGGATTCATCCGCGATAGCGCCCGATCAGGCAACGGCATTGCCTGTCCCGGCGCTATCGCGGATGAATCCGCTCCTACAGGGGCGGTCATCGTCGGCCATGACTTAGTCCTGACGGCTGGTCACTTCCAGCAGGTGGTAGCCGAACTGGGTCTTCACCGGACCCTGGACGACATTCAGCGGCGCGCTGAAGACCACGGTGTCGAACTCACGGACCATCTGGCCCGGGCCGAACGAGCCCAGGTCGCCGCCCTGGCGGCTGGAGGGGCAGGTGGAGTTGGCCTTGGCGATTTCGGCGAAGTCGGCGCCGGCTTCGATCTGGGCCTTGAGTTCGTTGCACTTGTCTTCGCTGCTGACGAGGATGTGGCGGGCGGTGGCGCGGGCCATGGAAATGCTCCTTGTGAGTAAAGGCGCAAGCCTAGCGCAAAGCGCACAGGGTTGTCTGTCTAAAGCATCTGCAAGCGACAGCCTGCTCTTGCCGCGCGAGGGCGCTACCTAGCATTTCTGCCAGTTGTGCGGTCGTGATGGCAGTTATTCAATCGGCCGACAACGTTCCCGTCGAACCCACCTCAGAAGGGGCTTCACCATGGCAGATGATGCGCAAGTCAATGACACCGTGGAGGGGCCTGCCGTGCTCTCTCTCAAGGAAATGATCGAGGCCTTCAACCAGCAATTGGCGCGAACATCGACAGGGATATTCGGCGCCAACCCCGCCGACGACGGAACGCTTGAGCGCATCTACATCCCCGGCGGCGTTATGCCGCTGCAGACCTCGGGGGCCCAGGTCGGGGTCAACTTCAGCATGGCCCATGCCAGCACGGGCGGGCTACTGATCATCGTCCAGCCTTACGACAACATGCGCGAAGGGGACTGGATCGAGGTGTTCTGGCGCGGCACCGAGAGGGCGGTGGCCTCCGACTCCGTCAAGCCCGGGCAAGCTGGGCAGCTGTTCGCCATGTACGTCGTGGCGGCGGAGGTGCCTGGCTTCGTCCGGCCTGCCAGCGAACCGACGCCGGAGCAAATCACGGGCGTGGTGTCTGATCTGTGGTTCAGGGTAACGCGGGCGGGTTCCGGCAACAGGGAAAACTCCAAGCGCCTGGGTGTGTTGAGTCGCCTGGTATTTCCAGGGGGCAACGATTCCGAACCTGATCGACCGGGGCATTACAACCTCTTGCCTCCGGTTGCGGCCGTGCCGGCGTCGGGGGTGATCGGTGAAACCGAGGCCAATGCCGGGGTCAAGGTGACCATAGAGGCCTACCCGCACATGCGCGCTTACGACAGCATTCGCCTGAGCTGGGGCGGGGTGTTCGTCGATCGCCAGGTACAGCCAGCAGAGGTGGGCAAGCCCGTGGTGATCACGGTCAGCCGTGAGATCATTGTCGCGGCGGGTGATAGCGACAGCCTGGTGCTGACCTACCGGTTGGTGGACGAGGTGCAGAACCAGTCCAGTGACTGGTCGTTGCGTGGGTTCGTTGAAGTGGCGCTCGAACAGGGTTTGTTCCCCGCACCGTTCATCATCAACCCTGACGAGAATGCCGATCCTGCTGATGTGATCGACCTGGTCAAGTTAAACGATGCGGACTTGGAAATTGAAGTAGATACAGCCAACAAGGATCCTGTGTTCCTGCTCAATGATGTCGTCCTGCTCACCTGGACAGGAACCACCGCAGCAGGGCAGACGATAAACTTTCAGCCGCCTTCGCAGAGGATCACCAGGGTTGGCAGGACCTTGACCTTCCTGGTACCCAACGAATACTTGATCGCACTCGGAATGGGGCGCGGGGTCGTTTCTTATCAGGTCTCCCGTGCAAATACCCAATTCCGGTCCAAGCGCTCATTCGCGTCCTTCATCGGCCAGGCCCGATTGTTGCTTCGGCCTGAGTTGCTTGAAGCGATAGACGACATGGTCGAAATCGATGTGCCTACGGCCACCGTGAGCATCCCGCAAGCTACCGGTCTGTTGGCAAACGACACACTGATCCTGACCTGGCTGGGTACCCGCGCCGATGGCACGCCGCTGCTCTACACGGAACGGCGGCGGATCAGTGCCGGGCAGGCGGGCAAGGAATATCGCTTCAGAGTCGACCCTGCGGTGAACCTGGTTCCGCTCGATGGCGGTACCTTGCTGCTGAGCTATCAGCTCTTGCGCCGTGGCCTGGATGTACCTCTGGACTCGGCGTCCACCCTGATCGGCGTGGGAGTTGCCTTGTCTGAACTGCCGGCCCCGTCGACCGTGCCGGTGTTCACCGATGGCAACATCAGTCCCGGTGATCACCCCAACGGGATCGAGGTCGTTATTCAGCCTTATCCCAACATGAACGCCAACCAGACCATCTACCTGAGTTGGGTCGGGGACGTTGGCGATCCGTTCCACGACAATGTGGACGCCGAGCCGGGGTTCCCTACCTACTTCTCCATCGACCAGGCGCAGTTGAGAAAGAACGAAAACGGCGAAGTACGGGTGTTCTACACCGTGTCCGAGCCCGACAAGCCAGATCGGCTGTCGGATGATCTGGTGCTGTACATTGGTGTGCGCCAGAGCAGGGATCTACCCCCGCCCCTGGTACTGGAAGCACCTGGAGCACCTGAAGAAGCGCTTGACCCCGCCAACGCACCCAACGGGGCAACCGTGCGCGTGCCGGCCACGGCCAACTTGCAGCTCGGCGATCTGTTGATCGTGCATTGGTCTGGCGACCAGGGCGATGCCAGCAAGACGGAAGTGGAGTGGACCGTGCTTCAGGGCGAACAAGGGCTGCACAAGGACCTGGTCATCGATTCTACGGTGGTGCGCGCCAGCAACAATGGCAACGTCAACCTGCAATACGAGGTCTACCGGGCCGCCACCGGCCTGCCTGACAACTCTGCGCCGCTGACCTTGCGCGTCCAAGGGGCGGCGTTGCCTTTGCCAACCTTCGTCGAGGCGGTCAATGGCAATCTCAACCCGGACGATGTGCCAGATGGCGCTACCGTGCTGATCGACGCTTCGGCGCGCTTGCGCGTCAATGACCTGGTGACGGTCAGCATCGCTTACCCAGGCGGCGCGAAAACTTTCCTAAAAACCGTTCAGGTTGGCGGCGCGGCACTGCGGGTGACCGTACCCGCCGCCGACGTCCAGGCGCTGGCCAACCAGACGGTCACCCTGACGTACACGGTGTTCCGCTCCCCCAACGGGCCCTCCGAGCCGTCCGGTGCGAGCACCTTCACCATCAATCGTGTCATCGGTGCCGGCACCTTGCGTATCTTCGGTGCGCGCTACAACGCCTCGACCTACCGCGCCTCGGGTGCTTCGCGGGTCATCAGCGCGTTCAATGCCAGGACCCTGCGGCCGATCCTCGCGCAATGGCGCTATGACGGCGACACCAACTGGCAGGCGGGCACGACCTGGCTGGACCGTGAACCCTGGCGCCTGCTGCGAGTGCGCAGCACCACCGACGCCGTGGTGCTCAACCCGACCAACGTCGTCGGCACCGGCAACGATGCCGTGGTCAACGGCACGGCAGCTTTCGCGTCGATGATCGAGAACAACCCGGTCACGCCAGGCCGTTACCAGTTGGTGACCTGGGGCATGACCGGTTGGGGTGGCAGGGGGCCGGGTATCACCCTGAACGACGTGATGGAGGTCAGCGCCACCCGCAGTGCCTGCGCGGCGCGGCTGAGCAATGGCAATCTGGTGTGCTGGGGTGGTGCCGCGGAGGGGGCCACGCTGCGCCCCGAAGATGTCGGTCAACCGTTCCTCGACGTGCGCAGCAACTCCACGGTGTTCATCGGTCGTCGCCAGGTTGCAGCGGGCAGCAAGCTCGGGAGGCTCACCGGCTGGGGGGTGCTGGCCAATGGCGCTGACATCCCGGCAAACCTGAGGGCCCTGACCGACATCGTCGAAGTCTATGGTGCCGGTACCGCCTTTACCGCGAAGCGCAGCAACAACACGCTGATCGCCTGGGGGCAGGCAGGCAACGGCGGCAGTGTGCCGGCCGTCATTGCCAACCGCACCGACAACATCTATGTCAAGGGCAACTTCGCCGCCTTCGTTGTCCGTCGTACGGACATGACCGTCGCTGCCTGGGGCAATGGTACATACGGCGGCGCCCCAGGCCAGGCGATCACCGGCCGTAATGACATCGCATCGCTGGAAGGTGCCACCGCCCAGGCGTTCTCGGTGCTCACCAGCAGCGGGCAGGTCCTGGCCTGGGGCGCGGCCAGCCATGGCGGTTCGGTGCCTGCAAACATCGCGGCGCTCAGCGACATCGTCGAGGTGACCAGCACCTGGCATGCGTTCTGCGCGCGGCTGCGCAACGGCCGTGTGGTGGCCTGGGGCAACGCCACCAACGGCGGCACGCTGCCGGCGAGCATTGCCGCGCTTACCGACATCGTGCAGGTCACTGGTAGCGCCTGGACCTTTGCCGCGTTGCGCAGCAATGGTCAGGTGGTGGTTTGGGGCGGCACCGCGGCTTCGGGCTTGAACATTGCGCCTGTGCAGGCCCAGCTGACCAATGTCCGGGCCATCTATGCCAACAGCAACGGATTCACCGCGTTGACCAGCGATGGCCGTGTGGTGACCTGGGGCACGGCCAGTGGTGGTGGCGACAGTTCGACGGTGCAGGCTCTGCTGCGCGGCCGCCTGCTGACCGGACGTACTGATACCACGCCGGGAGCCGTGGTGGCGCCTGACAATGAACTGCGTGGCAGTGTTTGAAGGCGAGGCATCTTCCACATAGGTTGCCTGCGGTGCGATTCGCGTCGCAGGCCGAGGAACATCGCAATGCGTACATTATCGAAACAATGTCTGTTGGCGGGGACATCTGACCGCCTGCGTCATGGGCTGGTCGCGCTGCTGTTGGCCATGTTCTCACCTGCTCAGGTATGGGCCGCCTTGCCGGACCCGGTGATGACGCCGGCGCCGCAGAACGGAGAACTCGACCCTGTCAACATACCTGAGAGCGGAGTCAAGGTCAGTACGGTTACCGGTGGTCCCACCTACAATGGCCAGCCCTTGACCCTGCTGCTGAGCTTGGCCAACGGCACCGTTGTGCACAAGGTGGAAACCCAGGTTGGGTTGGTGGCCAGGCCCGTCGTGCTGATCATCCCCAAGCAAGCGTTCGCCGGCGCCGAAGGCGAAGCGGTGCTGGTGCGTTACGAGGTCGGCACCCAGCCCCCCAGCCTGGCGCTATCCTTTCGGGTTGCCCAGGGCTTCGCTGGCACGCAGACACTGGATTTGACCGGCAAGCTGCGACTGGCGGTCTACCGCAACGGCATGATGGTGTTGCCAGAGGAGGGGCCAGCGCGTGCGCCGTTGACCTTCACTCGCCAGGCACCGGGTGCCAGGGCGTACTCGAGCCTTGATAACAGTGTCGCCACGGTCGATGCCAGCGGCAGGGTCACGGTGTTACGCAATGGCCAGACGACCATCACCGCACAATTGCCGACGGGGCCGCAGTCCTATGTGCTGACCGTTACCGGCTTGCGTGGCATCGAGGTGGTCGCCAACCAAGGCAGCTCCTGGAATGCGGCCAGCCAGCTATGCGCCAGCCTGGGAGCAGTACTGCCGACGAAAGTCGATTTCGAGGACCTCAAGGGTGACTACCCAGGCCGTATGCGTAGCTTCGGCTTGCCGGCCTATCCCATCTGGGGTGAAAGCCTTGGGGCGGGCACGTCCTTGACATTCGATCCTCGAACGGACGCCGTCAGCAGCGAGACGAGCGATGCAAACAACCTGCGTCAGGTGGCCTGCGTCAAGACTTGAGTATCCCTGCGGAGGACGGACAACGATGTGGCAATCAATGATGTCTTCGCCCGTTATCCAGGGCGATCACCCGTGCGTGGATCTCGACGGTATGGACCTATGAAGCAAATGTTCGGATCACTCATGTACAGCGTGTTGTCGTGCTGCCTGTTTGCCGTCAAGGCCTGGGCTTTGAGCGGGCCGGAAACCGTGCTGGTGTTGAATCAGCGTCTGGGGGCAACGGCGATTGGCTGCGTGGCCAACCAGCCGGAGTACGCTTGCAGCGGGGTGATGGCCAAGCCCATGGACGCACGACATCCGCCCAGGTTCTGGGAGCATGATCCCGCCAGTATCGCGAGCGGCAGCGAAGTTTTCATCTACTTGCGCAGCGACGTTGTCGTTGCCCCTCCGGCGCAGCCCACCGGATATGTGCTGATGAGCCAATTCGATGCATTGGCCCTGGGTAAACCTTATGAGATTGAATCGGAACAGACTGCAGGGGAGGTGCAGGTCCGCAACTGGGATGATTCACTGCCTGCCCGGCTGGCAGTCGAGGCCCTGTACTATGACCCGGCGCAACCAGGTGCGTTACTGAAGGGACAGCGTTCGCAACTTGAGTGGTACAACGCCACCAATACGTGGTTGCCCCTGCTACGGCTGGGTATGGGAGGCTTTGGATTCGATCAGCGCGAGCAACTGTACGACGGTGACCGGATCGCCAGCGAAATCAATGCGCGTTTCGCTGATACGTCACCTGCCTGTCCTGATGGCCGTGCCCGTTACCATTGCCAGGGTGTGTTGGTGCGTTCGACCAACGTAGGCGACTTCAAGGCGTGGAATCCCAGTCCGACTTCGCAAAGTAACCAAGCGGTGTCCTTCAGCTACTTCGCTGCGGATGCTGGTCTTTCGGTGACGGTATGGCCTCAGGGTTTCATCGTGTTTCCCCTGGGCTACCCGGTAAACGAGCCCTTGGCAGTGAGCTGTATCTACCCGTTCGATGGCGGTACCAGCCTCAACAACCAGCCGTGCACCAACCATGGGGTTTGTACCGGCATTACCGACAAACAGACTTGGCTGGCGCGTTACGCCGTGCCTACCCACCGCTCCTGTGCATTTCGTACTGACAGCCCGGATTTCCACGTGGCCGTGCAGGCGCACAGGTGGAGTCTCGAAGGAAAGGACGATACTCGGGGTTTTGGTTGGAACGAGCCAGTGGTCCGGACATGGGCACAGAACAAAGCAGCGGCACTCCCGCTTGAGGCGTTCTTCTACAACGCGGATGTTCATTTTCCCCCGACTGACGAGCCCGCCAGCGTCTATGGCCTGAGGAATGCCAGGCGCTTTCAGCAGGACTTCATCAGTGAGACACAGCGCTACCTGCCCATCTTGCGCCTGAATCCCAAGGCACCAGGTGGCGCGTTGGTGACTTATCACGTTGAGGATCAGTTGGCGCAGTGATTCGACTCGCCCCCCACGCTTTTTTGACGGGCCTGTTGAGACGCGCAACGGAATAACCGACTTCATGAAAAGGGCTGAAGCATGAGCGATGCAACCGACTTGGCAATCGAAGAGGATGAAACACTGGAGCAGGCACGCCAGTGTTTCAATGAGCGCTATCCATCCGCAGGTGGCATCCTGAACACCGTTGCCCTGCCGCGCATGTTCATTCCCGGGGCTCCGTTCCTGGCGCGACTGGCCGATGTCGGCGTCAACAGCTGTCTGTTGCAACCCGAGCCGCAGGGGCTTGTGGCGATGGTGCAGCGCTACCCGGACATGCGTGTCGGCGACCTGCTGGAAATGTTCTGGCACGCGCCTGGGTTGGAAGCGAAGCCGCTGTGCGCGGTCTATGTGGAGGCTGGCCAGTTGGGCAGCGACGTGCCTGTCTATCTGCCATCCGAGCAGGCGGTGGAGGGCATTGCCGACCTGTATTGCCGAGTAACTCGTCAAGGAGCCGAAGTAGGGCGTTCCACGCCTTTGTCGGTACTGTGCAAGCCGAGCTTGCCCGGTGGGCCGGACCCAAGCCCCGAGACCGCCTGGCATGGTGGGTTGGGTGCCCCCACCCTGGTGTCGCCAATCATCGCGGACGCTTCGGCGTGGGTGGAGGTACCGCCGTGGTTGTATATGCAGGCTGGAGGCATGCTGCAATTGGCCTGGGGCGATCAGTTGGTTGAGTATCGCTTCACGGATGAAGAAGTCGGCCAGCCATTGCGTATCGAGGTACCTGCCCGTCTCATTGGCGATGCGGGCAACAGCGCCCGGTTGCCGGTGCGTTACCGGATCATCGATGTGGTTGGCGATACCTCGGAAAAATGGTCGGCGATCACCTGGGTATCGGTCCTGCTGCAACCGGGCTTGGGTGATGCACCCCGCGTGCATGGCGCGACCGAGGTTCAACATGTCGATGCCACCACGAATCCGGTGCAGGTGCTGGTGTGGGCTTCGTGGCAGCAGATGGCAGCTTCGGATGAGGTCGAGTTGCTGGCGGGGGGCGTCGACTTCGCCGCGCGGCCATTCACCCTCAGTTCACGCAGGGTCATTGAGGAGGTTGGCAAGGGTTACCTGTTCGAGCTGCCGGGTAGTTGGTTGGCGCAATTGGCCGGAGGCATGCTGAGCCTGTCATACCGAGTCCGGCGCAATGGGCAGGTGGTGGCGCGCTCATGCACGCGCTACCTAGAGGTTTCCGGAGCCAAGGCAGAACTCCCTTACGCCGACCCGTCAGCCGATAGCGACGGTCGGCTCGACCCCGTGCAGTCGGGGCAGGCGGTGACGGTGCGTTACCCCGGGCTTGCTTATGGTGATCGAGTGAAACTGTGCTGGCATGGTTTGACCGCGCGCCGTCAGCCCTATGTCTGGGAAATGGCGCGTAGCGTGAGCCGGGCCGACGCCGGGCGCGGGCAACTGGTATTCCTGGTGGCGGCAGAGCATGTCCAGGCACTCGATCAAGGGAGTCTGCAGTTGTGTTACAGCGTGGCCAGGCCAGGCCCCTCGGCACCGTTGATGTCGCCACGGTTATGGTTGCAGGTCGGTGAACTTCCGGTCGAGCTGCCAGCACCGCAGGTAGCGGGGGTAGACAGTGAAGGTGATCTGCGTGTCAGCGCCGGGCAGACGGCCAAGGTGACGTTGCCGGATTATCCAGGGCGCCGTGACGACGACCTGGTCACCGTAAGCTGGTTGGGCGCGAACGCCGCCTCCAGCATTCGCCTGAGTGGCAACGGCCTTGAATGGAGCATTCCGGCGCAGGTACTGCTGGCCGGGATGGAGCGTCCGAGCGAAGTGCATTACCGCGTGACGCGTCATACCGACCAGCAGGTGCGCCTATCGTCATCCATACGCTTGACCGTTACAGCCGGTGTGCCTTTGCAGCTAGGGGCGCCCCAGGTGATGGAGGCGCTCAGCGATGGTGGCCTCGACCCCTCCCGGGTTCCACCACAGGGCGTGACGGTATTGTTCCAGGACCAGGCGATCGGTTTGCGGCCGGGTGACCAGGTGGTGTTGCAGGTGGCAGGGAAGGGCAGTTATGCAAGTGAGCCAATCCTCTACGACCCAGACCAACCACAGCACTTTCTGGTACCTGCACGGCTGATCACCGAGAGCCTTGGAGGGGCGCTGACGTTTGCCTACCGGATAACGCGCGGTGAGCGTGACAAAGGGCGTTCGGTCGCTGCAACGTTCCCCGTGCGCCATCGCCTGAGTGTGAGCAGTAGCTTGTTGACGCTCAATGGCCTGTCAGTGAAGTACCCGGCCTGGCGCCGTGTCGGCCCGGACTCGAACGGCAATACTGCGGTACGTGCCGCCACTGGTGGCAAGCCACCCTACAGTTATGCGTCGAGCAAGCCGAGCGTGGCCTCGGTGGACAGTAATGGCAAGGTCACTGGCAATGGCAATGGCGGGGCGACCATCACGGTCACCGACAGCCAGCGGACGTGCGTCAGCTACGAGGTGCAGGTGAGCAATGTATGGACCCTCAACCTGCGAGGCGATCGAAACTGGCGCTGGCCGCAAGCCGTTGCATGGATGAACACGCTCAAGGGCAGGCCCGCCACCACCGAGTTCATTGCCGACCTGCAGCGCGTTTATGGAGCGCCATTGCCAGTGGAACGCTATTTGTGGAACTGCAGGCAGGTGAACAAGGATGCTGGAGAGTTCTATCACCACAGCTACGCATTCTCCTGCTACTTCTGCATCGCCAATACACCCAACACCAACATCTTTGGTGGAATGTGCGTGACACCGCGCAATGGCTGAGGCCCGCACTTGAATTGACGATAGTTTCCACGATATGGAACAGGAGAGTGAGGCATGTACCTGACGAATCCCTCACGTCATTTTGTGTTGCTGCTGGTCTGTGCATTCTTCACCCCACTCGTGCTGGCGATGACCGGGCAGGAAACCGCTGTTGTGCTCAACCAGCGAGTGGCGGCAACAGTTGATCGATGCCTGGGAGACCAGGAAATAGAAGCGTGCAGCGGTGTGTTGATGCGCCCCATGCCTGATGCCCATCCGCGTGAGTTCTGGCGGCATGATGCGCAGGCGCAGGCTAGCGGTTACGAGCGTTTTTTCCTGCTGAGCGCAAACGGCATGCTGGTGAGTCAGCAGGAAACCAATGGCTACATCTTGCACGATGGTTTGACGGCGGCAGCCATCAGCAAGCCCTTGCAGGTAGTTGGCCGAGCCGGAAATGAGATCCGGTTGTGGTACTGGGATGATTCCAGGCCTGACCAGTTGCCTGTTCAGGCTATCTACTACCTGACTGGGCGCCCTGGCGCTCTGCTACGCGCCCAACGTAGCCAGTTGGCCTGGTTCCAGGCTACCGGCCAATGGATATCGGTGTTGCGCTTCAGCGTTGGCGAGGGTGACACCCGCTTCGGCTTTGATCAGCGCGAGCAGCTTTACAATGGTTACGAGGTGGCCAAGACGATCAACACGCGCTATGCCGAAACAGCACAGGCTTGTCCTGATGGGCGCCCTCGCTATTACTGCAAAGGCGTCTGGGTGCGCACTGTGGACAACGACCAGTACAAAGCCTGGAACCCAGTGCCGACCGACTTCACCAACCAACAAGGGGTGTCGTTCAGCTATTTCGCCCATGACACCGCCAACATCAGGACCTACAAGGCACAAGGGTTCATCCTGTTTGCGTCCGGTTATCCGGTGAACACGCCCATTCCACTGCTCTGTGCGTATCCGTTCGATGCCGGTACCCGGCTCAATCGCAATGTCTGTTCGTTCCGCTCTACCTGCGCATCGTTGGGTGTCAGCAGTGTTGCCAGTTGGCTGGCACGTTATCAAGGCACGCCACATACCTCGTGCTCCTTCGGCACCGACCAGCAAGCGTTCCAGGTGGCCGCCGATGTGCGCCGGCAGCCAGGTGTACGGGATGGCTATGGCTGGAATGAACTGATGCTCAGAGCCTGGCCGCAGAATGTCCCCGCGCAATTGCCTATGGAGGCTTTCATCTACAGTGACGCGGTATTGTCAGGGTCGAACGGGCTGGTCGGCGCCAAAAAGTTTCAACGCCAGTATGTCGATGAAACACAGCATTATCTGCCCGTGTTGCGTTTGAGCCCTGCCGCACCGGGTGGCGCGCTGGTGACATACCTGCCGCAGGATCAGGAAACGCCATGAAAGGGTGCCGGGAGAGCCTGGCACCTTTGCCGTTGCTCAGCAAAGTGCCTCAGTCGCTCGGCGCAGCAAGTGTTCGGTGCTGTCCCACCCCAAGCACCCATCGGTAATCGACACCCCATACTTCAACGCCCCCTTGCCCAGCGCCTGGCAGCCGTCGAACAGGTGACCTTCGAGCATCACCCCGACAATCGAGCGATCCCCGCCCAACCGCTGCGCCAGCACCTCCTCGAACACCGCCGGCTGGCGCGCCGGGTCCTTGCCGCTGTTGGCGTGGCTGCAATCGACCATGATCCGCGCCTGCAACCCGGCCTTGGCCAGCCCCTGGCGCGCCTGGGCGATGCTGGTGGCGTCGTAGTTCGGGCCCTGGTGGCCGCCGCGCAGCACCAAATGCGTGTCCGGGTTGCCCAGGGTCTCGATGATCGCCGGATGGCCCTGTGCGTCCATACCGAAATGCCGGTGCGGGTGGGCGGCGCTGCGCATGGCGTCGCAGGCGATGCCGATGCCGCCGTCGGTGCCGTTCTTGAAGCCCACGGGCAGTTCCAGGCCACTGACCATCTCGCGGTGGATCTGCGACTCGGTGGTGCGCGCGCCGATGGCGGCCCAGCCCAGCAGGTCGTCGAAGTAGCCGGCGGCCATCGGTTGCAGCAGCTCGGTGGCGATTGGCAGGCCGCGCTCGATCATGCTCAGCATCAGGCCGCGGGACAGGGCGATGCCGGCGTGCATGTCGTCGCTGCCGTCCAGGTGCGGGTCGTAGGCCAGGCCTTTCCAGCCCACGGTCGTGCGGGGCTTCTCGACGTAGGCGCGCATCACCAGCAGCAGTTTGTCGTCGACTTCGCGGCTGAGGGCGGCCAGGCGGTCGGCGTATTCCAGGGCCGAGCGCGGGTCGTGGATCGAGCACGGGCCGACCACCACCAGCAGGCGCTCGTCGCGGCCTTCGAGGATGGCGCGGATCGCTTGGCGGTGAGCCTGGACTTGCTGGGCGAGTTCGGTGGGCAGCGGCATCTGCTGCTTGAGCAGGTGCGGGCTGGGCAAGCGTTGGCTGACGGTGGTGTTGGCCGCTTGCGGTTGGGTCAGGGGCAGGGCGAGGTTGGTGGCTTGCATGGCGTGTGTTTCCCTGGGCGGACGGCGGGTTCTGGCCCGCGCGGTCGGCCCTATCGAGGTGTTCGACTGATCGTCAAATTGGGTTGTTGTGCGGCAATGCCACCGGAAATCGACCGAACGGAGGCGGCAGGCTGGCCCGAACGGGATTGGCTAAATCGCCAGGTGTAGGTGTTTGCGTAGCAGTAGTTGGCGTAGTTCATGAATCGGTCCTCAGTCTGAATCGGTGTTTTTCGTTGGCCTGGAGAAGCAAAACCCCCGGTCGGGGAGCCGACCGGGGGTTTGAGTATTCTCATGTTCGGCGGCCCCTCGAAGGTGGGCGCCGTGTGGTATCAGCGGCGCCTAGTGGCTAAACCAATACCCAAAATAAAAGCTGGCAACGGCGTTACGACCGGCAACGGCCAGCACAGGGCGCGCGGTGCGACCGGTGGTTTTGGCGTGGTTGCGGGTTTGTTTCGACATGTTGCTCTCCAGTGAATGTGCCCGAGCTTACTGCACCTTGGTATTGGCGTTCAATGGGTAATTGCTATCGCGGTGATTGCCTCTTGCACCGTGTCGCCTGATTCCCACCTCCCCGAGCCTTACGCGATCCCTGTAGGAGCGGCCTTGTGCCGCGAAAGGGCTGCGTAGCGGCCCCAGGATTTCAGTGTCGAGCACAGATCGCCGGGGCCGCTTTGCGGCCCTTTCGCGGCACAAGGCCGCTCCTACAGGGGCAGGCGTTAATTCCGAACAGATCGCGGTGGGCGATGACTGCACAAAACGGATAGCACTGTGCAGGAACCGGATATCGGCGTTGCACCCACGGACCTAACCTGACCCGGCCTGAACAATAACAATGGAGGCCCTGGCCATGTCCCTGGGATTCGACTATCTCAACGCCTTGCTCGAGGATGACCGGGAGAAGGGCGTCTATCGCTGCAAGCGGGAGATGTTCACCGACCCGCGCCTGTTCGACCTGGAGATGAAGCACATCTTCGAGGGCAACTGGATCTACCTGGCCCATGAAAGCCAGATCCCCGAGAACAACGACTTCCTCACCCTGACCATGGGGCGCCAGCCGATCTTCATCGCGCGCAACAAGGACGGGGTGCTCAATGCCTTCCTCAACGCCTGCAGCCACCGCGGCGCGATGCTCTGCCGGCACAAGCGCGGCAACCGCGCAAGCTACACCTGCCCGTTCCACGGCTGGACCTTCAACAACAGCGGCAAGCTGCTAAAGGTCAAGGACCCGAGCAACGCCGGCTACCCCGACAGCTTCAACTGCGACGGCTCCCACGACCTGACCAAGGTCGCCCGGTTCGAGTCGTACCGGGGCTTCCTGTTCGGCAGCCTCAACGCCGACGTAAAGCCTTTGATCGAACACCTGGGCGAGTCGGCGAAGATCATCGACATGATCGTCGACCAGTCCCCTGAAGGCCTTGAAGTGCTGCGCGGCGCAAGCTCCTACATCTACGAAGGCAACTGGAAGCTCACCGCCGAGAACGGCGCCGACGGCTACCACGTCAGCTCCGTGCACTGGAACTACGCCGCCACCCAGAACCAGCGCAAGCAGCGCGAGGCGGGCGACGAGATCAAGACCATGAGCGCCGGTGGCTGGGCCAAGCAGGGCGGCGGCTTCTACTCCTTCGACCACGGCCACCTGCTGCTGTGGACCCGCTGGGCCAACCCCGAGGACCGCCCGGCCTACGAGCACCGTGAGCAACTGGCCGCCGACTTCGGCCAGGCCCGCGCCGACTGGATGATCGAGAACTCGCGCAACCTGTGCCTGTACCCGAACGTGTACCTGATGGACCAGTTCAGTTCGCAGATCCGCATCGCCCGTCCAATCTCGGTGAACAAGACCGAGATCACCATCTACTGCATCGCGCCCAAGGGCGAGAGCCCAGAGGCCCGGGCCAGCCGTATCCGCCAGTACGAGGACTTCTTCAACGTCAGCGGCATGGCCACCCCGGACGACCTGGAGGAGTTCCGCTCGTGCCAGACCGGCTATGGCGCGGGCGCCGGCTGGAACGACATGTCCCGGGGCGCGCAGCACTGGATCGAGGGCGCCGACGAGGCGGCCCGCGAGATCGAGCTCAAGCCGCTGCTGTCGGGCGTGCGCACCGAGGACGAAGGGCTGTTCGTGCTGCAGCACAAGTACTGGCAGGACACCCTGCTCAAGGCCCTGGAACAGGAAACCCGACTGATCCCCGTGGAGGCCGTGCAATGAGCCTGCATGACACCGTGCGCGATTTCCTCTACCGCGAGGCGCGCTACCTGGACGACGCCCAGTGGGACCAGTGGCTGGAGCTGTACGCCAGCGACGCGACCTTCTGGATGCCGTCCTGGGCTGATGACGACCGCTTGACCGAGGACCCGCAGAGCGAGATCTCGCTGATCTGGTACGGCAACCGTGGCGGCCTGGAAGACCGGGTGTTCCGCATCAAGACCGAGCGCTCCAGCGCCACCGTGCCGGACACCCGCACCTCGCACAACCTCAGCAACATCGAGGTCGTCGAGGTGGGCGAGGGCACGTGCCAGGTGCGCTTCAACTGGCACACCCTGAGCTTTCGCTACAAGACCACCGACAGCTACTTCGGCACCAGTTTCTACACCCTCGACCTGCGCGGCGAGCAGCCGTTGATCAAGGCGAAGAAGGTGGTGCTGAAGAACGACTACGTGCGCCAGGTCATCGACATCTACCACATCTGATCCAAGGCCGAGCCTGTGTCGGCGTGCCCTGCGGCGCGCCGCGGGCAGGCTCGCCCGCGAGGTGCAACATGAGCTTCCAGATCGCACTGAATTTCGAAGACGGGGTCACCCGCTTCATCGACGCCGACGGCCATGAGACCGTGGCCGACGCCGCCTACCGCCAGGGCATCAACATCCCGCTGGACTGTCGCGACGGCGCCTGCGGCACCTGCAAGTGCAAGGCCGAGTCGGGCCGCTACGACCTGGGCGACAACTTCATCGAGGACGCCCTGAGCGAGGACGAGATCGCCGAGGGCTACGTGCTGACCTGCCAGATGCGCGCCGAGTCGGACTGCGTGGTGCGCATCCCGGCGTCGTCGCAGGTGTGCAAGACCGAACAGGCCAGCTTCGAGGCGGCCATCAGCGACGTGCGCCAGCTGTCGGCGAGCACCATTGCCCTGTCGATCAAGGGCGAGGCACTGAGCCGCCTGGCGTTCCTGCCGGGCCAGTACGTCAACCTAAAGGTGCCGGGTAGCGAGCAGAGCCGCGCCTATTCGTTCAGCTCGTTGCAGAAGGATGGCGAGGTCAGCTTCCTGATCCGCAATGTGCCAGGGGGACTGATGAGCAGCTTCCTGACCGGCCTGGCCAAGGCCGGCGACAACATGACCCTGGCCGGCCCCCTGGGCAGCTTCTACCTGCGCCCGATCCAGCGCCCGCTGTTGCTGCTGGCCGGCGGCACCGGCCTGGCACCGTTCACCGCGATGCTGGAGAAGATCGCCGAGCAGGGCAGCGCGCACCCGCTGCACCTGATCTACGGCGTCACCAACGACTTCGACCTGGTCGAGCTGGACCGCCTGCAGGCCCTGGCCGCGCGGATTGCCAACTTCACCTTCAGCGCCTGCGTGGCCAACCCCGACAGCCAGTACCCGCAGAAGGGTTACGTGACCCAGCACATCGCGCCGGGCCACCTCAACGACGGGGATGTGGACGTGTACTTGTGCGGGCCGCCGCCGATGGTCGAGGCGGTCAGCCAGTACCTGCGCGAGCAGGGCATCAGCCCGGTCAACTTCTACTTCGAGAAGTTCGCCGCGGCGGCCTGAGGTTTTCACGGGGCTGCCCGCATCGTGCGGGTGAGGGTGGCCTCTTTTTTCTCATGCAACAACGCCACGGTCTTGCGTTGACTGCACGGGCCCACTCGCCGGCAAAGCCGGCTCCTGCAGGTACCGGGCTGGCGCGGACCTTGTAGGAGCGGATTCATCCGCGAAGAGGCCAGCAGGTTCAACAGTGTGGCGATGGAGAACGACATATGAATCCAAGATTCCAAGGCAAGGTCGCCCTGGTCACCGGCGCCGCCCAGGGCATCGGCCGCGCCGTATGCTGGCGGCTCAAGGCCGAAGGCGCGCAGGTGGTGGCGGTGGACCGCTCCGAGCTGGTCCACGAACTGGCGGGCGAGGGCGTACTGACCCTCACCGCAAATCTTGAGCGCCACGACGACTGCGCCCGGGTCATGGCCGACGCCGTGGACACCTTCGGCCGCCTCGACATCCTGATCAACAACGTCGGCGGCACGATCTGGGCCAAGCCCTTCGAGCACTATGAGGTCGAGCAAATCGAGGCCGAAGTGCGCCGCTCGCTGTTCCCCACCCTGTGGTGCTGCCACGCCGCGCTGCCGTACATGCTCGAACGCGGCAGCGGCGCCATCGTCAACGTTTCGTCCATCGCCACCCGGGGTGTCAACCGCGTGCCCTACGGCGCGGCCAAGGGCGGCGTCAATGCGCTCACCGCGTGCCTGGCGTTCGAGACCGCCGGGCGCGGCATCCGGGTCAATGCCACCGCCCCCGGCGGCACCGAGGCGCCACCCCGGCGCATCCCGCGTAACGAAGCCCAGCAGAGCGAGCAGGAGCAGGCCTGGTACCAGCAGATCGTCGACCAGACCGTGGCCAGCAGCCTGATGAAACGCTACGGCAGCCTCGACGAACAGGTCGGCGCGATCCTCTTCCTGGCCTCCGACGAGGCCTCGTACATCACCGGCGTGACCCTGCCGGTGGGCGGCGGCGACCTCGGCTGAAGGCCGCCCCGGCAAGCTTTGCTCATCACACAACAAAAACAAATGAGACAGATGCCATGCGAACACTCGACGTCCACCCGATCATCGACAATGCCCGCTTCTCCCCCTTCCACTGGATGGTCATGGCCTGGTGCGGCCTGCTGCTGATCTTCGACGGCTATGACCTGTTCATCTACGGCGTGGTGCTGCCGGTGATCATGAAGGAATGGGGGCTGACGCCATTGCAGGCCGGCGCCCTGGGCAGCTACGCGCTGTTCGGCATGATGTTCGGCGCCCTGGTGTTCGGCAGCCTGGCCGACCGCATCGGGCGCAAGAAGGGCATCGCCATCTGCTTCGCGCTGTTCTCCGGGGCCACCATCCTCAATGGCTTTGCCAGCAGCCCCAGCGAGTTCGGCATCTACCGCTTCTTCGCCGGCTTGGGCTGCGGCGGGCTGATGCCCAACGCTGTGGCGCTGATGAACGAGTACGCGCCCAAGCGCCTGCGCAGCACCCTGGTGGCGATCATGTTCAGCGGCTATTCGCTGGGCGGCATGCTCTCGGCGGGCGTCGGTATTTTCCTGCTGCCGCGTTTCGGCTGGGAGTCGATGTTCTTCGCCGCCGCCGTACCCTTGCTGCTGCTCCCGGTGATTCTCTATTACCTGCCTGAGTCCATCGGTTTCCTGGTGCGCCAGGGTCGCCAGCAAGAGGCTCGCACGCTGCTCAAGCGCCTCAATCCGACCTGCGACGTGCAAGCCGACGACCAGCTTCTGGCGCAGGACAGGAAAGGCCAGGGCACCTCGGTGCTGGAACTGTTCCGCGATGGCCTGGCGGTGCGCACCCTGGCCCTGTGGCTGGCGTTCTTCTGCTGCTTGTTGATGGTCTACGCGCTGAGCTCGTGGCTGCCCAAGCTGATGGCCAACGCCGGCTACAGCCTGGGCTCGAGCCTGTCGTTCCTGCTGGTGCTGAATTTCGGCGGCATGGCCGGGGCGATCTTCGGCGGCTGGCTGGGCGACCGCTACAACCTGGTCAAGGTCAAGGTGGCGTTCTTCCTCGCCGCCGCGCTGTCGATCAGCCTGCTGGGGGTGAACAGCCCGATGCCGGTGCTGTACCTGCTGATCTTCGTGGCCGGGGCCACCACCATCGGCACGCAGATCCTGCTGTATGCCGGCGCGGCCCAGCTTTATGGCCTTTCGGTGCGCTCCACCGGCCTCGGCTGGGCCTCCGGCATCGGCCGCAACGGCGCCATCGTCGGCCCGCTGCTCGGTGGCGCGCTGATGGGCATCAACCTGCCGCTGCAACTGAACTTCATCGCCTTCGCCATCCCCGGCGCGGTCGCCGCGCTGGCCATGGCCGTGCACCTGGCCAGCGGCCGGCGCAACGCCTTGGCTGCTGCGGCCTGAATCGAACATTGACTGAACTGGAGCCTGGCATGACAAGCCCGACCATCGACCGGCTGGAGGCGATCATCGTCAACCTGCCGACCATTCGCCCGCACAAGCTGGCCATGCACACGATGCAGCAGCAGACCCTGGTGATCATCCGCCTGCGCTGCAGCGACGGCATCGAGGGCATTGGCGAGGCCACCACCATCGGTGGCCTGGCCTACGGCTACGAAAGCCCGGAAGGGATCAAGGCCAACATCGACGCCTACCTGGCGCCGGCGCTGGTCGGCTTGCCAGCAGGCAATATCAACGCAGCCATGCTCACGCTGGACAAGCTGGCCAAGGGCAACACCTTCGCCAAGTCCGGCATCGAGAGCGCGCTGCTCGATGCCCAGGGCAAGCGCCTGGGGCTGCCGGTCAGCGAGTTGCTGGGCGGGCGGGTGCGCGACTGCCTGGAGGTGGCCTGGACCTTGGCCAGTGGCGACACCGCGCGGGACATCGCCGAGGCCGAGCACATGCTCGAAGTGCGTCGCCACCGCGTGTTCAAGCTGAAGATCGGCGCCAACCCGCTGGAGCAGGACCTCAGGCATGTGCTGGCGATCAAGCGTGAACTCGGTGAGCGCGCCAGTGTGCGGGTGGACGTCAACCAGTACTGGGACGAGTCCCAGGCCATCCGCGCCTGCCAGGTGCTCGGCGACAACGGTATCGACCTGGTCGAGCAGCCGATCTCGCGGATCAACCGCGCCGGCCAGGTTCGCCTGAACCAGCGCAGCCCGGCGCCGATCATGGCGGATGAGTCCATCGAAAGCATCGAGGACGCCTTCAGCCTGGCCGCCATTGGTGCGGCAAGCATCTTCGCCCTGAAGATCGCCAAGAACGGCGGCCCCCGCGCCGTGCTGCGCACCGCGCAGATCGCCGAGGCTGCCGGCATCGCCCTGTACGGCGGGACCATGCTCGAAGGTTCGGTCGGTACCCTGGCCTCGGCCCACGCCTTCCTCACCCTGCGCCAGCTGACCTGGGGCACCGAGCTGTTCGGGCCGCTGCTGCTGACCGAAGAGATTGTCTGCGAACCGCCGCAGTATCGCGATTTCCAGCTGCATGTACCGACCACGCCCGGCCTGGGCCTGACCCTGGACGAAGCGCAATTGAAGCGCTTCGCCCGCGGTTGTTGACCCCCTTGCAGGAGCGGCTTCAGCCGCGATGCAGACGACGCGGTGGATGGTACCGGCCGCGCCGGTGTTCGCGGCTGAAGCCGCTCCTACAGGGTCCCCAGCCAAATCAACGTCATACGCAAGGAGAGACACATGCTGTTCCACGTGAAGATGACCGTGAAGTTGCCCCCGGACATGGACCCGGCCAAGGCCGCGCAACTGAAGGCCGACGAGAAAACACTGGCCCAGCGCCTGCAACAGGAGGGCACCTGGCGCCACCTGTGGCGCATCGCCGGGCACTACGCCAACTACAGCGTGTTCGACGTGCCCAGCGTCGAGGCGCTGCACGACACCCTGATGCAGTTGCCGCTGTTCCCGTACATGGATATCGAGGTCGACGGCCTGTGCCGTCACCCCTCGTCGATCCACGCCGACGACCGCTGAACCCCATACGACAAGAACAACACGAGGTACCTGATCATGACCGTGAAGATTTCCCACACCCCCGACATCCAGAAATTCTTCGAAGGGGCCGCAGGCTTCGGCAATGACAACGGCAATCCGCGCCTCAAGCGCATCGTCCAGCGCGTGCTGCAGGACACCGCGCGGCTGATCGAGGACCTGGAAATCAGCGAGGACGAGTTCTGGCATGCCGTCGACTACCTCAACCGCCTGGGCGGGCGCGGCGAGGCCGGGTTGCTGGTGGCGGGGCTGGGCATCGAGCATTTCCTCGACCTGCTGCAGGACGCCAAGGACGAGCAGGCTGGTCTCACCGGTGGCACGCCGCGCACCATCGAAGGCCCGTTGTACGTGGCCGGGGCGCCGATCGCCCTGGGCCAGGCGCGCATGGACGATGGCAGCGAGGAGGGCGTGGCCACGGTGATGTTCCTCGAAGGTCAGGTGCTCGACCCCAGCGGCCAGCCGGTGCCAGGCGCCACCGTCGACCTGTGGCATGCCAACACCCGTGGCACCTACTCGTTCTTCGACCAGAGCCAGTCCGAATACAACCTGCGTCGTCGCATCGTCACCGACGAGGACGGCCGCTACCGCGCACGCACCATCGTGCCGTCGGGGTATGGCTGCGATCCGCAGGGGCCGACCCAGGAATGCCTGGACTTGCTCGGCCGCCACGGCCAGCGCCCGGCGCATATCCACTTCTTCATCTCGGCGCCGGGGCATCGGCACCTGACCACCCAGATCAACCTGTCCGGCGACCAGTACCTGTGGGACGACTTCGCCTATGCCACCCGTGACGAGCTGGTGGGGGAGGTGGTGTTTCGTGACGGCGAGCAGGGGCGTGTTGCCGAGCTCAAGTTCGACTTCCAGTTGCAGAAGGCGCAGGGCTGCGAGGCCGAGCAGCGTAGTGGGCGGCCGCGGGCTCTGCAACAGGCTTGAGGTGGGTTCGCCGGCAAGCCGGCTCCTACAGGGTTTCGTGTAGGGGCCGGCTTGCCGGCGAACAAGGAATCCTGCTCATTCAATCGAGAAGCGAGCTGCCATGAAAACCCTGTTCAAGGACTGCTCCCTGTCCGCCGTGGTCGCCGGTTGCATCGCCACGCTGATCTCCTACGCTGGCCCCTTGGTGATCATCTTCCATGCCGCCGAAGCTGGCGGCCTCTCTCACGCCCAACTGTCCTCGTGGGTCTGGGCGGTGTCGCTGGGCAGTGGCGCGCTCGGCCTGCTGCTCAGCCTGCGCTACCGGGCCCCCGTGGTGATCGCCTGGTCGATCCCGGGGTCGGCGTTGCTGGTCACCGCCTTGCCGCAATTGGGCCTGGCGCAGGCGGTGGGCGCTTATCTGGTGGCCAACCTGATACTGCTGCTGATCGGCCTCAGCGGTGCGTTCGACCGCCTGGTCGCCCGGCTGCCGGGCTCCATCGCCGCCGGCTTGCAGGCCGGGATCCTGTTCAGCTTTGGCTCCGAGGTGTTTCGCGCGTTGCCGGTGCAGCCGCTGTTGGTGCTGGCGATGTTCGTCACCTATGTGCTGGTGCGTCGCGCGCAACCGCGCTATGCGGTGGCGGCGGTGCTGGCGGTCGGCGCGCTGGTGACCCTGGCCAGTGGCGAGTTTCGTGGCGGCGAACTGGTACTGGCCCTGGCCTCGCCGCAATGGATCGCGCCGCAGTTCAGCCTGCTGGCGACGCTCAACCTGGCCTTGCCCCTGGTGCTGGTGGCGCTCACCGGCCAGTTCATGCCGGGCATGGCAGTGCTGCGCAACGCCGGCTACGGCACGCCGGCCAGCCCCTTGATCAGTGCCAGCGCGGTGGTGGGCGCCTTGCTTGCGCCGTTCGGCTGCCATGGGCTGAACCTGGCGGCCGTCACCGCCAGCCTGTGCACGGGGCACGAGTCCCATGAAGATCCGCGCCGCCGCTATGTGGCCGCGGTGGCGGGCAGCGTGCTGTACCTGGTGCTGGGCATCGCCGGCGCCACGCTGATTTCACTGTTCGCGGCGTTCCCCACCGCGCTGGTGGCCACGCTCGCCGGCCTTGCGCTGTATGGCGCGATCAGCGAGGCCCTGGCACGCAGCCTGGCCAACCCCGACGAACGCGACGCCGGGTTGTTCACCTTCCTGGTCACGGCCTCGGGCGTGGCCTTCCTCGGCTTGTCGGCGGCGTTCTGGGGGCTGTTGTTCGGGCTGCTGGCCCATGCCTTGGGCAGCCCGCGTCGCCCTCAACCACAGGCCGCAACCGCCAAGTAAGGAGGCCCACTTCGGCATCACCCCACGGTTCAGCGCTTCATCACATAACAACAAGATCAGAGAGCTTCGGAATGAACCACACCCCTTGTGTCGCCATCGGCCTGAGCCTGCTCAGCCAACCTTTGCTGGCCGCCGACGGCGGCTTTTTCGAGGACGCCAAGGCCAGCCTCAGCGCCCGCAACTATTACTTCAGCCGGGATTTCTCGGATATCGTCGGCACCAACCGGCAATCGAAGGCCGAGGAGTGGGCCCAGGGCTTTATCCTCGACTTCAAGTCCGGCTATACCCCTGGCACCGTCGGTTTTGGCGTGGATGCGTTGGGCCTGCTGGGGATCAGGCTCGACAGCAGCCCGGACCGGGTAAACACCGGGCTGCTGCCGGTGCATGGCGATGGCCGCGCCGCCGGCGAGTACAGCCGCCTGGCGCCGACGTTCAAGGCGCGGCTGTCGAAAACCGAGTTGCGTGTCGGCGAACTGCAACCCAACCTGCCGGTGCTGACCTTCAGCGATATCCGCCTGCTGCCGCCCACCTACCAGGGCGTGAGCCTGAGTTCCGCTGAACTCGATGGCCTGACCCTGCAAACCGGTCACCTGAGTTCCAGCCACCTGCGCAACGAAGCGGGCGACGGCAAGCTCAACGCCATGCTCGGCCATGTGCCCCAGCGCCAGGTCGCCAGCGATGCCTTCAACTATGTGGGCGGCGACTACGCCTTCAACGCCAACCAGAGCAGCTTGAGCCTGTGGTACGGCCAGCTGGAGGATATCTACCAGCAGGGTTTTGTCGGCTTCAAGCACAGCAAACCGGTGGGCGACTGGGTACTGGGCGCCAACCTCGGTTACTTCAGCGCCCGTGAAGACGGCGACGCGCTGCTGGGCAACATCGATAACCAGGCGTTCTTCTCGATGTTCACCGCCCGGCTTGGCGGCCACAGCTTCGGCGCCGGCTACCAGGCCATGTACGGCGATAGCCCGTTTCCCCGGGTGTTCGCCAACATCACCCCGCTGGGCAACGAGGTGCCGACCTACGAGTTCGCCTACACCGACGAGCGCTCTTATCAGTTGCGCTACGACTACAACTTCGCCGCCCTGGGCATCCCCGGGCTGACGGCGACGGTGCGCTATATCACTGGCAACAACGTCGACACGGGGCAGGGTTTCGAGGGCAAGGACCGTGAGCGCGACATCGACCTGGGCTACGCGGTGCAGAGCGGGGTGCTCAAGGGGCTGGGGATCCGGGTGAGGAACGCCATGGCGCGGTCGAACTACCGCAGCGATATCGATGAGAACCGCTTGATCCTGGTGTACACCTGGCAGCTGTTCTGATCCGCTCGGCCCTGCTCGCCGGCTCGCCGGCGAAAGGGCCTTCACGGTTTACCGCGGCTCCCCTCGCGCCCCATCCCCTCCGAGCCGCTGTCATCCATCCCCGGCAAGTCACGCCCATCGTTCTGCCGCGCCGCGGGGTTGTCCGGGTCGCCGCCCTGGATCCGTGGGTCGGTATCCCGTGGCATGGGCTTTTCGATGGGGTTGAGGGTGCTGTCCACGCCGGGCTGCGGCGCCGGGCTGTGGGGGTCGTCCGGGTAGGTGGTGCCGGTCCCGACCGCCAGGGCCAGCGGGGAGGCGAGCAGGGCGGCCAGCAGGAAGTAGGGTTTCATCGGGGCAGGCTCCTGTACAACAGCAAGAAAAAGGCCCTGCCAGCGCAGGGCCTCGGTCTCACTTGGGCCACATCCGTGTCGATAAGGTGCGATCACCCCGATGAACGGTCAGACCACCATCGACAGCAGCATGATGAAGATGATGCCGACCACCGAGAGGATGGTCTCCATCATGCTCCAGGTCTTGAAGGTTTCGGCCACGGTCATGTTGAAGTACTGCTTGACCAGCCAGAACCCGGCGTCGTTGACGTGGGACAGGATCAGCGAGCCGGCCCCGGTGGCCAGCACCAGCAGCTCACGGTTCACGCCGGGGACCAGGTCGATCACGGGGGCGACGATGCCGGCGCCGGTGATGGTGGCCACGGTGGCGGAACCGGTGGCGATACGGATCACCGCCGCCACCAACCAGGCCAGCAGGATCGGCGAGATCTCTGCCTGCACCGCCATCTGCCCGATCACGTTGCCCACGCCGGTGTCCACCAGCATCTGCTTGAAGCCGCCGCCGGCACCGACGATCAGCACGATCGCGGCGGTGGGCGCCAGGCTCTGGTCGAGCATCTTCATGATCTGCTGGCGATTGAAACCGCGCGCCGAGCCGAAGGTGTAGAAGGCCAGCAGCAGGGCGGCGAGCAGGGCGGTGATCGGGTGGCCGATCAGGTCCATCCACTGGCGGACGATATGCTCGGCCGGCAGCACCACGTCGGCGAAGGTCTTGAGCAGCATCAGCGCCACCGGCAGCAGCACGGTGAGCAGGGTTACGCTGAAGCTCGGCAGGTTGTTCTGGTTCGACTCGCGGGCGATCTGGTCCATCAGTTCCTGCGAGGGGTTGCCGGGGATGTAGCGCGAGATGAAATTACCGAACAAGGGGCCGGCGATCACCGCGGTAGGCAGGGCCACCAACAGGCCGTAGAAGATGGTCTTGCCAATGTCGGCGTGGAAGATGCCGATGGCCAGCAGCGGGCCCGGGTGCGGCGGCACCAGGCCGTGCACCACGGACAGGCCGGCCAGCAGCGGGATGCCGATCTTCACCAGCGACACACCGGAACGGCGGGCGACGATGAACACCAGCGGGATCAGCAGCACGAAGCCGATCTCGAAGAACAGCGGGATGCCCACCAGGAACGCGGCGAACATCATGGCCCAGTGCACTTTCTGTTTGCCGAAGGCGCGGATCAGGGTCTGGGCGATCTGGTCGGCGCCGCCGGAGTCGGCCATCAGCTTGCCGAGCATGGTGCCCAGGGCCAGGACGATGCCGACGAAGCCGAGCACGCCGCCGAAGCCGTCCTGGAACGACTTCATCACCTTGGCCACCGGCATGCCGGAGGTCAGGCCGAGAAAGCCCGCGGCCAGGGTGAGGGCGACGAAGGGGTGGACCTTGAAATGGGTGATCAGCAGGATCAGCCCGACGATGGTGACCATCGCGTCGAGCAGCAGGTAGGTATCAGTAGCCAGTCCGAACATGGTTCGTAAGCCTCGGTCTTGTCGTTGTTGTTTTGGTGTTGCTTGCAGGTTCAGCGTCAGCTGGGGTCAGTCATCAAGACAGCGCTGTCTTTGGTGAGCCGGAAAACCACCGGGTCAGGCGGTTCGCGCCAGGGGCCGCTCACCGCAAGGCTTTAGCCAGGCATCCACGGCCTCGGCCAGGGCCGCGACCGGGCGGGTAGCGTCCAGGGCCAGGGTCAGCGGCTCACCATGCGGGGCCTCCAATGCGGCGAACTGGCTTTCGATCAGGCTGGCGGGCATGAAATGGCCGGGGCGGGCGAGCACGCGTTTTTCCGCTTCCTGGGGGGTGAGTTCGAGGAACACGAAGCCCAGGGTCGGCACGGCAGTACGCAGCGTGTCGCGGTAGCGGCGCTTGAGCGCGGAGCAGGTCAGGATGGGGCGTTCGCCGGCAGCGATGGTGGCCTGCAGTTCCTCGCCCAGGCGTACCAGCCAGCCAGCACGGTCGTTGTCATCCAGGGGGATGCCGGCACTCATCTTGCGGATGTTCTCGGCGGGGTGGAAGGCATCGCCTTCGATCAGGCGACCGCCGCTGTGGGCGGCAATGGCGGCACCGATCGAGCTTTTGCCGCAACCAGCCACGCCCATGACCACGAGTGCGGACAGGGAAGGGTTCATCTGTACCTCCTGCTGGGTGAGATAGCGCTGTCTTGGTGATGACGGGTCTAGCCCGCCAGCGCCACCCTCCCGGGTGTTATTGATCTTGTCCTAGGCAGTATGGACGCATCGCACACGGCTGCTACCAAGATTGCATTGCCTGCGTCCTGAGACAGCGCTACCTTAGTGACCGTTCCCTATTCCTGCAAGTAGTAAAATTACAACACTCATGTCTCGCATCGGCTCGCGCACCACTGGTCGTCCCACCCTGGCGGAAGTCGCCAGGCTTTCCGGGGTTTCCCCCATCACCGCCTCCCGCGCCTTGCGCGGCGTCAGCACGGTTGCGCCTGAGCTGGTGGAGAAGGTCAAGGCCGCCGCGGCCAGCCTGGGCTATGTCGCCAACCCTGCGGCACGGGCCCTGGCCTCGGCGCGCAGCCAGTCGGTGGTGGTGTTGATTCCGTCGCTCTCCAACCAGTTGTTCATCGATACCCTTGAGGCGATTCACGAGGTGATGCGCCCGCGCGGGCTGGAAGTGCTGATCGGCAACTATCACTACGATGTTGCCGAGGAAGAGAACCTGATCCGCAACTACCTCGCCTATCAGCCCTGCGGCATGTTGTTGACCGGCTTCGACCGCAGCGAGGCGTCGCGGCAGATGCTGGCCGCCAGTGGCGTGCCATGCGTGCACATGATGGAACTGGGTGGCGGGCAGGACGCGCTGTCGGTGGGGTTTTCCCAGCATGAGGCCGGGCGCGCCGCTGCGCGTCACCTGATCGAGCGTGGCCGGCGGCGCCTTGCGTTCATCGCCGCCCAGCTTGACCCGCGGGTGATGCAGCGGGCCGAAGGTTTCCGCCAGGCCCTGGCCGATGCCGGCCTGCAGGCACCGGAGCTCGAGGTGCTGGACCCGCTGCCGTCGTCGATCGGGCTGGGCGGGGCCTTGTTCAGCCAGTTGTTGGCCCGGGCGCCGGACGTGGATGGCATCTTCTTCTGCAACGACGACCTTGCCCAGGGCGCCGTGCTGCAAGCTTTGCGCGAAGGCATCGAAGTGCCTCGCCGGGTAGCGATGGTCGGCTTCAACGACCTGCCGGCCTCGGCCTACATGGTGCCGCCACTGACTTCGATTCGTACTCCGCGTGCCGCCGTCGGCCGAGGGGCCGCACAGGCACTGCTGGCGTTGCTCGACGGCAAGCGGGTAGGGGTTGAGCAGCAGGACATGGGGTTCGAGCTGGTGGTGCGGGAGAGTTCTTGAGGCAGGGCGGTGATGGCAAAGATTTGGCTCGATTTCTGTAGGGGCGGCTTAAGCCGCGATCACCCGCGAAGCGAGTACCAGGCACCGCGTTGTCTGCATCGCGGCTGAAGCCGCTCCTGCAAAGCGATCTCCAAACCGCCCCATCGGATAAACGGCCACAAATGCTTAATCCCAAAGTGATAGCAATTCGCTTGCACGGCTAAAACGCCGATCTATGCTCAGGAACATCCCGTGGACACAAGGAGTCCTGGCCCATGTTCGAGTACCATCGCAAGTCCGATCTGGTCGAGATCCAACGCGCCCGCCAGGCCCTGGCCGGCATGGAAGCGAAGCTTGCCGCGATCAGCCGTTCCATGGCCATGATCGAGTTTGCCCCCGACGGCACCATCCTCGATGCCAACGACCATTTCTGCCAGACGATGGGCTATAACGCCGACGAGATTCGCGGCAAGCACCACCGGTTGTTCTGCGACCCGACCTACGCCAAGAGCGCCGAATACCAGCAGCTGTGGCGCGAGCTGGGCCAGGGCAAGGCCATCAGCGGCACCTTCGAGCGCCTGGACAAGGCTGGGCGCGAGGTGTGGCTGGAGGCCAGCTACATGCCGGTGCTCGATGAGCGGCAGCAGGTCACCAGCGTGATCAAGGTGGCCTCCGACATCACCCGCCATGTGATCGAGGAGCACGAGAGCGAAAGCCTGCTCAAGGCCATCGGCCGCTCCATGGCGGTGGTCGAGTTCACCCCGGCCGGGCGGGTGATCAAGGCCAACCAGAATTTCCTCGACACCATGGGCTATCGCCTGGAGGAGGTGGTGGGGCGCCACCACGGGCTGTTCTGCCTGCCCCACGAGCGCGAGTCGGCGCAGTACCGTGATTTCTGGGCCTCGCTCAATCGCGGCGAATATCACTCGCACCGTTTCGAGCGCGTCAACAAGCAAGGCCAGACGGTCTACCTGGAAGCCTCCTACAACCCGATCTTCGACAACAAGGGCCGGCTGTACAAAGTCGTCAAGTTCGCCAGCGATATCACCCACCAGGTCAGCACCCAGCAGACCGCCGCCGACGCCGCCCACGCCAGCTCCGTGCAAACCGACGCCTGTGCGCGCAAGGGCACCCAGGTGGTGCAGCAGACAGTGGCGGTGATCGAGCAGATTTCCGCCGAGCTCAACGAGGCTGCGCGTAGCATCGATGCGGTAAGCAAGCAGTCCGAGGTGATCGGGCAGATCGTCCTGACCATCCGCGGCATTGCCGACCAGACCAACCTGCTGGCGCTCAACGCGGCGATCGAAGCAGCGCGTGCCGGTGACCACGGGCGTGGTTTCGCGGTGGTAGCGGACGAGGTGCGCAGCCTGGCCGCGCGCACCAGCAAGGCGACCCTGGAAATCGTCGACGTGGTTCGGCAGAACCACGACCTGTCACTGACCGCGGTCGCCAGTATGCAGTCGAGCCTGACCCGCACCGGGCGGGGCGTGGAGCTGGCCAATGAGGCCGGCACGGTGATCATGGAGATCCAGCAGGGCTCGCGTCACGTGGTGGATGCCATCAGCCAGATCAGCTCGACCCTGCAATTGCACTGAGGCCTTGGCGCAGTTCGCGCTCCAGGCTTTGCAGGCTGTCGCGCAGCCGTTCGAGCGCCGGGTCGAGGGGCTGTTGCCGGGCAATGGCCTGCTCGAGCGCTTCACAGTCCTGAACCACGGTCCTGACCTTGAGCATCCTGGCGCCACCCTTGATCCGGTGTACCAGTGGCGCCAGGGTCGCCGGTTCAGGGGTCGCCCCCAGGGCAAGCAGTGCCTGCAGGTCTTCGCCATTGCTCTGGGCCAGTTGCTGGAGCAGGCTGCGGGTCAGTTGCGCATCGTCCTGGGTCAGGTGGCGCAATTGCTGAAGGTCGAACCCACTGGCGCGAGCCTGGACGTTGGGTTGTGTGGGCGTATTGGCGCTGGCGTGAATCAGGCCCGCCTTGAGTGCCTGCAGGCCGATGGGCTTGAACAGGCATTCGTTCATGCCGCTTTCCAGGCAGCGTTGCCGCTCCTCGGCCTGGGCATTGGCCGTGACGCCGATGATACGGCAAGCGGGCAGCTTGCCTTCACGTTCCAGCCCACGAATCCGGCGGGTCAGCTCATGGCCATCCATCACGGGCATGCTGCAGTCGGTGATCACCACATCGAAGTGGTTTGCCTGCCATAGCGCCAGAGCTGCCTCGCCTTGGTCGGCCAGCGCGACACGGTGGCCGAGCGAACGCAGCTGTTTGTCGAGCAGCAGCAGGTTGGCGGGATAGTCGTCCACTACCAGCACATGCAGCGGGCCGCTGCCGGACGTGGACACGGTGACTGCCGCTGACTCGATGGGCGGGGCGTCGGCGGTTGCCAGGCTGAGGTGGACATCGACCTGGGTGCCCAGGCCCTCGATGCTCTGCAGGGTAAGCTCGCCGCCCATCAATGCACACAGGTTGCGGCTGATCACCAGCCCCAGCCCAGCACCCTGTCGGGTCTGTTGGTCCCCCACCTGGGAGAAGGCGCTGAACAACCGAGCCTGGTCGCTGGCGCTGATACCCTTGCCGGTATCCTTCACCTGCAACGCCACCTGCAGGCCATGCTTGCTGGAGGCGCTCGTTGTCAGGGTGACATCGATCTGACCCTGGTCGGTGAACTTGATCGCATTGCTCAACAGGTTCGACAGCACCTGTTTGAAGCGCAAGGGGTCGACGGTCACCCAGCAGGGCCTGTCAGGCAGGGTCGCGCGCAGCTGAATACCTTTGATCCGTGCGTTGCCCTCGAATACCCGCACGGTGGCCTTGACCAGGCCGGTCAAGTCGGTGGCCACCGCTTGCAAGGTCATGTGCCCGGATTCGATGCGTGAGATATCGAGCACATCGCCGATCAGGTCGAGCAGGCCGATTGCCGACCCGTGGGCGGTTTCCAGCGCCTGGGTATCGCTGCGGCCTCGACGGCTGTCTTCCAGGGCCAATTCAAGCAGGCCGATCACTGCGTTCATCGGGGTGCGGATCTCGTGGCTCATCACTGCCAGGAAAGTACTTTTCGCCTGGCTGGCCAGCTCTGCATCGTTCTTCGCCTGGCGCAACTGTTCGAGCAGACCACGGCTGAGCGCAAGCTGCTGCTGCAAGGCGCGTTCGGCGTCGGTTCGCTGGCGGATCAGCTTGCGCAGGTAGGTGTTCCAGAACACCACGCCCGCCAGCAGCACGCCTGCCAGCACCAGCACCTGGAGGGCCAGTGTGCGGTAGTTGCGCCAGGGGCTGTCACTGACCACGGCATTGGTGCGCCAGCGGGTGACCAGTTGTTCCTGCTCGTCGGGGGGGATGCTCAGCAGGGCTTTGTCGAGGATGCCCTGCAGTTGGGGCAGCGCGGGATTCACGGCAAAGGCGGCAAGTGCTGGTTCATCGCCTTGAAGCCCGGCGACCCGCAGGCGGCCCTTGAACACCTGGTTGATGAAATAGACCGCGTTGATTTGCGAGCTCAGCGCCACATCGGCATCGCCGTTGGCCACGGCCTCCATCAGTTGCAGTGGGTTCTCCGCTTCGAACACACGCACGCCGGGCGCGTCATGCAGCAGTTGCTCGGTCAGCGGAGAGCCTCGCAACAGGGCAACGCGCTGGCCGCGCAAAGGTTGCGTCGCAGGCAGCGGCGCGGCGTCCTGGCGCATCACCAGGACGCGTGGGCTGATCATGTAGGGGCGGGTGTAGCGAAGGCGTTCGGCGCGGTGGTTGCCGTAACCGATGGCGCCGATCATGTCGACCTTGCCCTGGGTGGTGGCGTCGACCATATCCTCGAAGGACTCGGACTCGACGAACTGGAAGTTCAGGCCGGTGCGCAGGCTGATCCGTTCCAGCAGGTCGAGGGCAATGCCGCGAGGCTGCTGCTGGCTGTCGGTGAAGCTCAAGGGGGCCAGGGTCGTGTTGATCATCACCCGAATGGTCGGGTGGGTGGCGATCCAGCCGCGCTCCTCGGCGGTGAGCGCGTCCAGCCGGCGGTCGAGCAACAGGCTGGTGCTGCCGCTGGTCCAGCGTCGCAAGATGTTCAGGCGCTCACTGTCGGCGACACGGTTCAGGGCTGTATCCACCAGGTGCAGCAAGCGTGTGTTGTCGCGCGCCAGGGCAAAGGCGAAGGTGCTGACTGGCACTTTGACGAAGTGATCGACCTTGACCATGCCCTGGAAGCCTTTGCCGATCATGTAGTCGCTGCTGATCGCGTCGCCCAGGTAGGCGTCGGCCTGGCCCAGCGCCACCGCGGCAATACCGGCCAGGGTGGAGCGATAGAGCGTGACCTGGGCCTGGGGGTACAGTTGCTGCACGGCCTGCAGTGGCAGGTAATGGTCGACCATGGCCAGCTTGCGCCCGGCCAGGGTATGGTCCTCGCCGAGGGGGGAGCGTTGGCGCGACACGATCACCGCCAGGTCGTCGGCATAGGGCTGGCTGAGGGCGAGCTCGGCATCGTTGGCCTCGAAGGCATTGGAGGTGCCCAGCAAGTCGATCTCGCCGCGCCGCAATGCGGCGATGGCCTGCGCGCGATTGGCGTAGCGGCGGATCTCGATGGGAGTGCCCAGTTGTTCGGCGATCAGGCCGGCGTAGTCGGCGCTGAGGCCTTCGTAGTCGGCCTGGCTGGTGTTGATGTCGAAGGGGGGGTAGTCGGGGCGTGAACTGCCGAGCACCAGGGCCTTGCGCGTATCGAGCCACTGACGGTCAGGCGCGTCGAGGGTCAGTGGCGGCGCGGCGCTCAGCGCACGCGCCAGCAGGTGGCGGCTTTCACCAGAGGGCTGTGCCGAGGCTGGGAGCGGTAACAGCGCGGCCAGCAACAGGCACAGCAGGGTGCGCCTGATCATTGGTCAGACCACGTTGTTGCGTTTGGCCAGGTCGACCATTTCCACCAATGACTCGGCCTTGAGTTTCTCCAGGATCCGGCCACGGTAGGTGCTGATGGTCTTGGCGCTGAGGTTCATCTGCTCGCCGATCAGCTTGTTGCTTTGCCCGGCGCAGAGGCGGCGCAGCACTTCCATCTCGCGGTTGGACAGGCTGCCCAGGCGCTCGTTCTCGCTGTCCAGGGTGTTGGCGTTTACTGCCATCTGTGGAAAGGTCGAGTAGCCTTTCACCAGTGCCTTGAGGGCGAAGACCAGGGCGTCGAGGTCCTCGTCCTTGTTGACGAAGGCGCTGATGCCGGCATCCATGCAGCGGCGTACGTACAGGTCGGCGGGTTGGCCGGTGAGGACCATGATCCGCGGCGCGGGCTCGAGCAGTTTGAGGCGCTTGATCACTTCCATGCCATCAAGGTCGGGCAGGCCAATGTCGAGAATCACCACCTCTGCCTTGGTGTCAGCGGCAAGGCGCGCAGCGTCCTTGCCTTTTCCAGTCTCCCCGACCACGGTGAACCGCTCGCCTTGGAGCAGCATGCGCACGGCCAGCCGGACAATATGATGGTCATCGACCAACAGCACGGATGTCATGGGTAACTCCTGTTGAGATGGACCCGCTTCCTGTTTCTGGTCGAATGTCGGTTCGCGGGTCAGCTGTAGGCAGCGCGCACCTTACGGGGATTCAGGTTCCTTGGTAATAGGCGAGTATAGGTGTGTTGAATATGCGCAGCTGTTTTGTTGAAAAGTCCTACAACGAAGGCTGGGGCACACCTTCGTTGAGGCTGTCTGGGAAGGGGGTTACGCGCAAGCTGCGTGCTTTTTGACCACCCGTAGGGTGGAGGCTGGGTTGTTGCCCAGCGCCTTGCCGGTGCGGGTTGGTCGCGAGACGAGCTGGCCGCCGCAGTTCGGGCACTGGTTGTGGAAGTGCTGCTCATTGCACGCGCGGCAGAACGTGCATTCGAAGGAGCAGATCAGGGCGTCCGGGCTCTCGGCCGGCAGGTCACTGTTGCAGCATTCGCAGTTGGGGCGCAGTTCGAGCATGATGGGGATTCCGGTATGCGTGGAAAGCCCCAGTGTGCTACGGCGCGAGGCGAGAGGGCAATCGGCTCACGGGCCAGGTCGGTAGAGGTGGGCGTGCCCGGCGCGGTAAAGGGCCGAATCGGCGAAGGGGGCATCCCCCAGTACATGGCCGACGAGGATCAGCGCGGTGCGCCGGAAGCCTTTGGCCGCCACTCGCTCGACGATGTCCGCCAGGGTGCCCCTGGCCCAGTCCTGGTCTGGCCAGGTGGCGCGGTGCACTACCGCGACAGGGCAGTCGGCACCGTAGTGGGGCAGCAGCTCGGTGACGATACGGGCGAGGTGCTTGACCCCCAGATGGATGGCCAAGGTGCTGCCGTGCCGGGCCAGGTCGGCCAACTGCTCCCCGGGAGGCATCGGCGAGCTGTCGCCGTAGCGGGTGAGAATCACGGTTTGCGCCACGTTGGGCAGGGTCAGTTCGCAACCGAGCAGGGCGGCGCTGGCAGCCGTCGCGGTCACGCCGGGAATGATCTGGTAATCGATGCCCAGTTCGCGCAGGTGGCGAATCTGTTCGCCGATGGCGCCGTACAGGCTGGGATCGCCACTGTGTACCCGGGCCACATCGTGCCCGTCGGCGTGGGCCTGGCGCATGGCCTCGACAATCTGCTCCAGGTGCAGCTCGGCGCTGTTGATCACGGTCTGGGCGGTGTGCCCTTCGAGCACCGCAGGGGGCACCAGGGAGCCGGCATAGATGATCACCGGGCACTGGCGAATCAGGCGCTGGCCTTTCACCGTGATCAGTTCCGGGTCGCCGGGGCCGGCGCCGATGAAGTAGACCGTCATGGGGATTCCTTGCAGGTGAAAGGGCGGATTATCCGCCGATGGCCAGGGCCAGGGTAGCGCCGGCCAGGGTCTGTCTCGGGATATGCAGGCGTGGCGGCGTGAACGCCTGGCCGGCCAGGGCCAGTGCCGCGCTTTCGGCGACGCCCCAGCAGCCGGTCTGGGCGTAGGCGGCGGCGGAGCGCTGGGTGAGTTGCGCTTCGAAACCGAGCAGGTGCGGGGCATCGAAACAGATGAACGGCAACCCCAGGCGTTCTGCCAAGGCCAGCAGGCCGGGCTCGCGCGCCTTGGGCGTGATGCTGGCGATGCCGCGCAGGCAGGAAAGCGGCAGGGCATTCTGGCTCAAGGTCTGGCGCAGCAGCACCGACAACGTTTCGACCGGGCAGCCGCGACGGCAGCCAAAGCCGGCGTACAACGCCGGCTGAGCGGGATGCAGGGACATCAAGCGTGGCTGGAGCGACGGTAGAGCCAGGCGCTGAGTAGCCCCAGCGCCAGCCAGAAGGCGGCATTGGTGAGCCAGGAGGCGATCTTGAACTGCGCCTCAAGGGCTTCCGGCGCCAGGCTCTCATGCACGGGCGGTTGCGGCGCGCCGATGACATGGGGGATGACCAGCAGGGCGACGCCGATCACCTTGAACAGCCAGTGACGGGCGAATACCAGCAGCGCCAGGCCTGCGGCAGTGGCGGCGGCGGTGCCGACCCACCAGGTCTGCCGTTGGCCCAGGTCGGCGGCTGCGGTACCGGGCAGTTCGGGCGGCAGGCCCAGGGTCGGCGCCAGGCAGAACACGGCGAAGCCGGCCAGGCCCCAGAGCGCGCCGGTGCTGACGCGGCCAGGCTCGCGCAGGCTGTACAGTGCGGCCAAGACCAGGGCGAAGCCTATCGCGACCACCAGGTTGCCGCCTGTGGTAGACAGCACACGCTGCCAGCCGTCCTCCGGTGCCCAGGCTTCGGCGTTGTGCTCATGTTCGTGGGGCGTGGCGGCCTCGCCATGCTCGTGGTGTTCGGCGGCGGGGGCGGCGTTCTCGTAGGTTTCCGCCTGAAGAATCAAGGGGGCCACCCAAACGCTTTGCAGGAGGGTCAGCAGCAGGGCAGCCAGCAGCCCGCTGAAGCCCGCGGTACGGGCGATGCGCGTGATCATGCGGGCGTACTCAGTGGCAGGGGAAGGCGGCGCTGTGGCGGGTGTCGTGCGCGGCGTTGTGCACCGCTTCGATGTGCGAGAAACCGGCGAAGTAGACCAGGCACAGGCCGAGCAGGCTGGCGCCGACGGCGACGATCATGCGCTGGCTGAGGCTGACGGGGGTGGCGATGCTGTGTTTCGTGCTGGTGATGGGCATGACGCGTTCCTCTGCTGTTGCTTTTGTCGGGCATTGGGGCAACGGGCAAGCGCGGCGACCCCGGACGAAGCTCGCCCAGGTATGCGACAGCGCCCGCCCACCGCGGGGTGTTCATGTGGTGTCAGGCCGGTCTCCGGGCTGGCGAGGTGGAGCAGGGCTCCGTTGTTGGCGTCACCTTCCCATGCCGAGTCGACGGGCACAGTGGTCAAGACGCTTCACTCGCTTACCGTTGCGGGGGCAGCACCGGCATTGTCCGGCCTCTAGTAGAGAGAGGCGTGACGCACCGGTTTCCCGTTTCACCCCAAGGGGGCACCTGAACGCAATGCGCTAGCAAATCATGGGGCGAACCATTGCGTCAATGGCGGCGGCGGTTGACCGCAAGCCAGGCTCTGCGTAGCCTTGCCGCTTCGAGGTTCTCCGGCGTTGGCCGGAGCTAAGACGGGAACGCGGTCGATGCCGCGGCTGCCCCCGCAACTGTAGGCACTGGAACGGATCGGCACAGCCACTGCGCACGCGCGGGAAGGCGCCATCCCGCTGGCAATCCTGCCGGCACAGTGCGAGCCAGGAGACCTGCCTCGCGACGTTTTCGACTTTCAACCGGGCGGGGTGATCCGGTGGCGAACCAGCCAGGCCGACAGGGCCCGTGGCTATCGTCCTGCATGCCCGCGCCACAGCCGCCAAGGGCACCGCGACATGAAAACACTGGCCAAGCTCCCCGTCACCATCGTTACCGGCTTCCTCGGCTCGGGCAAGACCACCTTGCTCCGCCATATGCTCGACAACGCCCAGGGCCGCCGCATCGCGGTGATCGTCAACGAGTTCGGCGAACTGGGCATCGATGGCGAAATTCTCAAGCAGTGCAGCATCGGTTGCAGCGAGGAAGAGGCCAATGGCCGCGTCTATGAGCTGGCCAACGGTTGCCTGTGCTGCACCGTCCAGGAAGAGTTCTTCCCGGTGATGCGCGAGCTGGTGGCCCGCCGTGGCGACCTGGACCACATCCTTATCGAGACCAGCGGCCTGGCGTTGCCCAAACCGTTGGTCCAGGCCTTCCAGTGGCCGGAAATCCGCAATGCCTGCACCGTCGACGCGGTGATCACCGTGGTCGACAGCCCGGCCGTGGCCGCAGGCACCTTCGCCGCGTATCCGGACCAAGTCGATGCCCAGCGTAAGCTCGACCCCAACCTCGACCACGAGTCACCCCTGCACGAACTGTTCGCCGACCAGCTGGCCAGCGCCGACCTGGTGGTGCTGAACAAGGCCGACCTGATCGACGCCGAGGGCCTGGCCAAGGTCCGTAAAGAGGTGGCCGAGGAACTGCCGCCAGCGGTCAAGGTGATCGAGGCCAGCAGCGGTCGCCTGCCGCTGGAGGTGCTGTTGGGCGTGGGGGCCGAGTCCGAGGCGCATATCGATGGCCGCCGCACCCACCACGACTCGCATCACGATGGCGATGACCACGACGACCATGACCACGACGCCTTCGACTCCATCTCCATCGACCTGCCCGAAGCCGACGAGAGCCTGCTGCTCGACGCCCTCACGCAACTGGTCACCGAGTTCGGCATCCTGCGCGCCAAGGGCTTCGCCGCCATCCCCGGCAAGCCGATGCGCCTGCTGATCCAGGGCGTGGGCACCCGCTTCGACAAGCACTTCGACCGCGCCTGGCGCAGCGAGGAGCCGCGCATCACCCGCCTGGTGCTGATCGGCCAGGACCTCGACGCCGCGCAACTGGAGGCGCGCCTGCGCCAGGCCCTGGGCGCCTGACCCATGCACCTGCTGCGGACCCAGCCCGGCGGCTTCGTGCCGGACGACAGCATCGCCGACCTCGGCCAGACCCCCGCCGAGCTGGTGATCCTCTGCAGCGGTGATTCGCACCTGGCACTGCTCGCCGAAACCGCCGAGCAGTTGCCGGAGGACTTCCCCAGCCTGCGCCTGGCCAACCCCATGCAGGTGCAGAACCATGCCTCGGTCGACCTCTATGTCGACGAGGTGCTGCGTCACGCCAAGGTGATTCTGGTCTCGCTGCACGGTGGCGTCGGCTATTGGCGCTATGGTGTCGAGCAACTGGTGGAACTGGCCAACCGAGGCGTGCAACTGATCCTGGTGCCCGGCGATGACCGTCCCGATCCGGAACTGACCGACCTGGGCACGGTGCGCGGCGAGCAAGCCGAGCGGCTCTGGCACTACCTGCGCCAGGGCGGCAAGGCCAACGCCGTCAACCTGTTCAACTGCCTGGCCAGCCTATGGCTCGGGCGTGACTACCCGTGGCATGAGCCGCAACCGTTGCCGCGCACTGCGGTGTACCACCCAGGCAAGGTCAGCGCGGTGCTGGAGGACTGGTACGCTGAGTGGAACCCGGCGTTCCCGGTGGCACCATTGCTGTTCTATCGTTCGCACCTGCAAGCCGCCAATACGGCTTTCATCGATGTGTTCTGCCAGCGCCTGCAAGCCTGCGGCCTGAACCCATTGCCGATCGCCGTGGCCAGCCTCAAGGAGCGTGCTTGCCTCGATCAGGTTGAAAGCTGGCTCGACGAGGTCGAGGCCGAAGTGGTGATCAATACCACCGGTTTCGCCTTGTCCAGCCCCGAACAACCCAACCTGCGCCCGCTGCGCCGCGACGTGCCGGTGTTGCAGGCGATCTGCGCCCAGGACAACCAGCCTGCCTGGGAACAGAGCGAGCAGGGCTTGGGCGCCCGCGACCTGGCCATGCATATCGCCTTGCCGGAACTGGATGGGCGCATCATCACCCGGCCGGTCAGCTTCAAGGACCTGGCCTGGCGCAGCGAGCGCAGCCAGTCCGATGTGGTCTGCTACCGGGCCCACCCCGAACGCATGGACTTCGTCGCCGAGCTGGCGCGGCGCTGGGTGGAGCTGGCACGCCTGGACAACCAGGAAAAGCGCATCGCCCTGGTACTGGCCAACTATCCGACCCGCGATGGACGTATCGGCAACGGTGTCGGCCTGGACACCCCAGGCGCTGCCTTGAACATTCTCCAGGCTCTGCAGGCACAGGGCTATCCGGTGGCCGGCCTGCCGGGCAGCGGCACCGAGCTGATCCACCAACTGCTCGGTGGGGTGACCAACGACCTCGACCACCTGGACCAGCGCCCCTGCGCCCAGAGCCTGAGCCTGGCGGACTACCAGATTGCCTTCGGCGCATTGCCCGAGGCGAACCAGCGCGCTGTGCGCGAGCGCTGGGGGCCACCCGAACAGGACCCGATGTTCCGCTCGGGGCGCATGATGGTCGCCGGGCTGCGCTATGGCCTGACCTTCGTCGGCATCCAGCCGGCCCGAGGCTACCAGGTCGACCCCAGCGCGGTGTACCACGACCCGGACCTGGTGCCGCCCCATGGCTATCTGGCATTCCACTTCTGGCTGCGCAACGGCTACGCGGCCGACGCGGTGATCCATGTCGGCAAGCACGGCAACCTGGAGTGGCTGCCGGGCAAGGGCGTGGGCCTGTCCAATGAATGCTGGCCGGATGCGTTGCTCGGCCCGCTGCCGAACATCTACCCGTTCATCGTCAACGACCCGGGCGAGGGCGCCCAGGCCAAGCGGCGTACCCAGGCGGTGATCATCGACCACCTGATGCCGCCGCTGACCCGCGCCGAAACCTACGGCCCGTTGCGGCATCTGGAACAGTTGGCGGATGAGTACTATGAGGCCCAGTTGCTCGACCCACGCCGTGCCCGCGAGCTGCAGCGCGACATCCTGGAACTGGTCAAGGCCAACCATATCGACCGCGAGTTGCAACTTGAAGGGCAACTGGACGACGCCGCGGTATGGCTGCCACGTCTGGACACCTACCTGTGCGACCTGAAGGAATCGCAGATCCGCGATGGCCTGCATGTGTTCGGCCAGTCACCCCAGGGGCGCTTGCGCAGCGACACCTTGCTGGCGCTATTGCGGGTCGAGCGGGGGGACGGCAAGGGTGGCAACGCCAGCCTGATCCGCGCCCTGGCCAAGGCGCTGGCGCTGGGCTTCGACCCGCTCGATTGCGACCTGGGCCAGGCCTGGGAAGGGTCGCGCCCGGCATTGTTGCAGGCCTGTGATCCCGGGTTGTGGCGCACCCAGGGCGACACCCGCGAGCGACTGGAACTGCTGGCGGTCACCTTGATCGAGCAAGCGCTGGCGGGCGAGGCCGGCTTGCCGGATGCACCGTGCTGGCAGCCTGTGCGGGAAGTGCTGCGCGCCCTGTGCGAAGAGGTCGCGCCCAACCTGGACGCATGCGGCGGCGCCGAGATCGATGGCCTGCTGGCCGCCCTGGCCGGACGTTTCGTGCCTGCCGGCCCCAGTGGCGCGCCCAGCCGTGGGCGGCTTGATGTACTGCCGACCGGGCGCAACTTCTATACCGTCGATGTGCGCAACCTGCCGACCACCACGGCCTGGCGCCTGGGCTTCGCCTCGGCCAACCTGATCCTCGAACGCCACCTGCAGGATCACGGCGACCACCTGCGCCAGCTGGGGCTGTCGGTGTGGGGCACGGCGACAATGCGCACCGGTGGCGACGACATCGCCCAGGCCATGGCGCTGATGGGCGTGCGCCCGGTGTGGGCGACGGGCAGCCAGCGGGTGGACGACTTCGAGATCCTGCCGCTGAGCTTGCTCGACCGCCCGCGGGTCGACGTGACCTTGCGCGTTTCGGGCTTCTTCCGCGATGCCTTCGGCAACCTGATCCGCCTGTTCGACGCGGCGGTGCAGGCGGTGGCCGCGCTGGACGAGCCGGACGATCTCAACCCGCTGGCCGCCCGCGTGCGAACCGAACGAGAAAAACTGCTGAATGACGGCGTGGACGCCGAGCAGGCCGCCCGCCAGGCTGGCTGGCGGGTGTTCGGCGCCAAGCCCGGTGCCTACGGCGCGGGCGTGCAGAACGCCATCGACGGGCGCCTGTGGCACAGCCGCGACGACCTGGCCGAGGTCTACCTCAACCACGGTGGCTACGCCTATGGCGCCAGCGACGAGGGCACCCCGGCCCGCGCCCAGTTCGCCCAGCGCCTCAGCCAGGTGCAGGCGGTGCTGCAGAACCAGGACAACCACGAGCACGACCTGCTCGACTCCAACGACTACTACCAGTTCCAGGGCGGCATGCTGGCCGCCGCCGAGATCCTGGCCGGCAGCGCCCGGGCCAGTTATCACGGTGATCACAGCCAGGCCGACCGGCCGCGCATCCGCACCTTGAAGGAAGAGCTGAACCGGGTGATTCGCGCCCGCGCCCTCAACCCCAAGTGGATCGACGGCGCCAAGCGCCATGGCTATAAAGGTGCGTTCGAGCTGGCCGCGACGGTGGACAACCTGTTTGCCTTCGACGCCACCACCCATCTGATCGACGACCATCATTACCAGGGCCTGGCCGACGCCTATGTGCTCGACCCGGCCACCCGTGACTTCATGCGTGAGCACAACCCCGAGGCCCTGCGTGACCTCACCGAACGCCTGCTGGAAGCCCAGCAGCGGGGGCTGTGGCAGGAGCCGGGCGACTACCGCGACAGCCTTGAGCAGCAGTTGCTCGACGGCGAGGAAGACAACTGAACATGAGCGAACCCGTGCAATTCCCCCTGGCGGCCGTGGTCGGTGCCGACGAACTCAAGCTGGCCCTGTGCCTGACGGCCATCGACCCGAAGATCGGCGGCGTGCTGATCGAAGGCCCGCGCGGCATGGCCAAGAGCACCCTGGCCCGCGGCCTGGCCGACCTGCTTGGTGATGGGCCGTTCGTGACCTTGCCGCTGGGCGCGACCGAGGAGCGCCTGGTCGGCACCCTCGACCTGGATGCCGCCCTGGGCCAGGGCCAGGCGCGCTTCTCGCCGGGGGTGCTGGCCCATGCCGACGGCGGCGTGCTGTACGTCGACGAGGTCAACCTGTTGCCCGACCCGCTGGTGGACCTGCTGCTGGACGTGGCCGCCAGCGGCACCAACCGTGTCGAGCGCGATGGCATCTCCCATCGCCATGCCGCCCGTTTCGTGCTGATCGGCACCATGAACCCGGAAGAAGGTGAGTTGCGTCCGCAGTTGCTCGACCGTTTCGGCCTCAATGTCGCCCTCGACGGCTTGCCGGCACCCGACGCCCGGCAGCAGATCATCCGTCGACGCCTGGCGTTCGACAGCGACCCCGAGGCATTCTGCGCCGAGTGGGCGCAAGCGCAGGCACAACTGCGTGAGCGCTGTCACGCTGCGCGCGAGCAATTGGCTTCGATTCCCCTGGATGACCAGGCCCTGGCCTGGATCACCGAACGCTGTTTTGCTGCCGGCGTCGATGGCCTGCGTGCGGACCTGGTTTGGCTGCGCGCTGCCCGGGCCCATGCGGCCTGGCGCGGCAGCGCGGCCATCGAGGAAGCGGATGTCGAGGCGGTGGCCGAGTTCGCCTTGCGTCACCGACGGCGCGCCGATGCACAACAACCGGCGCCGGCCGGCGCCGCTGAGCCGTCGCGGGGGCAGGAGCGTGAACAAGGGCAGGGCGACTGGGGGGCATTGCCGCCACAGCCGGTGGCCGGCGGTGCGCGGCGCGAGGTGCCGAACTGGGCAAAAAAGCCCTGAGCATCCGCCCGCGCGACACCCAGGCGGCGGATGCCAGGCCCCGCGCAGGTCAGCTGAAGGGGGCATCCCGTGGCCGCCCGCGCGTGGCCAATGGCGGGCGAGTCGCCTGGTTGCCCACATTGCTCAAGGGCCTGCCTCGTCAGCGTCAGGATCTCTGCTGGCAGCAACGTCAGGCCGACGGGCCCGCGTTGTGGCTGGTGATCGTCGACGCGTCGGCCTCGACTCGCCGCCATCAGGCGCTGGCCCAGGCCAAGGGGCTGCTGGCCGAGCTGTTCGACCAGGCCTACCGGCAACGGGCGCGCCTGGCGCTGCTCACCGCAAGCGGCAACCGGCCACACTGGCAGCGCCACGGCCTCAAGGCCTCGGCAGCGTTGCAACCGTGGCTGCAAGGGCTGGGGGCGGGGGGGGGCACACCCTTGTTCGCCGCGCTGGAGGAGGCGCGCCACTGGTTGCTGGCACGACGCAAACGCCTGCCGCAAGAAGTGCAACGCTGCCTGGTACTGACCGACGGTCGGTTGCGTCAGTGGGCCACGCCACAGCCATTGCCGTGCGCCACTTTATTGGTGGACATGGAACTGGCGGCTGTACGCGTGGGGCGGGCGCGGCAACTTGCCGAACAACTACAGGCCGAATATCGGCATATAGACACGTTCACGCAGATCAATTAAGTGGGGTGTGCGCGACAGTATGTCGCACCCGCAAGAAAGTTATAAAACGGCCATGCGGGAATTGCACAAGTGCGCGAACTGCGCGCACCGGTGTTTATTTCGGCATCGACCAGGGTTGCAGGTCGTAACCCTTCTGGCACAGTTCCGCGCGTACTTCCTCGATCAGGCTGGCCCATTGCGCCGGGTCGGAATACACCCGCGAGGAGACTTGCTTGGCGCCGATTCGGGTGCTGGTCCGGTCGATCACCGCCAGGCTCAGCTCGCCCGTGCCGTTGGGGGCATCCCAGGCGACGCACTGGAAGGGTTCGAAGGCGTGGTCGGCGATCAGCAGTGCTTCGTTGACACGGAGCGGGGCATTCATGGTTCGGTCTCTCTATGGTCCCAAACAGCGAAATATAGGTTCCGCGGTGTTATGCCAGGCAAGGGTACAGCGCGGGGTTATTCGTACTGATGCTCCAGATCAGGGTTGGAGTCACACGGCGCTTGAAAATATTTTATAGAAGTCCCGTTATCCGTTTATCCGCGTCGCCGGATGTGACGTCGATAGTTAGCGATAATTCCAAGGTGTGACGCAGTGTTACGGCTGGGCTGACCAACGGTAGTGGGGGCTGTCAAGTTCGTTGCTACTGTTAAGTCGGGCGTCGCAAAGTACTGTTTCTTCGGAAAAAACCATTATGTGGCGCCAAGGAATGGTCATGCCTGAATCTGCATCCCAGCGCCGTTTGCTGATCGTCGACCCGTGCGACGAGTGTCACCAGCTGCTTCCGGGCCTGCGCGACATCGGCTGGGAAGTGCGCAGCAGTGTCCTCGACACCGCCCTGGAGCACCCATGCGATGTGGGCGTGCTGCGCTTGCAGGCGCAACACCTGCGTCACCCCGACGCGGTCAAGGACATGATCAAGCGCAGCAACACCGAGTGGATCGCCGTGCTCAGCGCCGAGGAACTGCGCATGCAGAACGTCGGCGATTTCGTCTGTGAATGGTTTTTCGACTTCCACACGCTGCCGTTCGACGTGTCGCGGGTCCAGGTCACGCTCGGGCGGGCCTTTGGCATGGCGCGCTTGCGCGGCAAGGGCGCCATGCACCTTGACGAACCCCAACACGAATTGCTGGGCGAAAGCCGGCCCATCCGCGAACTGCGCAAATTGCTCGGCAAGCTCGCGCCGACCGAATCCCCGGTGTTGATCCGTGGCGAAAGCGGTACGGGCAAGGAGCTGGTGGCGCGAACCCTGCACCGGCAGTCGCAGCGCTGCGACCAGCCCTTCATCGCGATCAATTGCGGCGCCATCCCCGAGCACTTGATCCAGTCCGAGCTGTTCGGCCATGAGAAGGGTGCGTTCACCGGAGCCCACCAGCGCAAGGTGGGGCGTATCGAGGCGGCCAATGGCGGCACCCTGTTCCTCGACGAAATCGGCGACCTGCCCTTGGAACTGCAGGCCAATCTGCTGCGCTTTCTGCAGGAGAAGCACATCGAGCGGGTGGGCTCCAACCAGCCGATCCCCGTGGATGTGCGGGTCCTGGCGGCGACCCATGTGGACCTGGAGAAAGCCATCGAGCAAGGGCGTTTTCGCGAAGACCTGTACTACCGGCTCAACGTCCTGCAAGTGGTGACCGCGCCGCTGCGTGACCGGCACGGCGACATGCCGATGCTCGCCAGCCATTTCGCCGACTTCTACAGCCTGGAAACCGGCCGGCGTGCGCGCTCGTTCAGTGACAGCGCGCTGGCCGCCATGGGCCGGCATGACTGGCCAGGCAATGTGCGCGAGCTGGCCAACCGGGTGCGGCGTGGCCTGGTGCTGGCCGAGGGGCGGCAGATCGAGGCGAAGGACCTGGGGTTGCACGAGGTTCGCGAGTTGGAGCAACCGTTGGGAACGCTCGAAGATTACAAGCAAAGGGCCGAGCGGCAGGCGCTTTGCGATGTGCTCAACCGCCACAGCAACAACCTCAGCGTAGCGGCCAGGGTGCTTGGGGTTTCGCGGCCGACCTTCTATCGGTTGCTGCACAAACATCAGATTCGCTGACGAAACCCTGTAGGAGCCGGCTTGCCGGCGAACCCGGCGACGCGGTGGATGGCACCGGCATTGCCGGTGTTCGCCGGCAAGCCGGCTCCTACAAGGGATTGCATTCAACGCCAGGGAAATTTCAGCTCCCAGCGCCAGGCATGGGCCACGATCTGCTCCAGTGAATCGAACTGTGGTGTCCAGCCGAGCACCTGCCTTGCCTTGCCGGCATCGGCCACCAGCCTGGGCGGGTCGCCAGGGCGGCGGGGCGCATCGCTGATATCGATCGGCCGCCCCGTCACATGGCGTGCGGCATCGATCACCTGCTGCACCGAGAAACCCTGGCCATTGCCGAGGTTGAACGCCGTGCTCGCGCCACCGGCGACCAAGTAGTCCACCGCCAGGGCATGGGCCGAGGCCAGGTCGGCGACATGCACATAGTCGCGAATACAGGTGCCATCCGGGGTGTCGTAGTCACGCCCGTATACCGTGATGGCCGGGCGTCTGCCCGCGGCGGCCTGCAGGATCAGCGGGATCAGGTGGGTCTCGGGTTCGTGGCACTCGCCCAATTGCCCCTCCGGGTCCGCGCCAGCGGCATTGAAATAGCGCAGGCACACCGACCTCAGGCCATAGGCACGGTCGAAATCCGCAAGCAGTTGCTCGACCATCCATTTGCTGCGCCCGTAGGGGTTGATCGGTGCCTTGGGGTGTTCTTCATCGATGGGCGTTGCCATCGGGTCGCCATACACGGCCGCCGTGGAGGAGAACACCAGTTTATCGATGCCAGCCCGCACCATGGCCTGGAGCAGCGTCAGGGTGGCCGCAACGTTGTTCTGGTAGTACTTGCCGGGGTCCGCGACGGATTCGCCCACCTGGATGTACGAGGCGAAGTGGAACACGGCGTCGAAGCGGTACTCGGCGAGCAGCGTGTCCAATGCGTGGACATTGGCGATGTCCAGTTGCACCCAGTGGATCCCCGGACGGGTGGGCGCCGTGTCCGCCACTACCACCTGATGGTTGGCCCACAACAGGTGCTTGACCATGTGCGAACCGATATAGCCTGCACCGCCGACAACCAGAAAATTCATGCAAACCTCCTGGATTCCTTTGCCTGTGCAACCTTCCCTGACGCGCGCTGGGAGCGGTGGCTTGTCGGCGGGCCCGATCACAGGCTGCCAGAACAGGTCTGTTGTGACTCTAGATGGCTATTTCAGGAACAGCCAATTGGTCATCCGCTGGCCGTCGAGGCGCAGGTTGTAGCGGCCATCCTTGTAAGTCACAGGGAGCTCGCTCTGCTTGCCGGCAGCGTCGCGGCTGTAGAGCTTCAGACCCTGGACAGCCTTGATGGACAGCGTGCCTTCGAGGGGTTCGACATGGAAAGGCGTCTTGTCGTCCGCCTTGGGCACCGCCCGGCTGCCCAGCGAAACCAGCAGGCTACGAGATTGAGCGAGGGGCTTGGCATCCAGGCTCTGCACCACGACGCTGGCATAAGGGGTTTTCAGCTGTACCTGGATATCCCTCAGGTTGACCGACTGGCCGCCAAGCCAACCAGTGGCCGCCTGGGTCAGGGGCGTGTCGATTATATAGAGCCCTTGCTGCCAGTTGCGCTTGAGCTCGCCGGTGTCGGTGATCGCCTCGGTGGCGTTGGCGTCGATCAGTGACTGGTCGGGGTCGCGCAGCACCTTGGCATCGGCCGGTATCGTGCTGGGTTGCAGCCAGGGCAGAACGGGCGTGGCGGGCATGGCGACCTGCAGTCGTCCTTTGGTCATGGCGGTGCGCAGCAACGCTGAGTTGGCGGGGGTGATCTCCTGGCCGAACAGCATGTTCGATGGCGGCGCGAAGACATAACGGGTACGTGCCGCCTGCACGTCGCCTCGACGGTAAAGCAACGCGGCGGCGGGGAGGGTGGCGAGCATGGCCGGGTCGTTGTAGGCGTGCCAGTTGTCGGCCGTACGCCAGCCTTCGGTCAAGGCCTGCTGGCTGTAGGCGTACTGCATCAGCGCATCCCAGCCCTGGTGCCGGGCGGTCGCCGCCACATACAGCGGCAGCGAGTGGCGGTCGGGGGTGGGGAAGGGCTCGGCGTTCCATTCGGTGACCGTCAGCGGCATGCCGACCACCTGGGCGGCGGCAATCCAGTTGATCATGCCGTCGCTGGTCAGAGGGTTCCTGTCGAGCTGGCCGGCGCCGCCATAGCTGTGCGCATCGATCACGTCGCCGGCGGTCAGCGCCGGCAGGGCGCTCAGGCCGTTGCCGCCCCAGGTGCTGGTGGTGACGATCGGCACCTTCACCCCCAGGCCGCGCAGGTGCTTGATCATGTCGACGTTGAAACGGTGCTCCAGGTCATTGAGGAACAGTTTCGAGGGGCCATGTTCCCAGGCGTGCCAGATAGTCTCCGTGGGCAGTTGGTTGCGCAGCGCGAACACTTTGGCGTCGTCCATGTAGAGTTTGCTGTGCTTGGGTACGTTCTTGTCTTCGAGCAGGGCATTGCCAAAGTGTTGGGTGATGTCGTTCTCGTTGGTGATCAGCATCGCGGCGATCGCCGGATCATCCTTGTAGGCGAGGCCGGTGTAGGTGTTCACGTGGGTCAGGTACTGCTCGGCGAAACGCTTCATCGCTTGCTGGATGGTCGGGTTTACATAGGCATAGCCTTTGAGATCGATTGCCCGGTCGCCCCTGGCCACTTCGTCGAAGCCATAGATCCGGTCGGCGGCGGCGAGAGGGCGCTGTACGTGCAGGTCGAGCCAGACATAGACCCCTTCCTCCTTCAGGCACTTGATCCACCAGTCGATCTTGCGCAGCGATTCGGCGCTCAGTTGCTGGGTGTCGCGCAGGGCGTTGACGTCGCCGAAGATGTTCGGGCTGACCCAGGGGGAATCGTGGTGGTGGATGCGCACGAGGTTGAAGCCCAGTGCCGACAGGCGCTTGGCCTGTTGCCTGATCTCGTCGTCAGGGGTCTTGAAGATCGCATAGGCCGACAGGTTGGTGCCCCAGAAACGGGCCGGGGTGTTGTCGGCGAACACCAGCTGCTCGCCGGCGGCCTTGACGAAGCCACGCTTGCCGGCCGGTTTTTCCGCCTCGTTGAGGAACGACAAGTCGACCGGCGAGGTACGCCAGTCGAGCTGGTCGTCCGGCCAGCGCGTGGGGTCGGCCAGGCCGAAGCGTTCAGTCGGTGTCGGCCCAAGGGTGATGTCGCCGCTGACTTCGAGGGTGGCCTTGATCTGCTGCCTGCCGGGCAGGATCGGGTCCTGATAGAAAAAAGCCCGCACTTCGTTGGTGTTGCCGCGTTCGAAATACACCCTGGCCAGCGCTGGTTCGAAGCGCATTTCGATACGCCGCGCCCGCCCATTGCCGCCCCAGGCCCAGCCACGGTTGTCGGGCAGCAGCACCGGGGCGCCCATTTCCCCGTCGATCAGCGCCTGGTCGAACTGGAAGGTGATACCGCCGCCCATGACATTCGCCTTGCGGCTGCGGGCGTTCAGGTCGAAATTCCAGGTCAGGGTATTTGCAGAGGTCTTGCGGATGTCGGCTGAAAGATCGAAATCAAGGTCTTTATTCTTGCCTTGGAGCAGGTAGTCATAAGCTCCGTTGACCTTGAACGACGTGTAGAAGCTTGTCCAACTCCATTCCTTGGCCCAGAAGTCGAACTTGGATGCCATGGTCGGCCCGCCACCCCGTGTGAGGGCCGGCAGGCCATTGCGCTCGTCGACGCTGACGTTCCAGGCCGCCGCCCAGCCCGCCAATGGCAGCAACACCAGGCCAGCGCATGCCGATATCCCTATGAAGCGGCGCAGAAAACCTCGTGTCATGGCGTTTACCTGGGTTGAAGGCCTGCATTGGAGATCAAGGTGTCCTGAGCGTAGCGCTGTTGGCGGACCATCTGGATGTAGGCCACGCCCAGTCCGCCCACCGACCAGTACACCGTGGGGATGACGGTGATGCTGCTGACGGTGAAGATGATCACCATGATGCCGATCAGCGTTGCCAGCAATGCCCGCCCGAGTTGTCGTCGCGGGTCATCCTTGTCCGGGAAGGCGTGCATGGATTTACGGATGCCGACCAGAATGACCACGAAGAACGCCACGAACAGCGCCAGGCCCACCAGGCCGACCCTGAGCGCCAGGTTCACGTAGGTGTTGACGATGTCGATGATGCCGTCACCCTGGATCATCGATTGCATTTCCGGGGTGTTGCGAAAATCGAACGAGCCGAACAGCGGGTTGCGCTGGATGACGATCCACGAGTTGTCCAGCAGACGTTCGCGGTAGGTGATGTTTTCTTTTTCGATATTGCCGATGAACGGTAGCAGGTCGAGCACCTTCTGGCCGCCGGGCACCACCGTGAGCAGGGGCAGGGCCAACACGCCGGCCATGCCCAGCAGCATCAGGCGCTTGATGGCGTTCCTGCCGGTGGCGATGAACGTCACCAGGATGATCCCCGCGCCGATCCACGGGCCACGCGACAGTGGCGCGACCAGGCCGGCCGCCAGCAGCAAGGCACCCAGGGCGCGCTGCATCCCGCTGCGCACGAAGCCCTGCACGAACAGGTACAGGCCGGCGGCCACGCTGATGACATAGCCCAGGGCGATGGCCTGGCCGGTGGTGGCGCTGGCCCGCAACGAGCCGCCGCGGCTGAGGTAGCTGGACATCTCCCAACGCACGCCCATGGCATCGAGCAAGGCGTCATAGAGCAGCCAGTGGCGCAGGAACTCGGCCACCCCGATCAGCGCCAGGACGAACGAGGCGAGCACGAAGGCCAGCAGGGCGTCCTTGAAATCCTGAAGGGTCTTGAGCGCGCGGCTGGCCACGTAGTACGGCAGGACCACGTCGACATACAGGTAGAGCGCCTGGCGCAGGGTGTCGGTGAGGGTGGTGTCACGCAGGTACAGCAAGGCCAGGAGCACGACGCCCGCCAGCAGCAGCTTGTCCGGCCACAGCCGCCCCAGGCGCACGGTGTCGCCCTGGCGGCTGAGGCTCAGCGCCGCCGGCAGCAGGATGCACAGGCTCAGCAGGCGCAGGTGGTTGAGGTCGAGCAGGTAGTTGATGACGCCGAAGCCCGGAATCTGTACTGAAGCTGGCGGAATGAGAAACAACAGCATGAAGAACAGCGCCATGGTGTTGCGCTCGCGCCTTCCGGCCAAGTACATGACCAGCGCCGCGGCGGCGGCATACACCCAGAAGCTGAACGAGAAGAATGCCACCAGCGTCAGGGCGAACCACAGGTTGCGCCGCCGCTTGAAGTCGCTGTAGGGGATCAGGTCTGCTGCCGGGCGGCGGGCGAGCGTGAAAACGACGCCGGCGGCAAACAGGATGACGATCAACGCACGAATATGTTCAGGCATTGGCGGTGTTCACCTATCCGGTGGTGGACGACGGCTAGCATCATGGCTGATTGAAACTATAGTGACTTCTAGCCATCCAGTCAGGGATCGAACTCATGCCGTCAGTTGAAGCGTCTGCATCGGGGAGCCTTCGTAGGCGGGCGTTAGGGGCCGGGGCCTGGAATGTGTTCTCCCTGGTCGCCTCACAGGTGATGCGCCTGGGCGGCAACCTGATCATGGCTCGGCTGCTGTTGCCGGAGATGTTCGGGATCATGGTCATCGCCACCACTGTCTCGGTGCTCCTGCACCTGCTGTCCGACGTCGGCCTGCGCCAGAACATCATCCAGAGCCCGCGCGGCGACGACCCGCTGTTCCTCAACACGGCCTGGACCGTGCAGATCATCCGCGGCTTCATCCTGTTCGTCCTGACCTTGCTGCTGGCGCTGGGCGCGTGGCTGTCCCAGCTGGCCAATCTGTGGCCGGCGGGTTCCACCTACGCGGCGCCGGAGTTGCCCATGATCCTGGCGGTCACCGGCCTGTCGGCGATCATCTACGGGTTGCAGTCGACCAATATCGACGTCGCCTTGCGCACGTTCCAGCAGAAGCGCGTGGTGATGGTGGAGCTGGGCTCGCAGCTCGTCGGGCTGATCACCATGCTGGTGCTGGGTTACTTCACCCGCTCCATCTGGTCGCTGGTGATCGCCGGCCTGGCCGGCGCCCTGGCGGGCACCTTGCTCGGGCACCTGGCGATCAAGGGGCCGGTTCACCGCCTGAAGTGGGACCGCGAGGCGCTGGCCGAGCTGGTGGTGTTCGGCCGCTGGATCCTGGTCTCGTCGATCGTCGGTGTGCTGGCGATGTACGGCGACCGCATGTGGTTCGGTGCCAGCATGACCACTGCGGAGCTGGGCGTGTACTCCATCGCGGTGCTGATTCTCGGCTCGCTGCAGACCGGCTTGCTGAAAGTGGTCGGCACGGTGGCGCTGCCGGCCTTCAGCGAGGCCACCCGGTCTGGCGACAGTGAACGGCTGAAGGCGTTGTACCACCGTTCACGCCTGCTGGTGGACCTGGTGATGTTGTTCACCTGCGGCGCGTTCCTGACCGCGAGCCCCATGCTGATTGGCTGGTTGTACGACGAGCGCTACGCCGCTGCCGGGCCGATGCTGGCTATTCTGTCGTGGTCGTTCTTCACGTTGCGCTACACCCTGGCCCATCAGGTCTGGATTGCCCTGGGGCATACCAAGTACCAGGCCATGGACAACATCATCCGGATGGTCGCGCTGTGGGTCGGGTTACCGCTGTTGCTGGCCATCGGCGGCGTGAAGTACGCGATCTGGGGCGTTGCCTTGCACTCCTTCCCGACCCTGGTGCTGATCGTCTACGTCAATTGCAAACTGGGCATGTTCAACCTCAAGCGCGAACTCGTGGTGCTGCCGATGATTGCCGTCGGCGCAGCCTGCGGCGCGTTGGCGACGAGCTTCTTCAACTGGCTCTGAGACCATTTCGAGTGTTTCGGCGCAGGGGCGCCGGGGGCAGTGCCGCGCAGGCAGGGATCGAGGCGCGATGTGGGCACTGTGATTCACGCAGTCTATGGCATGGGGCTTGGATCATGGGGAAGTTTCAGTTCTGCACTCCGTCTTCTGGTCGTAGGGGCTTTATTCGTGGATGTGTCTTGCTGGGCGCGGGGGTGGCGGTATTGGGTACAGGGACGGTCGTTGGGCGCAAACCGGCTGAGCAAGGCGGCTTCGTCATCATCAACGGCTGGGTGTTGCCTTCTCAGTATTTTCGGGACGGGCAGGCATGATCAGGGACTATCAGACCGAGAAGGCGCTGCGCGGCGCCTATGATTTCTGCATCGTCGGTGGCGGACCGGCCGGCATCACGCTGGCCTTGCGCCTGGCCAAGGCCGGGTGGAGCGTGGTGCTGCTGGAGGCTGGCGGACAAACTTACTCGGACAGTTCGCAGACCTTCTACGACTGCTCCTCGACGGGCCTTGAACTCTACCCCCATGACACGCGCCTGCGCTTTCTCGGGGGGACTTCCAACCACTGGGCGGGCCGCTGCCGTCCGTTCGATGCAACCGACTTCAGCACCCCGCCCCAGGGGGGGCTGCCCGGCTGGCCCATTGCCTATGCCGAGGTCGAACGCTACCTGCCCGCGGCGATGGACATCGTCGACATCGGGCAAGGCGCGGACTTCCGGGCGGTGAATGCCGACCTCGGCGGCGGTGAGTTCAACGCCGACCGCTTCCTGCTCAGCCCACCCACACGGTTTGCCCAGAAGTACGACACCGAGCTCAAGGAAACACCGGGGCTGGATGTCTTCATCAACTGCAACTGCGTCGACCTGCAGTTCGACAAGGCCAGCGGCGGCCTGGCTTCGGTGGTGGTGTCCGATTACGAGCGGCGCCGAGAGCGGGTAGTGGCCAAGCATTTCGTGCTGGCGATGGGTGCCATCGAGAACGCCCGGCAACTGCTCAACAGCGGTTCGCTGTCGGCGGCCGGCATCGTCAACAAGGACGGGATGGTCGGGCGTTGCCTGATGGACCACCTGAACATCGAGATCGGCACGTTCATTCTCAAGGAAGGCCAGGATACCGGCCTGCGCTCGTACTACACCACCGATGCTTTCGCCGACAAATACCGCTCGGGCAAGGGCAATGTGTCCGCCGCGGTGATGTCCGAAGTCAGGACCTACGGCAGGACCGCCGAGGTCAAGGACTTCCTGGAAAACCTGGCCTGTGAATGGGGTGTCGCCGGCAAGATCGACTTCATCGCCAAGTTCAGCTGCCCGGGCGATGGCATTTTCGGCACCATGATCGAGCAGTTCCCCAACCCGCAGAGCCGTATCACCCTGCGCGATGAGAAGGACGCGCTGGGGGTGGCCAAGGTCAATGTCAACTGGGCGTTGGCCCCCGAGGACCGGCACACCATCAAGTGCATCGGCACCGAACTGGCCAAGCAGTTCGCCGATAGCGACCTGGGCTTCGTCAAGCTCAATGATTTCGTCTACGACACCAGCCTCCCGCTCAAGCTCGAGCCCCATGCCCACCACATGGGCACCACGCGCATGGCCGCCAGTGCCGAGCATGGCGTGGTCGACAGCAACTGCAAGGTGTTCGGCGTCAACAACCTGTACGTCGCCGGCAGCAGCATCTTCGCCCGGGGTGCCGCGGCCAACCCGACCATGCCCCTGCTGCAGTTCGCCGTGCGCCTGGCGGATCACCTGAATGAACGGATGAAGTCGATGAACGGCGTGGTCGTCGCCAAATGAGGGCAAGGGCAGGGCGGTAACCGTAATACCGTGGTTGAAACGGTTCGTGGGCGGCAAGGTCGACATCGGTAGTAACAGGCCCCATTCGCCTCAGGAACACTCCAGGATCGAAAGACTCGCGAGGTGTGCACTATGTTCGGATGGATACGCAGGGCGGTGGCCTACTACGCCAACAAGACCGGCCGGGCGGGCGGGACCTACAAGAAACTGTGCAACCCCAATGCGCAGGATTGGGGGGCCTACCAGACCCGCTGGGGCAAGTTCTACTCGGTGGGGCACAACGTCCATATCAACCCCGGCTGCAACGTCACCGACCCGACCCTGGTGCGCCTGGGCAGCAATGTCGGCCTGTCGGACTGCACATTGATCGGGCACGACAGCGTGGTCGCGCTGATCGAGTACGCCCGCGGCAAGCACCTGGACTCGGTGGGCTACATCGACATCAAGGACAACTGCTACATCGGCCATGGCGCGATCATCATGCCCCGGGTCACCATCGGCCCCGACGCCATCGTGGCCGCAGGCTCCGTGGTCACCAAGGACGTGCCGCCCAACAGCGTGGTCGGTGGCAACCCGGCGAAATTCATCTGCACCATGGACCAGTTGATCGAGCGGGTGGAGGCACGCTGCGCCGCCTACCCCTGGATCCACCTGGTCAGCGAGCGCAAGGGCGGCTACGACCCTGAGCTGGAGCCGCTGCTGGCGGCGGCCAGGCGCGAGTACTTCTTCGGGGAGGGCAGCAATGGATAGCAAGCCCGTCGATGTGATGGTGGTCAACTTCAACACCGCATCGCTGTTGCAACCGATGTTCGATGCGTTGCGCCAGGCCGGTGGCGAGACACTGGCCAAGTACCTGGTGGTGGACAACGCCTCGGTGGACGACTCGGTGGAACGCATGAAGCGGGTCTGCCCCGAAGCCGTGTTGCTGAGCAACACGCAGAACGTCGGCTTCGGCCGGGCCAACAATCAATTGCTCGATTACCTGCAAGGCCGCTATGCGTTGCTGCTCAATACCGATGCTTTCGTGGCCGCCGACTCACTCGCCAAAACCCTCGAGTACATGGATGAGCATCCGGACTGCGGCGTGCTGGGCGTGCGCCTGGTCGGGCGCGAGGGCGACCTGCAGCCGTGCTGCCGCTACTTTCCGACGCCATTGAACGTGTTCGTCGCGCGCACCGGGCTCGGGCGCTTTTTCCCCGGCCTGAAGATGGTCGACGAGATGGCCTGGGACCACGACGCGGTGCGTGAGTGCGACTGGTTGCCCGGCTGCTTCTACCTGGTCCGGCGGGAGGTGCTTGACCAGGTGGGGCTGTTCGACCCGCGCTACTTCCTCTACTACGAAGAGGTCGACCACTGCAAACGGGTCAAGGAAGCGGGCTGGAAGGTGGTGTTCTACCCCTACACCACGGTCGTGCACATCGGTGGTGAAAGCTCCAAGTCGGTGGCCGAGCTGGAGGCGGCCAGCCGGCAGATCAGCGCCTACCAGATCGAGAGCGAGCTGCTGTACTTCCGCAAGCACCACGGTGTGTCGGGGCTGGTCCTGCACATGGCGCTGGTGTGCCTGGGCGACCTGGTGCTGGCCCTCAAGGCCTTGCTCAAAGGGCGCGGCTGGGCCGCGATCCAGGCCTGCTGGCGGCACAACCAGGCCACCTGGTCGTTGTTGCGCAAGACCCGTTACGCCACTCAACCCACCCGCTAGGTGAAGCCATGTTCGAGAACATTCGCGCGGACTTGCGAGCATATGGAGGCGACTGGGGTGCCCAAGGGTTCTGGGTGATGCTGGTCTATCGTTTCGGGCGCTGGCGCTACGGCGTGCGCCCGGCGTTGCTGCGCAAGCTGCTGTCGTTCATCTACAAGGTGCTGTTCAAGCTGGTGCAGATCCTCACCGGCATCGAGCTGCCGTGCGAAGTGGAGGTCGGCCGCAACTTCGTCATCGACCATTTCGGCGGCATCGTCATCAGCGGCTACGCCCGCTTCGGCGACGACTGCCGGATTCGCAACGGTGTGGTGGTGGGCCTGAAGAATGTCGAGCGCCCCATCGCGCCGGTGTTCGGCAACAACGTCGACATCGGCACCGGGGCCAAGGTGCTGGGTGAAATCCACATTGGCAACAACGTGGTGATCGGCGCCAACGCCGTGGTGCTGACCGATGTACCGGACAACTCGATCGCCGTCGGTGTGCCGGCGACCATCAAGACCCGGGCGCGCCACGACGCCGTGCAATGCCCGTGAGTGTGCCGACGGGGCGTGGTGATAGAGGGAATTTTCCATTCAAGGCAATTGAGTGAGGCCCAGGGTGACAGGCATTGGAGTGGTGGTGATCGGCCGCAATGAAGGCCTTCGTCTTGAACGCTGCCTGGCGTCGGTGCGGGAGGCGGCGGACCAGATCGTCTACGTCGACTCCGGCTCCACCGATGGCTCGGTGGCGATGGCGCGCCGGCAAGGGGTCGACGTGCTGGCGCTGGACTTGACCATCCCCTTTACCGCGGCGCGTGCGCGCAACGAAGGCTTCACCCTGTTGCAACGCCTGCTGCCGGGCATGCGCCATGTGCAGTTTGTCGATGGCGACTGTGAGGTGGTGGCTGGCTGGTTGCCTGAAGCGCAAGGCTTTCTCGATGCACACCCGCAGGTTGCGGTGGTGTGTGGCCGGCGCCGCGAGCGCTACCCGCAGCATTCGGTCTACAACCTGTTGTGCGACCTGGAATGGGACACGCCACTGGGGGAGACCAAGGCTTGCGGTGGCGATGCGCTGATGCGGGTGGACGCCTTCAGCGCGGTCCACGGCTATCGCCCGGACCTGATCGCCGGTGAAGAGCCCGAATTGTGCATTCGTCTGCGTGCCAGTGGCTGGAAGATCTGGCGGCTCGACCAGGAAATGACCCTGCATGATGCCGCCATGACCCGTTTTGGCCAGTGGTGGCGGCGCAGCCTGCGCGCCGGGTATGCGTTCGCCGAAGGGGCCTCCCTGCATGGTGGGCCGCCCGAGCGGCATTGGCGGCGCGAAGCGCGGCGTGCCTGGATCTGGGGCCTGGGGCTGCCGTTGGCGATCGGGGTGGCGAGCCTGGCGCTGGGGGGCTGGGGTTTGCTGTTGTTGCTGGTCTACCCGCTGCAAGCCGCGCGCCTGGCACGCCGGGGTGGCAGGTCCGCTCGCGAGAACTGGTTGCAGGCCGTGTTCCTGGTGCTGGGGAAGTTTCCGGAGATGCTCGGGCAGGTCAAGTTCATGATGAACAGGTTCACTACCGGCAAGCCGGTATTGATCGAGTACAAGTGAGAGGCCTATGTACTTCAGAGCGATCGTGAAGAGTGTGCTCACCGTGCAACCCGGGTTTGCGCTGCGGGCACTGAAAAACAAGCTCAAGCTGCTGGTGCTGATGGTCAGGGAGTGGCCGGCCTTGCGCGCGTTCTTGCAGCGCATGTCCGGCGCCCTGGGTGCCGAGCGTTTCGCCCGGCTGGGCCTTGACTGCGTCGGGGTCGTGCAATGGCCTTACATCAGCAAGGACTGGGATGCCCAGGAGCGCTTCGACGCCCTGGCCTCGCACTATGAAGTGGTCACCCGGCACTTCCCCGCGCTGGTGCTGCTGGGGCGCGAAGAGCGGCTGGCCCTGTGCGACCTTTCCCGCTATTCCCCGGCCTGCTCGTTGCTGCTGGACCGGGCGATCTGGTTCAAGCGCGAAGGGGAGCTGGTGCTGAACCTGTTCCAGGGCGACCTGCGCGTGGCCTCGCTGGCGTTCACCCTGCGCCGCACGGACAACGTGCTGAACCTGTTCATCGGCGCGGTCCAGGGCATCCACAAAGGCATCGACAGCGAGACCTCGCTGAACATCTACCGCGACCTGACCAAGGACTTCGAGGGGCTGCGGCCGCGAAGCCTGCTGATCGAGGTCGTCAAGTGCATCGCCAGGACGCTTGGCGCCGTGCACATCTATGCCGTTGGCGACGCCCACCGGCATCACCGTCACGCTTATTTCGGTGCCGAGAAAGCCCATGACCTGGCGGCCAACTACGACGTGATCTGGGAGGAGCATGGCGCGACGCCCTCTACGCGCGAGGACTTCTTCAGCCTTCCGCTGGCGGCCGCGCAACGTTCGCCTGATGACATCCCACCGAAAAAACGGGCGATGTATCGCCGGCGCCAGGCCTTGCTGGACGATGTCTTCAGCCATGTCGAGGCCGTGCTGTCGGGAAACCGGATGGACCCCCACCGGCAACGCCTGGGGCAGGTCCTGGCTGAACAGGAGAAGGGGCCTGCGCCGCAACCTGGGTGGTTCAAGGCGAAATTGGCGGCGCTCGTTCGGCAGTTTCAGACCGAACCACGGCCTGACCAGCGATTCATCGCCTACCTGCGCAAGGCTGGGCTGTATTCCACGTTGAGAAAAGCCTGGCGCGAGTTGCTCAAGCAAGGGCCGGGCGTGTTGTGGAAGCCACCGGACATCAAGCGCAAGAGCCTGGCGCTGGACACGCCGCGGGTCGCGGCGCGTGAACTGTTTCCGCGGGAGGTACTGCTGCTGGTCGAAGTCGAACCGGTGGCGCTCGCAAAGTCACGGCCTGGGCAGATCCGGCAACTGCTCGAAGGGCTTGGCTACCGGTGCCGGGTGCTTGACTGGCGCAACCACGTGCATTGCCTGAATGCCCTGCAGACCAGTGGGGCGGTGATTCTGCATCGCGTGCCCGCCAGCCCGCAGGTGCTGCTGCTGCTCGATGAAGCCCGGCGGCTCGAGGTGATGTCCTGCTGGGACAGCGACGAACTGACCTTCGACCCCCAGGCCTATCGACGGGCGCACGACATGGCCGGGCTGAGCGCGGAGGCCGTCGATCGGCTCATGGTGGCCGTGGCGCTGCACCGGCAGGCGCTGCTGTCCTGCGACCAGGCGCTCGCCTCGACAGCAGAGCTTGCGTTGGCCATGAAAGAGGCGGGTGCTCGCCAGGTCACGCTGGTCGAGGCGGGTACCGGCGACCGGGAAACGGAGCAGGTCAGGCGCCTGTTCCCGATACCCGCGGCCGCGCCTGGCAGGCGTGTGCTGTCCGCCAATATCTTCTTCGCCCCCCGCAGCTTCGGCGGTGCCACTGTCGTCGCCGAGCAGATGGTGCGGCTGATGGGCGAGATGTCCGCCTGGCAGTCGTTCATCTTCACCTCGCTGCCGGTGTCCGAGGTCACGCCCTACGGGCTTCTCAGGTACGAGGCACACGGGGCACCGGTCATCGGTGTGGGGTTGCCCGAGACGCGCTCGCCCCACGAGGACTTCGAGAACCCCGCGACCGTCGCGGTGTTCGAGCAGGTGCTCGCCTGCGTGGCGCCGGATATCGTCCACCTGCACTCCATCCAGGGGCTGGGGGCGCTGCTGGCCAACAGTTGCCGCAAGGCCGGCGTGCCGTTCGTGGTAACCCTGCATGACGCCTGGTGGATCTGCGGTCGCCAGTTCATGATCGACAAACACGGGCAGTACTGCGGGCAGACCACCATCCAGGGCGACGTGTGTGCCCGTTGTGTCGACGACCCGCCCCTGAACGCCTACCGCCAGCGCTTCCTCGCCGACACGCTGAAAACGGCCAACCTGCTGCTGGCGCCGAGCACATTCGCCCGGAACCTGTATATCGCCAATGGTTTTGACGCCGGCAAGATCCGCATCAACCGCAACGGCATCCTCGCGCCTGCGGCCGACTACCTGAAACACCCTGGGCAGATGCTGCGCTTCGGTTTTGTCGGCGGCAACTCGTCCATCAAGGGGATCAACCTGATCACCCGCGCATTTGCTTCGCTGGAGCGTTCCGACTATGAGTTGAAAGTGGTCGACAACTTGCTGCACCTGGGTTTTCGCTCGTTCAACCGGCACAGCGTGAAGATTCCGGGCACCGTCAGCATCATCCCCGGCTACACCCAGGCGGATATCGATGCGTTCTTTTCCGGCATCGATGTGCTGCTGTTCCCTACCCAGTGGAAAGAAACCTTCGGCCTGGCGATACGCGAGGCGCTGGTGCGGGATGTCTGGGTGGTCAGCACCGACGCCGGGGGCACGGTGGAGGATATCGTCGACGGCGTGAACGGTACCATCATTCCCTTGAGTTCGGATGAGCGCTACCTGCGCGAGGTGCTCGACGACATTCTCGACCACCCGCAGCGCTATGTGCAGCATCGCAACCGTTTCAAGGACGGCATCACCTTGTGCAGTGACCAGGCCCTGGAGCTCCAGGGGATCTACCAGGATGTCGTCCATGTGAGTGAACCGGCCGGCCAGCCATCGTCGGCCATCGACAGCCTGAAGTAGCAAAGGCCTGTCATTCGAGGACGCAGGGATCGTTTCGGGGGCTTATGCGCATCGCTTACTTCATCAACCAGTACCCCAAGGTCAGCCACAGTTTCATTCGCCGGGAAATCCTGGCGCTGGAGCGCCAGGGCTTCGAGATCCAGCGCATCGCCTTGCGCGGCTGGGACGCCGAGCTGCAGGACGGCGAAGACCTGGTGGAGCGGGACAGGACCCGCTACATCCTGCAAGACGGCCTGCGCGGGTTGCTGGCGCCTACGTGGCAACTGCTGAGGGCGCAACCCCGGCGCTTTCTTGCCGCGCTGCGCCTGGCCTTGCGCACGGGGCGCCGGGCCGACCGGCCCTGGCCCTACCATCTGGTGTACCTGGCCGAGGCGTGCCGCCTGGTGCAATGGTTGCAGGCCGCTGGCGCCGAGCATGTGCACGCGCATTTCGGCACCAACTCGGCCGAAGTGGTGATGCTGGCCAACGCCCTCGGTGGCCCGGGCTACAGCTTTACCGTGCACGGGCCGGAAGAGTTCGACAAGCCGCAGTTCCTGCACATGGGCGAGAAGGTCCGGCGCGCGGCCTTTGTCGCGGCGGTCAGCTCCTACGGGCGCAGCCAGCTGTATCGTTGGGTGGCCCATGAGCATTGGGCCAAGGTGAAGGTGGTGCATTGCGGCCTGGAGCGCAGTTTTCACGAGGTCGACGCCGTCGCCGTGCCTGCGGCCCCGCGCCTGGTGTGCGTGGGGCGGTTGTGCGAGCAGAAGGGCCAGTTGTTGTTGCTCGAAGCTGCCCGGATCCTGGCGGAACAGGCGTTGGCGTTCGAGCTGGTGCTGGCAGGGGACGGTGAAATGCGCGCCGAGATCGAGGCCCTCGTCCTTCGTTACGGGTTGCAGGGCAAGGTACGTATTACCGGCTGGATCAGCAGCGCTCAGGTTCGCGAGGAGATCCTGGCGGCTCGGGCCTTGGTGCTGCCGAGTTTCGCCGAGGGCCTGCCAGTGGTGATCATGGAGGCGATGGCCTTGCGCCGCCCGGTGTTGACCACCTACGTGGCGGGCATTCCCGAACTGGTGCGCCAGGGCGACAACGGCTGGTTGTTTCCCGCCGGCGCCGTGCAGGAACTGGCCGCAGCCATGGCTGACTGCCTGGCGCAACCCGAAGCGGTGTTGCAGCGCATGGGCGAGGCGGCCTACCAGCGCGTGCTGCAACGCCATGATATCGACACCGAGGCGGCCAGGTTGGCCGGCCACTTCAGGGCGCCCGCATGATGACTCTACTGGCGTGGTTGCTCATGGTGGTCACGATCGCACTGCTCTTGCCAGTGCTGGTGCTGGTTGCCCAGGTGCTGCTGGCCTGCTTGCCTGCACGCACGCTGCCGACGACGGCAGGGGCACGCGGGCAGGTGGCCGTGCTGGTACCGGCCCACGACGAGTCGACGATTATCCGTTCGACCCTGGCGAGCCTCCTGCCGCAATTGCAGGCGGGCGATCGGCTGTTGGTGGTGGCCGACAACTGTACCGACGACACCGCGCAGCTGGCCCGCGCCGCCGGTGCGCAGGTGGTGGAGCGCCAGGACGCGCAGCGGCGTGGCAAGGGCTACGCCCTGGACTTCGGTGTCCGTCACCTGGCGCAGCAACCGCCTGAGGTGGTGATCGTCATCGACGCCGATTGCCAGGTGGGCGAGGGCGCCATCGACCAGATGGCCCGCTGCTGCCTGGCCAGCGCCCGACCGGTGCAGGCTCTCTACCTGATGCATGCGCCGGCCGGCGCCGGGCTCAAGGTGCAGATCGCCGCGTTCGCCTGGCGGGTGAAGAACCTGGTGCGCCCGCGTGGCTGGGCGCGGCTGGGGCTGCCGTGCCAGCTGATGGGCTCGGGCATGGCCTTCGCCTGGCGGGACCTGGCCACCATCGATCTCGCCAGCGGGCATCTGGTCGAGGACCTGAAGCTGGGCCTGGACCTGTGTCGCGCAGGCAAGCCGCCGCTGTTCTGCCAGGCGGCCCAGGTCGACAGCCAGTTCCCCGGCAGCGACGAAGGCCTGGCCAACCAGCGCAAGCGCTGGGAGCACGGTCACCTGGGTGTACTGTTTGGCGAGGCCCCCCGATTGCTGGCCGGGGCGGTGGGGCAGCGCAATGTAGGCTTGCTGGCCTTGGCCCTGGACCTGCTGGTACCACCGCTGGCGCTGCTGGTGCTGGCACTGACCGCCTGTTTCTGCCTCACCTGGCTGGTCTTCGCGCTGTCTGGCCTGCTGCTGCCCGCGCTTATCTGCAGTGGCGCCCTGGCACTGCTGGGCGTGGCGGTGCTGCTGGCCTGGGGGCGGTTCGCCCGTGAGCTGATTCCGTTTTCGACGCTGCTGTATGCGCCGTTCTACGCGATGAGGAAAATTCCCCTGTACCTGGGCTTCCTGGTCAGGCGCCAGGTCGATTGGGTGCGTTCGAAACGGGATGACAGCTGATGGACAGGCAGGCGTGGCGCATCCGTTGGAAGAGGCTCGTGGAAAGACTGCACGTGGTTGGCGACCCGGCGGCCGAGCAGCGGCTGATCGAGCGGTTGTCCCGGCCCGACAAGACGACCGTGCTGGCGTTCGTCAACGCCCATGCCATGAACCTGGTGACTCACAATGCCGAATTCGGCCAGGCGCTGGTGGTGGCCGATGTGTTGCTGCGCGACGGCTCCGGCATGGCGATCCTGCTTCGCCAGCTGGGCCTGGAGCCCGGCCTCAACATGAATGGCACCGACTTCATTCCCAAGCTCCTGGCCGCGTACAAGGGGCGGCGGGTGGCCTTCTGGGGCACGCGCGAACCGTATCTCGGGCAGGCGGTGAGCCGCAGCGTGGAATGCTTCGGCACCCAGCCGGTCTCGGTCTGTGACGGTTTTGCCGAACTCGACAATTATCTGCGGCTTGCCCGTGAAACCCGGCCCGAGCTGATTGTGCTGGGGATGGGCATGCCCAAGCAGGAGGCGCTGGCCGCCGCGCTGGCCGCCAGTGGCCAGCCTTGCGTGGTGGTGTGCGGCGGGGCGATCCTGGATTTTCTTGGCGGTAAGGTAGAACGGGCGCCGCAGTGGCTGCGAAGACTGGGCGGTGAGTGGGTGTTCCGCCTGGCCAGGGAGCCCAGGCGCCTGTTCATGCGCTATGTGGTGGGCAATCCGTTGTTTTTGCTGCGTGCGGTGTTGCTGCGCAAAACGGTGGCAAAGGGCGCATGAAGAACAGGCATCGCGTCGCCTGCATCGCGGCTGAAGCCGCTCCTACGGGGGGGATGTCCGGATGTACTGCACCACACTGATGGCCTGGCGCTGCTACAGTGATATCAGACCTGCACCCGTGAACCGTCAACATGGAATCGCGTACGCCGTCGTATCAGTCCTGTGGGGGATAGGTACCTGAAGGCGCGCCGAAGGGGTTATGAACATCATGGGAACATCCCGCCGCCGCCTGCTTGCGGCACGTGTCATCGCACACCCTCGCTTTGTATTGCACAGGTCGCTGGCTGATCGCCCGGCGTGAAAGACAGGCATTTGCTCACTCACTTTTCGATGAGGCCTGACCATGGTGTTCGAACCCCGCAGCAGTCGCTCCTTGCTCCAGCGCAGAAGCAGCGTCAGCAACGCCATCCAGGCCGGCCTGGATGGCATCGCCGTGACTGGCGTGGCCTGGTACCTGATCTACGATCAATTCGGTTTCATCACCTCCGACTACGTGATCATGCTGCTGTTGCTGATCGGGGCGTTGGCGGTGATCTACGATCACTACGGCATCTACCGCAGCAACGTCGGGCTGACGCGCAAGGCCTTCCGCTTGTTCAAGGCGTGGTCGGCGACGTTTTGCTTCCTGGCGGTGATGGCGTTCCTCACCAAGCAGAGCGAGCAGTATTCGCGGATGCTGGTGGGGCAGTTGTTCGTCATCGGTTATGCAGTGCAGCTGTTCCTGCATATCGCCGTGCGCGAGGTGCAGAAGCGCTACATGGCGCATGCCTCCAGGCCGGAGAACGTGCTGATCATCGGCGCCGGCGACCTGGCCGAGTTCCTGTACCTCAAGATCAGCAACAACCCCTGGCTGGGTGAGCGGGTCGTCGGTTGCGTGCTGGTCGACGACGGCAACGCCGCCGACAACGAGGCCCCGCAGATCAAGTCGCGCCTGCCGGTGCTGGGGCACATCAGCGAACTCGACGGCATCGTTGCGCAAAACGCGATCAGGACGGTGTACCTGGTCACGCCGCTGGGCGGCTCCGATGTGATCAACGACGTGTACATGAAGCTGCTCGACAAGTGCATTGCCGTGAACTGGGTGCCGGACATCTTCTCTTTGCGCCTGATCAACCACAGCGTGCGCGAGATCGCCGGGATTCCCGTGCTGACCCTGTCGGAAACCCCGCTGACCGGGATGAGCCTGTTCCTGAAGAACCTTGAAGACCGAGTATTGGCGGCGATGATCCTGCTGTGCGCCTCACCGGTATTGCTCGCGCTGGCCGCGATCATCAAGTTCGACAGCCCCGGGCCGGTATTCTTCAGGCAAGAGCGCACCGGATGGACCGGGGAGTCGTTCCGCATCTGGAAGTTCAGGAGCATGCACGTGCACCAGCCGCAGGACGGTGTGGTCAAGCAGGCGCAGAAGAACGACCCACGGCTGACCCGGATCGGGGCGTTCATCCGCCGTACCAGCCTGGACGAACTGCCGCAGCTGTTCAACGTGCTGACCGGCGAGATGTCCCTGGTGGGGCCGCGCCCCCATGCGTTGCAGCACGACACCCTGTACTCCCAGGACATCGTCGACTACTTCGCCCGCCACAACATCAAGCCCGGCATGACCGGCCTGGCCCAGGTGCGTGGATATCGAGGTGAAACCAAGGACATCGCGCAGATGATCCAACGCGTGGATTCGGACATCGAGTACATCAACAACTGGTCGCTGTGGCTCGATTTCGTGATCCTGGTGCGCACGCTCAATGCGTTTACCGGCAAGCAGGCTTACTGAGTCGCCCAAGGGGGTGAACAGAGATCGCGGGGCGGATGCCTGGGGGAGGGGTAGAAGCCAGCGACCTGTCGAGCCTGTGCGTTCAAGGTGCGGGCACTGTCGCTGTGCTCATCGCCCAGTGGCAGGCCGTCATAGCTCAACTGGGCGTTGGACCAGTAATTGATACGCAGGCACGGCTCGTCGGTGTCGCAGGCATAGGACATCACCGAGCGCCATCTGCCCGGCCAGCGCTTGCCGTAGGCGTGGGAGCGCGGGTCAGCCTCCCGGTAATCGTCACGATCATGGCGGGCACCCAGCATATGCCCCAGTTCGTGGGCCGGGGTGAGGTTGGCCAGACCGTGGGCGTTGACCACGGCGAAAGCCTGCTCTCGCGTGGCACCGGAGTAGGCGATGCCCTGGTTGGCAGGGTGCACGGCCAACAGCATCACCACATCGGCAAGTGTTTGCGCGCGCCGGGCATTGGCTGGCTGCCCCAGTTCGTCGTCGGTGGCGTCCTCCAGCTTCTGTCGCATCTCGCGAAAACCCATGCCTGTCGGCTCACGCCAAGGTAACGCGAATATGCCGGCACTTTCGACGCGCATGGCGATGCCGCTGTTACGCAGGCCGACATTGGCCATGGCCAGAGCGTTCGCCGTGCTGGCGCGCAGGTCGCCCAATTGTTCCTGCGCGCTTCGTGTGGCCAGCGTCAGTACGCGCACCACCGGGATATCCATTGATGCCGCAGCGTCCCGCTGGCGCGGCAGCAAGGGAGGCGCCCTGCCGGTCAGCTGTCGGTGATGGGGGCTTGCATGGTCTGGCTGCGGGACGCTGGCAAGCAGGACGTGACTGCCGTCGGCCAGCGGCTCGATGCGGTACCGCTCGCCATCGAGGGTGGCCATGGCGACCAGCGCCTGGCCATGGCGTGTCAGGTAGACGCTGTTGAACTCGTCGAGTATTCCGTGTGACGTGCTGCCAACCCAGGTGAACAGCTCCGGGGTTTCGCACAGGATCTGGTACCGGTGGTAGGTCTGGATACGTCCGTCGGGCATGCGGAACGTGAGGGCCTCGCGACTTGGCTCCACCTGCTCGATATGTAACGCGATCGGCCACAGGCGCGGTGGCCGTGATCGGCCTTCCAGGGCTTGCCACACCGGGTCGGCGGCGTTGCGCGCCAGTGTGGTTTGCGATTCAGGCTGCAGGCTGAACAACGGCACGACCAACGCCGCATGGCTGGCGAGGACGGGCCAGAGCGCCAGAAGTGCCACCAGCGCGCTGTGCCCAAGCCTGCGTTTGAACCCCAGCATCACGTGCCCCGATTCGTTGCCACTCTCGAGGTGAAATTACGAGCCTCAAGGGAACGTCGCTACTGGCAAAACTGCCAGGTGGCGCAGCGCGGTGCTTCCCAGGACATTGCACCGGGGATCCAGTGCGGGCCACTCACTCGCAAGACATCGGGGAGAGGAGCAGGCAACGAAACACCTAGAGCGGTTGGGTAACTTCGGACAACGGGTGCACAGTGCGAAAACCTTGCGCCTCCTCAACCAACCAGTCATGCACCGCCCGCGCCCCCGGCTGGCTCAGCCCACCCGGCTGGTACAGCAGCACATAGCGCTTGTGGTTGGCGATCGGCACCCCAAACGGCACGATCAGCGCGCCACGTTCCAGTTCGTCGTTGAGCAGCGTGCGCCGGGCGATGGCCACGCCAACCCCGGCGATGGCCGCCTCGATGGTCAGGTGGTTGCGGTTGAAGGTATGCCCCCGGCGCACGTCCAGCCCCTGCGCGCCGATACCTTCCAGGTAGAACTCCCATTCGGCGTATTCCGAACTGCCGCGCCAGGCGGTGATGTCGTGCAGCAGCGGGTAGTGCACCAGGTCCGCCGGCCCGTGCAGGGGCGGGCGGCCGCGCAGCAGGGCGGGCGAGCACACCGGGAATATCTGTTCGTCCAGCAAAGGGGTGGAGAGCATGCCCGGGTAGCTGCCGTCGTTGAGGTCGATGGCCAGGTCGAAGTCTTCCGGGTGCAGAGCCTGGTTGCTGTCCTCGGCCACCAGGCGCAGCGCGATGTCCGGGTAGCGCTGCTGGAAGCGTGGCAGGCGTGGCGTCAGCCATTTGGCCAGGAACGAGGGGATCGAGCGCAGGCGCAGGGTGCCGCGGATCTCGCCGGCATCCAGGCGCAGCAATTCCGCTTCGATGCCGCCGTAGGCCTCGGCCACGGTCTGCGCCAGGCGCTGGCCTTCGGCGGTCAGCTCGACACCTCGGGCGCGGCGCAGGAACAGGCGAAAGCCCAGGCGCTCTTCGAGCAAGCGCATCTGTTGGCTGACCGCGCCGGGGGTGATGTGCAGCTCTTCGGCGCAGCGAGTGAACGACAGGTGCCGCGCGGCGCAGGAGAACACATGCAGCCAGACGAACACCTGGCCATTGAGGGATCCTTTCATCGTTTAGTACTGCTAAAGGCTTGTGTAGGAAGTTTCGTTGGTCATGACGACCTTGGCGAGGCAGTATCGCGCAAATTCGCAATACCGCTCAATTTTTCCAGACAGCCGTGACGCATTGTCCATTGTGATCACGGCCAGGCATTAGCATGGCTATCAGTATTTTCGACCTTTTCAAGATTGGCATCGGCCCCTCCAGCTCCCACACCGTCGGCCCCATGCGCGCGGCGGCGACCTTCGCCCAGGCCCTGCGCGAGCGTGGCTGGCTGACCCGCGTGACGCGGGTCGAGGTGCGCCTGTACGGTTCGCTCTCGGCCACCGGTGTCGGCCACGCGACTGACCGGGCCTGCCTGCTGGGGCTGATGGGACAGTGGCCGGACCGCATCGACCCGCACAGCATCGAGTCGCGCATCGACCAGGTCATGAAGGAACAGAACCTGATGCTCGACGGCAGCCACCCGGTCGAGTTCCAGTATGCCCGTGACATGCGCCTGCTCGACGAAGACCTGGCCTATCACCCCAACGCGATGACCCTGGAATGCTTCGACGGTCAGGCCAGCCTGTTCAGCCAGACCTATTTTTCCGTGGGCGGTGGCTTCATCGTCGAGCAAGGCGAGATCGACGCACCCGAGGCGAACGCTGGCCAGGTGGAATTGCCTTATGAGTTCTCCAGCGGCGCCGAGTTGCTGGCCCTGTGCAAGGCCCACAACCTGAGCGTCAGCCAACTGATGATGGCCAATGAATGTGCCTGGCGCCCAGAGCATGAAGTGCGCGGGGGGCTGCTGAAGATCTGGGGCGCGATGCGCGAGTGCGTCGACAACGGCCTGCGCAACGAAGGCATCCTGCCCGGCGGGCTCAACGTCAAGCGTCGCGCCGCGCGCCTGCATCGCAGCCTGCAGGAGCTGGGCAAGCCCAACGTGATCGGCACGACGCTGAGCGCCATGGAGTGGGTCAACCTGTTCGCCCTGGCGGTCAACGAAGAAAACGCCGCCGGCGGGCGCATGGTCACCGCACCCACCAATGGCGCGGCGGGGATCATCCCGGCCGTGTTGCACTACTACATGAAGTTCAACCCTGGTGCCTGCGACGACGACGTAGTGGCGTTCCTCCTGGCGGCGGCCTCGGTGGGCATTCTGTGCAAGAAGAACGCGTCGATTTCCGGCGCCGAGGTTGGTTGCCAGGGCGAGGTCGGTTCGGCGTGCTCGATGGCGGCGGCGGGCCTGGCTGAATTGCTGGGGGCGACCCCGCCGCAATTGGAAAACGCTGCCGAAATCGCCCTGGAGCATAACCTGGGGCTGACCTGCGACCCGGTGGGTGGGTTGGTCCAGATCCCTTGCATCGAGCGCAATGCCATCGCCGCGGTGAAGGCGATCAATGCGGTACAGATGGCCCTGCGCGGCGATGGCGAGCACTTCATTTCCCTCGACCGGGTGATCCGCACCATGCGCGACACTGGCGCCGACATGCATGCCAACTACAAGGAAACCTCGCGCGGTGGCCTGGCGGTCGCCTTCGTCGAGTGTTGAGCCAGAGCCGCGCCGACACCTATCGTGTTGCCCGGTTCGCCGGCAAGCCGGCTCCTACAGGGATTGGGCGTTACCGCCGCCACCCTGTAGGAGCCAGCCTTGCTGGCGAACACCGGCAACTCCGGTGCCAGGCGCTGTGAAACTCTTCAATCCTCCAGCGCCGTCCTCAGCACCGCACTCAGGTGCCGGCGCTGGCTCTTTTCATGCTCCAGCAGCACCATCCGGCGGGTCAGCTGCGGCTCGCCGAAGGGCTGCACGGTGGCGGCCGGCAGGCGTTCCAGGTCCTCGTCGGCCATCGGAATGATCGCCACCCCCAGGCCCATGGCCGCCATGCGTGCCAAGGCTTCCTGGCTGTCCAGCTCCATCTGTTCGCTGACCTGCACATGCTGGCGGCGCAGTTCCTGTTCGATCTGCCGGCCGGCCCAGGCGCGCTTGTCGAAGCGCAGGAAGGGTTGTCCGGCCAGCAATTGCGCCACCGTCTGTCCAGCCAACGCCGGGCTGGCGATGGCCCAGAAGCGGTCCTCGAACAGCGGGGTGTAACTGAGGCACTGCGGATAGGGGCTGACCGGTTCGGTGGTGATCGCGGCATCCAGCTCGCCGTCCTCGACGCGCCGGGCCAGTTCCGCCGACATGCCCGACACCACGCTGATGTGCAGGTGCGGGTGATGGGCCTTGATCCACACCAACGCCTTGGGCAGGCGCCGGGCCAGCACGGTGTGGATCGCGCCGATGCGCAGGCGCCCGCGCAGGCCCGGGCCATTGGCCAGGGTGTCGGCGAGTTCTTCATAGGCGGTGAGGATGGTTTCGGCGCGAGCCACGGCCAGTTGCCCGGCTTCGGTCAGCACGACCTGCCGGCGGCTGCGGTCGAACAGGGCGACCTGCAGTTCGTCCTCAAGGGTCTTGATGTGCAGGCTCACCGCCGACGGTGTCAGGCTCAGCAGGTCGGCGGCGCGGGCGAAGGTGCCATGACGGGCGATGGTCACCAGGGTACGCAGGGCTTTGAGGGACACGCGGGGGAGGCTCCGGGCTGCACGGGTCGTGGCCGATTGTCCGGTTCGCCTCCGTGGCTGGCAAGCCCGTTTGCGGCGTCAGCGCTTCGGGCGGCCATAGGCCTGGCTGATCCGGTCGATCACCATGGCCAGCGCGACGATGGCCAGCCCGGCCTCCATGCCCTGGCCGACATTGAGCGTCTGGATACCGGCCAGCACATCTTCGCCCAACCCCCGGGCGCCGATCATCGACGCCACCACCACCATCGACAGGGCCATCATCACCGACTGGTTGAGCCCGGCCATGATGCTCGGCAGGGCCAGGGGCAGGGCGATGCGCCACAGCCGCTGCCAGCGACTGGCGCCCAGGCCGTGGGCGGCTTGCAGCAAGGAAGGTTCGATCTGCGCCAGGCCCAGCTCAGTCAGGCGCACCAGCGGCGGCAGGGCGTAGATCAGGGTGGCGAACACTGCGGGCACCTTGCCCAGGCCGAACAGCATCAGCACCGGGATCAGGTAGACGAAGGCCGGCAGGGTCTGCATCGCGTCCAGCACCGGCAGCAGCAGGCGCCGGGCCAGCGGCCGGGTAGCCAGCAGGATACCCAGGGGCACGCCGACCAGCACGCACAGGCTGGTGCTGACCAGCACCAGGGCGAGGGTCTGCAACAGCTTGTCCCACAGCCCCAGTACGCCGATCAGGGCCAGCAGCAGCGTCAGCACCACGGCCCGCGCCAGGCTGCGGCTGGCGTGCCAGGCCAGCAACCCCACCAGCAGCAGTAACAGCCACCAGGGCAACAGGCGCAGCAGGTTCTCCAGCGCCACCAGCACTTGCAGCAACTGCTCGGAGACACCACGCAGGTAGTCGCCGTAGTGCAGCACCAGCCAGTCGACCAGGCGGTTGACCCAGGGGGCGAAGGAGAATTGCAGGGCTTCGGGGAAGCCACCGCTCACAGGGCGGCCTCGACCTTGGCGGCACTGTCGGCCGGCAGCCAGGCCTTCCACACTTCAGGGTGGTTACGCAGGAAGGTGAGCGCCGCTTCACGGGGCGGCTGGCGTGACTCGCTCATCCGCGCCAGGGCCTTGTTCAGCGGGTCGATGGGCAAATCAACCTTTTCGAACAGGGCGACCAGCTCGGGATGGGTGTCGTGGAACGCCTTCGACACGCCAATCGAAAGCTTGGCCGGCAACGAGCGGCAGCCCTGCGGGTTGGGGTTGGCGGCATCGGTGAGGGTAGCCCAGGCGGCGGCGTCGAACGGCGGCTCTTCCAGGCGCACCAGTTCGTATCGGCCCATCAGCGGGGTCGGGCTCCAGTAGTAGAACAGCACCGGCTTGCCCAGGCGGATCTGCGCCGCGATCTCGGCATCGAGGGCGGCGCCGGAGCCGCTGCGGAAATTGTTGTACAGGCCGTCCAGGCCATAGGCCTTGAGTTTCTGGCTGTTGACGGTTTCGGAGGTCCAGCCGCTGGGGCTGTTGAGGAAGCGGCCCTTGTCAGGAGCCTCGGGGTCCTTGAAAACCTCTGGGTAGCGCTTGAGATCCGCGACGCTGCGCAGGTCGGGCGCCAGTGCCTTGAGGTCGCGCGCGGCATCGCCCTTGATCACATAGGCCGGCACCCACCAGCCTTCCTCGGCGTTCTTCACCGTGTCGCCCAGGGCGAACACCTGGCCGGCCTGTTCGGCCTTGACCCAGGCCGGGCTGCGGCCGGCCCATTCCTCGGCGATCACCTGCAGGTCGTTGCGGGCCAGGGCCACCTCCATGCTGACGGTGCTGCCGGGAAGGGTGTCGGTGGCATAGCCATAACCGTGCTCGACGATGAGGCGCAGGATCTCGGTGGTCAGCGCGCCGCTATCCCAACCGATGGCACCGAAGTGGATGGGGGCCGGTTGCTCGGCGGCTGCGGCGGAGTCGGTGGTGGCCAGGCCCAGGGCGAGCAGCAGGCCGGCCAGCAGGGTGGGGATCTTCTTCATCGGGGCCTCGTCGATTGCCGTTCCGTGGGTAGGGGCAAAGTGTAGACGACGACATCTGAGCCCTGTCGCGCGGCCTGCTTGGGTCGTGTTCTTCGGGGTTTACGCTTACCTCTGTAGGAGCGGCCTTGTGCCGCGAAAGGGCCGCAAAGCGGCCCCGGCAATCTTTGCTTAGCACTGAGTCCTGGGGCCGCTACGCAGCCCTTTCGCGGCACAAGGCCGCTCCTACAGGGGAGGCACCGATCCAGAGGCTGGGACGGTCCCTGTGGGAGGGTTATCCAGCGTACTGCAAGGCCCGGCTGCGCCCTTGCTGCTTGGCCTGATACAGGGCGTGGTCGGCCATCGACAGCAGCCGTGAGAGGTCGCATTGCTGCGCGGGCTGGCTGGCAATGCCGATGCTTACGCCCAGCACACCAGGCTCCAGCAGTGGCAAGGCGGCGAATGCCGCGCAGATCCGCCGCGCAACGTGCTCGGCCGCCGCTTCGTCGCCACCCGGCAGCAGGCAGGCGAACTCTTCGCCGCCAATCCGCGCTAACAGGTCGCCCTGGCGCAGGTGGCGACGGGCTTCCTCGGCGAACGCCAGCAACACCTGGTCGCCCTTGGGGTGGCCGTATTGGTCATTGATGCGCTTGAAATGATCCAGGTCGCACAGCAGCAAGGCCACCGGCGCCCGATGGGCCGCGCAGTCGTGCAGCAGGTGGGTGCCGTGCTCCATGAACGCCCTGCGGTTGCCGATACCCGTCAGTGGGTCGCTGTAGGCGGCGGCGCGCAACTGCACTTCGGCGCGCTCGCGAACCATGGCCAGGGTGACATAGGAAATACCGATGGCGAACAGCATCGATTCGAACAGGATGAAGGCGAAGAAGCCCGGCTGCCTGCCCTGGTCGGCGATGGCCTGGTCCAGGGCGGCGCCGTCGTCGATCAACAGGCGTGCGAAATACACCGCGCCGTGCAGCCCGGTCAGGATCAGCGCCGGGGTGTACGACACCGGCAGGTGGACCCGTGGGCGGTACAGTTCGCGGATGCACAGGCCGGTGTAGAACAGGGTCAGCAGCGAGTAGGCCTGCACCCGCAGGCCAAGGGTGGCGTAAAAGCCCGGCCACAAGCTGAACAGCCACCAGAGCACGGCGCCGGCGAATACCAGCGGCCAATGTGCAGTGCGCCCGCCGAACACGCGCATGGCGGTCCAGCCCAGGCCTGCGCCGATCAGCAGGACGATGTTGCCCAGCACCAGCGCCAGGTAGTCCAGCCCCAGGCCGCGCAGGGCATTCAGGCTGACGCCGAGGGTGCAGGTCAGCAGCATCGCCCCCAGGTAGCCCAGGCTCGGGTCGCCGGCGCAGCGGCGCCAGGCGTGCAGGGTCAGGCTGCCCATCAGGGCGAAGATGAACACGGCGACCAGCATCAGGGTCGGCAGGCTAAGCGGCACGGTGCAAGGCTCTCGGGGTAAACGGCGCATGCTAAGCCAGGCTTGTGGCCATTTGCCAGCTTGCTCAATGGATACTTGAGGCCAGTTCGAAGATCGGCATGTACATCAGGATCACGATCAGCCCGATCAGCAGGCCGATGAAGGTCATCAGCAGCGGCTCGAACAGTTTGACGAACCACTCCACCCAGCGGCCGATTTCCTGGTCGTGGAAGTCCGCGCAGCGTTCCAGCATCTCGCCCAGGTTGCCCGATTGCTCACCCGCGCGCAGCAGGCGCAAGGCCACCGGCGTCACCAGTTGCCCGGTTGCCAGCGCGTCGGACAGGGGCAGGCCTTCGGCGACACGGCGGCTGGCATGCTCCAGGCCATCGGCTGCGGCGCTGCCGAGCAGCCCGCGGGCCATGCCCAGGGCGGTGAGAATCGGGATGCCGCCCTGCAGCAGGATCCCCAGCGAGCGATAGAAACGCGCCAGCTCATACATCACCAGGCGCCGGTGCAGGGCCGGGATCCGTCGCGACTGGCGGCTGGCCCAGCGGCGCACGGCGGGATGGCGACGCATAGCGACCAGCATCGCGATACCACCGAGGGCGCCGAGGCCCAGGGGCAGTTGCTGGGCATGCAGGAACAAGCCGATCTGCATCAGCACCCGCGACAGCCAGGGCAACTCGGTGCCCATGCCCTCGAACACCAGGCTGAACCTCGGCACCACGTAGCCCAGCAGGAACAGCACCACGCCACCGCCCACCAGCAACAGCAGCAATGGATAGACCGAGGCGCCGACCAGTTTCTGCCGCACCAGGTCCAGGCGTTGGCGATAACCGATGTAGCGGGCCAGGGCATCCCCCAGCGCGCCGGTGCGTTCACTGGACTGCACCAGGGCCACGTAGAGGCTGGGGAACACCTGTGGTTGCCGGGCAAGGGCCTGGGACAGCGAGCGGCCTTCGTAGAGTTGGCGCACCAGCAGCTCCAGTGGCTTGCGCGTGGTGCCGGCGCTGGCCTTTTCGGTCAGGCTTTCCAGGGCGTCTATCAGGGGCAGGCCGGCGTTGAGCAGGGTGGCCAGTTCCTGGCTGAACAGCACCAGGTCGAAGGCCGCCGCGCGGCGCCAGGGCAGGGCGCGCAGGCCCAGCCCCTGGCCGCGCACGCTGAGCACGCGCAAGCCCTGGTCCTGGGCCTGGCGTCGGGCCTGTTCGATGTCTTCGGCTTCCACCTGCAACTGCACCACGCCCTGGCTGCCCAGGGCCTTGAGTCGAAAGCGCATGGCTTGGGCCCTCACTGCCAACTGGTGATCTCGGCGTTTTCCCCGTCACCCCCGGGCTGGCCGTCCTTGCCCATCGACAGCAGGTCGTATTCGCCGCCGTTCTCGCCCGGTTGCCGGTAGAGGTAGGCGCGGCCCCATGGGTCCTGGGGCACAGCTTTCTGCAGGTAGGGGCCGGACCAGCGAGCCTCGCCGCTGGGCGCAACCACCAGGGCCTGCAGGCCCTGCTCACTGCTGGGGTAGTGGCCGACTTCGAGGCGATACAGGTCCAGCGCCTTGCCCAGGCCTTCGATCTGCGCCCGCGCCACCTTCGCTTCGGAGCGGCCTAGCTGGCTGAAGTACTTGGGCGCGACGATGCCGGCCAAAAGACCGAGCACCACCAGCACCACCAGCAGTTCGAGCAGGGTGAAACCACGTTGGGCGAAATGTCTGCGCTGCATGGGGGAACCCTCCGTTGCGTGTGCAGTGGGCTCATGCAACTGCCGTGCACGTCTGCGCCGGGCCCTTGCGCCATGCGGGATGGCAAGCGGCACGCGGCTTGCGTCGTCACTGCGGGCCCGGGGTTTTCCGGGGCATTTCCCCCACATCGGGGGCCACGGTGGGAGGCGATCGACATGCGTGGACTGATTCTGGGATTGACCGGGCTGCTGGCGCTGGGCGCCCAGGCCGATGTGTATGTCTCCAGCGACGGCAAGGGTGGTTACGTGCTGTCCAACGTGCACCGGCCGGGGCGGCACTATGAGCGGGTGATCAGCGAAACGGGCACGGGGCCGGTCGATGCACAGCTGGTCACCGGGCGCCCCTACGCCGACCTGGTGGCCGCCGCCGCGCTGGCCAACGATGTGCCGCAGGCGTTGTTGCATGCGTTGATCAAGGCCGAGTCCGGCTACAACCCCAAGGCGCGCTCGGCCAAGGGCGCGGGTGGGTTGATGCAGTTGATGCCGGACACTGCCAGGGAACTGGGGGTGAAGGATGTGCTGGACCCGCAGTCCAATCTGCAGGGCGGCGCGCGTTATCTGAAGCGCATGCTGACGCTGTTCGACAACGACATCACCCTGGCGGTGGCGGCCTATAACGCCGGGCCGGAAGCGGTGCTCAGCCGTGGCAAGGTAGTGCCCCCGTTTGCCGAGACCCGGCGCTATGTGCCGACGGTGTTGCGTGACTACCGACTATTGCGAGGGTTGGCGGCAGACGCGCCCTTGTAGGAGCCGGCTTGCCGGCGAACACCGGCAAAGCCGGTGCCCATCAACGCGTTGCCGGGTTCGCCGGCAAGCCGGCTCCTACAGGAGGGCATCAGAGCATCGCCAGGCGCTGCTTGCGCGTTGGCGGCGGGAACGCCTGGTCGATCGCTTGCAGGTCTGCGTCGTCCAGCGCCAGTGCTCCGGCCGCCGCGTTCAAGCGCACATGCTCGGGCTTCACCGCCTTGGGAATGGCGATCACCCCATCGTCACGCGTCACCCACGCCAGGCTGACCTGCGCCGGCGTCGCCCCATGGCGCTCGGCGATTTCCCCCAACACCGGGTGGCGCAGCAAGCGCCCGGCCTGGGCCAAGGGGCAATAGGCCATGGTTGGTAGCTGTTGTTGTCGGCTCCATGGCAGCAGGTCGAACTCGATGCCGCGCTCGGCCGGGTTGTACAGCACCTGGTTGGTGGCGCAGGCGGGGCTGTCCAGCTCGCGCAGGTCATCGAGGTCGAAGTTGGAGACGCCCCAGCGGCGGATCTTGCCCTGCTCGACCAGGCGCTCGAAGGCTTCCACCGTTTCTTCCAACGGGTACTGTCCGCGCCAGTGCAACAGGTACAGGTCGATGCAGTCGGTGCCCAGGCGCTTGAGGCTGCGCTCACAGGCTTCAGGTACACCGCGCCGGCTGGCGTTGTGCGGATACACTTTGCTGACCAGGAACACCTGGTCGCGGCGCCCGGCGATGGCCTGGCCGACCACCCGCTCGGCACCGCCCTCGGCGTACATCTCGGCGGTATCGATCAGGGTCAGGCCGAGCTCGATCCCCTGTTGCAGCGCCGCTACCTCGGCGGCTTTGTGGCCTGGATCCTCGCCCATGTACCAGGTGCCCTGGCCAATGGTCGGCACGCGGGAGCCCGCCAGATTCACGTATCGCATGTCACCTCCTGTGGAAGGGTATGGGTCAGCAGTACATCGAGCAGGGCCTCGGCGGCTTTCGACAGCTTGTGGTCGCTCAGGGCGATCACGCCGATGCGCCGCTCGATGGTGGGTTCGACCAGCGCCACACAGCGCGCGCCGAGCTCCTGCATCTGCTCGATGCACAGCGCCGGCACGGCGCTTACGCCCAGGCCGCTGGCGACCATGCGGCCGACAGTCGACAGCTGGTGGCTTTCGAAGGCCACCGCGAGCTTGCCATGGTTGGCGGCCAGGTGTTGCTCCAGCAGCAGGCGCACGGCGGAGGGCCGCTGCAGGGCGATGAAGTCCTGGGCCAGCAGTTCCTGCCAGCGCACCTGGGGCTGGCGGGCGAGGGGCGAGTCGGCGGGCACCACGGCGACGAAACGGTCCATGTACAGCGGATGAAAGCGCAACGCCTCGCTGCGCTCGGGCTCGAAGCCGATGCCCAACTCGACGCGGCGGTGGCGCACCAGCTCCAGCACCTGCTCGTTGATCACGTCGTGCACGGTGACGTTGACCTTGGGGTAGCGCTGGCGAAACACCTTGAGCGACTGCGGCAGCAGGTTGCCGGCGAAGGCCGGCATGGCCGCCACCGACACTCGGCCCAGTTGCAGGGTGAAGCGCTGGCGCAGCAGTTCTTCGGTGTCGTCCCAGTCGGCCAGCAGGCGCCGGGCCAGGGGCAGCAGCACCTCGCCCTCGGGGGTCAGGCTGACGCTGCGGGTGGTGCGGGTGAGCAGGGCGCCGCCGAGGTTGTCCTCCAGCGCCTTGATGGTCAGGCTCAGGGCCGGTTGCGAGACGTGCAGGTGTTCGCCGGCCTGGGCGAAGCTCTGGTACTTGGCCACGGTGACGAAAGCACGCAGCTGCTTGACGTTCATGACAGGCTTGCCCTTTGTTTTGCAAAAGTTATCAATCGATGACGAAAACAAAATTAACAAATCAGTCGTCTACAGTGAAGATGACCGCACGGTTCCAACAACTACAAAAGGCGACTGAGCATGGCCGGACTGGACAAGCGTGTAGCAACTTATGAAGAGGCCCTGGCAGGCCTGACCGACGACATGACGGTACTGGCCGGCGGATTCGGCCTGTGCGGCATCCCTGAGAACCTCATCGCCGAGATCAAGCGCCGTGGCGTCAAGGGCCTGACCGTGGTCTCCAACAACTGCGGCGTCGACGGTTTCGGTTTGGGCGTGCTGCTCGAGGACCGGCAGATCCGCAAGATGGTTGCCTCGTACGTGGGCGAGAACGCCGAGTTCGAGCGCCAGCTGCTCAGCGGCGAGCTGGAAGTGGTACTGACCCCGCAAGGCACCCTGGCCGAGAAGATGCGCGCCGGTGGTGCTGGCATCCCGGCCTTCTACACCGCCACCGGCTACGGCACCCCGGTCGCCGAAGGCAAGGAAGTGCGCGAGTTCAAGGGCCGCAAGTACATCCTCGAAGAGTCGATCACCGGCGACTTCGCCATCGTCAAGGGCTGGAAGGCCGACCACTACGGCAACGTGATTTACCGCAACACCGCGCAGAACTTCAACCCGCTGGCCGCCACCGCCGGCAAGATCACCGTGGTCGAGGTCGAGGAGATCGTCGAGCCCGGCGTGCTGCTGCCCAGCGAGATCCACACCCCGGGCATCTACGTCGACCGGATCATCGTCGGCACCTTCGAGAAGCGCATCGAGAAGCGCACCGTCAAGGCCTGAGCGCCAACCTCAAGAACAACAAAGAGATCCTGACCATGGCATTGACCCGCGAACAAATGGCCCAACGCGTCGCCCGTGAACTGAAGGACGGCTACTACGTCAACCTCGGTATCGGCATCCCCACCCTGGTGGCCAACTACGTCCCCGCCGACATGGACGTGATGCTGCAATCGGAAAACGGCCTGCTGGGCATGGGCGAGTTCCCCACCGAGAGCACGATCGACGCCGACATGATCAACGCCGGCAAGCAGACCGTCACCGCCCGCCGTGGCGCGTCGATCTTCGACTCGGCGCAGTCCTTCGCGATGATCCGCGGCGGTCACGTCGACCTCACTGTGCTGGGGGCCTTCGAGGTGGACGTGGAAGGCAACATCGCCTCGTGGATGATCCCCGGCAAGCTGGTCAAGGGCATGGGCGGCGCCATGGACCTGGTGGCCGGCGCCGACAACATCATCGTCACCATGACCCACGCCTCGAAGGACGGCGAGTCCAAGTTGCTGCCGCGTTGCAGCCTGCCGCTGACCGGTGCCGGCTGCATCCGCAAGGTGCTGACCGACCTGGCTTACCTGGAGATCGACAACGGCGCGTTCATCCTGCGCGAGACCGCGCCGGGGGTGAGTGTCGAGGAGATCATCGAGAAGACTGCCGGCAAGCTGATCGTGCCGGATGATGTGAAGGAAATGACGTTCTGATGGTGTAGGTGTCTCGTAAACCCCGTGGCGGTGCCTCGGGGTTTTTTATTTCGTGCTGGTGGGCAGGTGCAGGGCTACAGCTTTGTAGCGTTCTCGAGATCGAGCGCCGCCCGCACGGCGCTCGGTCTCATGGGCACTGCAAAACCTTCGTCGAACACCCCTAACGCGGCGCATTGATCAACGCACCCGCCCGCTGATAATCATGGGGCACCCCGATATCGATAAACCGCCCCGATGCCTCGAACCCCAGCACATTCAACCCGCTGTCCAGCCACTGCGGCAGCAACTGCTCCTCCAACGACGCCGCTTGCCCGGCACGGTGAGCGAGGTACTCCAGGCATGCCCGACGCATCCAGTAGACCCCGCCGTTGACCCATGCCCCCGCATCGGCGCGGGTATGGGCAAAGGCCAGGACGTGACCGCTGTCATCGAGGGTGATGCCTGTGTACCGCCGGGGTTCCCCACTGCGATAGAGCGCCAGGCAGCAGTCTGCGTGGTGCTGCTCGGCGTACTGCTGAAGCGTGGCCAGGTCCAGGGTGAACCAGGTGTCGCCATTGAGCAGCAGGAAGTTCTTGTCGGCCTCCGTCAGGTGTTCGAGCGCCATCAGCAACCCGCCACCTGTGCCCAAGGGCTGCGGCTCCCTTGCATAGTTCAGCGCGGCGCCACGGTAAAAATCGCCGAAGTGCTCGATGATTGCTTCGTGGCGGTAACCGACCGAGAGCACGAAGCGCTCGATGCCCTGGTCGATCCAGTAGTCGAACAGATACTCCAGGAACGGCCGCCCGGCGACAGGCGCCATCGGTTTGGGTACATCGCTGACCACGCTGCGCAAGCGTGTGCCCAGGCCTCCGGCCAGAACCACCGCGGTACGTATGGACATGTCTTGGGCTCCTGTATCAGAAGGCACTGGGCTGGTAGCGCATCAGTTGGCTGCCGGACGGCTCGAACCGGAAGGGCACATGGACAAGGTCGCGCAGGCTTTCGCGGACCTGGGCTTGCCGCTCGGGTTTGACGAACAACAGCATGAAACCGCCACCGCCGGCCCCCAGCAGCTTGCCGCCAATGGCGCCCGACGACCGGGCGATGGTGTAGAGGTGGTCGATGTCTTGGTTGCTGACCTGGTTCGACAGGTTCTTCTTCAGCAGCCAGCTGCAATGCAGCAACTCGCCAAAGGCCTCCAGCGGCCCTGGGCCCTGGAGAATGGCGAGTGCCTCGTCGACCATGGCATGGAGTCGGGTCAGCTCAGCGAGACGGTTGCCCAGGTTGTCGATCTTCGACTGGGCAATCTTGGCCGCGATCCTGGAAAAACCGGTGAAGAACAGCATCAGGTGATCTTGCAGCGCCACGAGTCGAGGCCTTGGCACATCGGCCGGGGTAACGGTGAAACCGCCATCGCCGCGCAGGAAGTCGATCCGGTTGAAGCCACCAATCGCGGCGGCGATCTGGTCCTGGGAGCCGACGCTTTCGCCGATGACCTGCTGTTCCACATGCTGGGCCAGCCTGGCGAGCGCTTCACGGGCGATGGCGTGGCCCTGCAGGGCCTTCAATGCGTGCAGCAGGCCGACGGTGAAGGAGGAACTGGAGCCCATGCCCGAGCGGGCCGGCAGGTCGCCGTCGACATGGATCTCCAGGCCGTCTTCGCAGCCCAGGTACTGCAAAACCGCGCGCACCGCGGGGTGTTCGATCTCGCGGGGGTGCATCACGTTCTCGATCCGTGAATAGGCAATCCGGAACCGGTGTTCGAAAAACGGCGGCAAGTGGCGGCAGCTGATATAGCAATACTTGTCGATGGCGGTGGACAGTACCGCGCCGCCATGGGCTTTGTACCAGGCGGGATAATCCGTGCCGCCGCCAAAGAACGAAATACGATAAGGCGTGCGGGTAATGATCACAGGCGAGCAACTCCCAATATACAACTGTGTATGTGGGGGCGTGATTCATTGTGCGGCCGGCTCACAATGCAAGCGCCATCCATTGCTGTCTTTTACTTAAGCGAGTTCCCTGCCTAAGTGATGAACTTATCGTGTTGGTGATATATAAAAAGCACTAGTCATTATGAAGTTTGTCTGCAAGTTGATGGCGCGCTGAATGCCCAGCTTAGCAGGGCTGATAGCCCTTTCTGGCGCCGTTTGTCGGCAGGGTTTTTGCGGCTTCCCCTGTGTTGGACAAATATTGCAGCGCTGAAAACCAGTGCTATCGTAGAACTTCACCGCGCGCCTGGCAGGCAGGAAGTTTTCGGGTTCGAGGCTAGGGAAGCGTCAAGTTCTTGGTCCCATGGACAAGCAGGGAAGTAGGGGCGTTCGGTCATGACTGATAATATTCAGTTTATTCAGCTTCAAAGTGCCTGTAGTGATCCGGTGACACATGCCGAACTACCGCGTGCTATTTACGTCGAATTGACAGACCGCTGTAACCTGGTCTGCCCGATGTGTCGCTGCAGCCCGGTCAAGGGCAATATCCTGCCGCTGCCGATGTTCAAGGAAATGGCCGCCGCGCTGTTTCCCACCGCCGAATTCGTCGACCTGCGGGGTTGGGGCGAAAGCACCATCGTGCCTGGTTTTCTCGACTACCTGGACGTGGCGCTGGGTTATCCGGTCAAGCTCAAGCTGATTACCAACGCGGTGGTGCGCAAACCACACCTGTGGCAGCGCCTGGGGCACGAGGGCATCACCGTCGGCGTTTCGTTCGATGCCGCCACGGCGCCGCTGTTTCGCGAATTGCGTGGCGGCGCCGACCTCGAGCAGGTGCTGGCCAACCTGCGCCTGCTCACCGAGGCCCAGCGAGAGGCCGGCCATGATCCGGCGGAAAAGCTCTACCTGTGCGTGACCGTCAGCGGGCGCAACCTCGATGAACTGGCGGGCATCCTCGAACTGGGTATGGGGCTGGGGGTGCGCCGGTTCAAGTTCGAACCGCTGTGGGCGCCCGACGAAGATCCCAACCGCCTGGAGTTCCATACCGAGAAGGTCGCCACGGTGATGGCCCGGCTCGGTCAGCTGCAACGCCAGCACCACCTGCAACTCGAGCTGTCGGCGGCGCTGTCCGCGGCCAGCATCCAGCACCACGCCGTGCACAAGGTCTGCATTCACCCCTGGCAATACCTCTACATCAACAGCCGTGGGCGCCTGGGTTTCTGCGACCACCTCAACGGCCGCGACGAGTTCACCTTCGGCGACTGGCAGCAGGGCGGTTTCGCGGCCTTCTGGAATGGCCCCGAAATGCGCCAGTTGCGCGCCGAGCATCACCAGCGCCTGGGCGGGCCGGCCATCAAGCAGTGCGCCGATTGCAACTGGTGCTACGAGCGCCGCTACATGGACCTGGAAGACTGGCTGGAGCCTGAGTGGGCCAACTACAGGGTGACCCTATGAACCTTCGCGACATGACCCTCGATCCGCCCTGGCTGGCGAACTTCTACGACCCGGCCTTGTTCGATGCCAGCGCCGGGGACGCCGACTCCGCCAACACCATCGCCTGGTACCGCGAGCAACTGCGCGGGCCGGCGCGCCAGGTGCTGGACATCGGTTGCGGCACCGGGCGCCTGGCCCTGCCGCTGCTGGAAGATGGCCACCGGGTGCACGGGGTGGACATCAGCGAGGCGATGCTGGGCTATCTTGCCGCCAAGGCCGGGGGCCTCGCACCACAGGTCCGGGCCCGTTTGAGCTGGGCCCGCGGCAGTGTGCTCGACGAACCCCTGCGGGGGACTTTCGACGCCCTGGTGACCGCCGATGATTTCGTGACCCATTTCGACCTCGACCAGTTGCAATGCTTCATGGTGATCGCCCATGCCGCGCTGCGCCCCGGCGGCCAGTTGCTGACCGATATGCGTGAACGCTCGGCGGTCCGCCTTGCTTCGGCTGCTGCCCCCTTCCCCAAGCCGATGCAGAGCCACGGCCTGTCGGGAGGCATCGCCAGTGAGCAGGGGCCGTTGCATGTGGCGATGATGGGGTGGGAGGAATACGACCCCGAAAGCCGCTGGCTGGTCAGCCACCAGCTGTACAGTTTCATCGATAGCCAGGGACGCGAAGCACGGCGTGACTGGAAGACCATCCGCCAGCGCAACCACAGCAATGCCGAACTGGTCGAAGCCGCGCAACGGGCGGGCTTCGCGGTCGAACGCATCACCGGGCGCGACCTTGAAGGCGTGCCGGGTGAACAGGGCGGGTTCTTTCAGTTGGTGCGCCCATGAAGCCCGCGCTGGAGCTGATCTGGGTGGTGCCTTCGCTGGCCAGCTTGGGCGGCAGTGAATACGCGGCCGTGACCTTTGCCCGGCTGGTGGCTGGCGACGGCCATCGTCTGCGCTTGCTCACCGGGCCTGACGTACACCCGGCGTGGCGGGCCCTGTTGCAGGTCGAGGGCCTGAACGTGGTTCAGGACGCGGATGGCGGCGCGACGGCCATGGCCGACACGCTGGCGCGTCTGCTGGTGGAGCGGCCCGCCGACCTGATCCAGTTCATGCCCATCGAAGCCCATTGCCTGGCGTGGCTGGACCGGCGCACGGCGGTGCCGGTCATCGGTTGGGAACCCACCGACCTGAGCCCCCGCTGCTGGTGGCTGCCGAACACGTTGAGACAACGCCTGCATGAGCTCGACGGGCTGTTGGTGCTCAACCCCGATGCCGCCATTCACGCCCACGAACACTACGCCTACCGTGGGAGTGTCAGCGTACTGGCCAACACCTTGCTCAGTGTCCCCGCCAAGGTTTCGGCGCGCCGTGAGTCGGGGCAGGTGGTGGGGTGCATTTCGCGCTTGTCGGCGGAAAAGGGCCTGGAGTTCCTGCTGGCGGCGTTCGCCTTGCTGCTGGAGCGTTGCCCACGCGCCACCTTGCGCCTCTGGGGCGAAGGCGAAGACCAGGAGCGCCTGGAAAATCTGGCGCGGATGCTGGGCATCGAGGCATCGGTGGATTTTGCCGGCGGCTTCGAACCTTTCGGCGGCATCGATGACGTGGCGGCCAGTGCCGATGTGTTCGTGCTCAGCTCACTGTTCGAAGGCGCGCCGGTCGCGCTTCTGGAACTGGCCGCCAGGGGCCGGCCGCTGGTGGCCTCGGCGACCAGCGGTGCGCGCTGGGTGTGCGGGCAGGCGTATCCGTGGCTGACGGCGGTCGGCGACACCCGCGCCATGGCCGATGCCTTGGCGCAGGCACTGAATGGCCAGGGCCGGAAGATACTGGGCGAGCAGTTGCGCGAGCGTTTCGAGCAGCAGTTCGCCCCAGCCCGGGCGCTGGCCACCCTGAACGCGGCCTACGCCCGTGCGCTGGCGGCAGGCCCGCGGCCATGAGCAGCCGGGGGGAAGCCTGGCTGCTGTCGCCCCACTGCGACGACATCGCCTATTCGATGGCGGGGCGCTTGCTCGGCGGGGCGGAGCGAGGGCAGGGCATACGCCTGCTGACGATCTTTTCCCAGAGCCGTTTCGCCCCATACGCGCCGAGGCTGAATACCCAGGCGCAGATTTCCCGCTGGCGCCAGGCTGAGGAAGCCCGTTTCTGCACCGCGCTGCACCTGGCCCACGAGTGCCTGGACCTGGCCGAAGCCCCGCTGCGCGGCTATCCCGATGTCGATTCGCTGTTCGTCGATGACGGCGCGGTGCCTGAAGATCCGGTGCTCGAACGCCTGGAACAGCGGCTGCGCCAGCGCCTGGAGCAGGCCCGACCGGCCAGGGTCTATGCGCCACTGGGGATAGGCGGGCATGTCGACCACCTGCTCACGCGCCGGGCCGCGCAGCGGGTGTTCGCCGACGTCTGCCCGCTGCTGTTCTATGAAGACCTGCCCTATGCCGGCGAACTGTCGGCAGATGCCCTGGCACAGCAGCTGGCGCGCACCACCCAGGGCTTGCGGCCACTGCTCACGCCGTTGGCTGACTGGCTGCCGGAAAAACTCAGGCACCTGGCCGGTTATGCCTCCCAGGTGGCGGAAAAAGACCTGGCCTCGGTGGCAACCCATGCTCATTTGATCGGAGGTGAACGTGTCTGGACCCTTGGCTGATATCTGTATCCTGACCTTCGCCGTGGACCGCCCGCAGGCGTTGGCGCGCTGTATCGCCAGTGTCGCCGCGCAGCAGGGCGGCCTGCGTGTCGAGCATCGCATCCTGTCCGAGCGGGCCATGGCACTGCGGGCGCATCCAGCCTTGGTGGGGTGGCGGGAGTGGGTGGTGTGGCAGCCGCTCGAAGGGCAGCCGTTCCAAGGTGCTTCTTCGCAGCGCATGGCACGCCTGCGGGCCGCGGCGCTGGCCCAGGTGGAGCAGCCGCTGGTGGCGTTCCTCGATGATGACAATGCGCTCGAACCCGAGCATCTGCAGACTCTCTGCCAGTGCCTGGAAGACCCACAGTTGCAGGCGGCCCATGCCTGGCGCCAGGTGCTCAACCCGGACGGCACGCCGTTCCCGTTCACCCACTACCCCTGGCACGACGACCCGGTGGTGGCCGACAGGATGTACCGCTGGGGCCTGGCCCACGGTGTGTTCAGCCCCGGCAGCCCGGTGATGCGCGACGGGGTGCGCGGCCCCGAGGAGCCCGACAGCTGCGCCACGGTGGACATGAACGAATGGCTGTTCCGCACCGAGTGCTTGCGCGGCCTGGGCTTCGACGAACGCTTCAGCCAGCGCGAAGTGGACCTGCGGGTCGGTGAAGACGACAAGCTGTTCCAGCGGGTGCGCGAGCGAGGGGTGAAGTTCGCCTGCTCGGAGCGCGCCACCGTGCGTTATTACCTGGGTGGCGTGTCCAACCTGCGCCAGACCAGCGGCCCGACCCAGGCCAGCGCCGGGGCCCACCCATGAGTGGCCTGGCATTGTTCGGTGGCACTCCGGTGCACAGCCAGGCCTGGCCACAATGGCCGCAGTCCACGGTGAAAAGCGAACGCGCCCTGCTCACGGTGATGCGCAGCGGGCGTTGGTCGGTCAGCGGCCTGGAGACCGACGGCAGCCCGACCTGGGACCAGCGCTTCGCCGAGGCCTTTGCCCAGTACAACGGCGTGCGCCACTGCGTGCCCACGGCCAACGGCACCAGTGCCCTGATGGCGGCCATGCAGGCCCTGGGCATCGGCGCCGGGGACGAGGTGATCGTCCCGGGGCTGACCTGGGTGGCCTGCGCCAGCGCGGTACTGGCGATCAACGCGGTGCCGGTCATCGTCGACATCGACCCCCACTCACTGTGCCTCGACCCCCATGCAGTGGAGGCGGCGATCAGCCCGCGCACCCGGGCGATCATGGTGGTGCACCTGTACAACGCCATCGCCGACCTGGATGCGCTGCTGCCGATGGCCCGCCGCCACGGCCTGCACCTGATCGAGGATTGCGCCCAGGCCCATGGCGCCCAGTGGCGCGGGCGGCATGTGGGGACGCTCGGTGCGGTCGGCACCTTCAGCATGCAGAACGGCAAGGTGCTGACCAGCGGCGAGGGCGGTGCCTGCATCTGCGACGACCCTGACCTGGCCGCGCGTATCTTTCGCCTGCGCGCGGACGGTCGGCAACGGGTTACCGAGGCGGTGCCACCGGGCTACATGACGCTGGAGGAGGGCGGCCAGGGCTTTGCCCAGAACGCCTGCCTCAGCGAGCCCCAGGCGGCGATCCTGCTCAGCCGCCTGGAAGACCTGGACCATGAAAACGCCCAGCGCGCCCGCCAGGCCCAGCGCTTGCGCCTGTTCCTCCAGGAAATCGGCGGGTTCGCCTTCCAGCAGAGCGCCGAAGGCACCGAGCGGACCACCTTGTACCACTTTCCGGTACGCCTGGAGGGCCCTGAGTTCGAGGGTGTGCCGGTAGAGCAGGTGTGCCGGGCGCTGTCCGCCGAACTGGGTTGCTGGGTGCACCCGCCTTATCCGCCGATGGACGCATTCGCGGTGCTTGCGCGCGGCCACTCCCAGCGCCTGTTGACGGCCCCGCGGGTGCCGCAACCACTGCTGTGCGCCCAGGCCGCACATCGCCAGCACGTGATGCTGGCCCATTGGTTGTTCCTCGCCGACGACCAGGCGATGGTCCATGTCGCGCAGGCGTTCGCCAAGGTCAAGGAACACGCGCACGAACTGCGTGCGGGTCAAGGAGAAGGGCTATGAATTCGCTTCTGCAGGATATACCGGCGCGGCGTTCTACCCAGGAACAGCCGGTCCGCGCCCTGGACTTCCGCTTCGGCGAGCAGCGCATGGAAATGTTGCTGGGCTACCGCTTCACCGAGCAGATTGCCCAGCGGGTCAGCGAGCAGGCCGCACACATTCTGCTGGTGGCCGATCGACGGGTCTACGAACTGTGGGGGGCGCCGTTGCTCGCCGCCCTGCAACGCCACCTGCCGGTGACCTGCCTGCTGGTGGACGCGATCGAGGCGGCCAAGACCCTCGGCGTGTTGCAGGGCCTGCTCGACCAGGCCGTGGCCGGTGGCGCGACCCGGCGTTCCGTGGTGGTGGCGTTCGGTGGCGGCCTTACCGGCAACCTGGCCGGCATGCTGGCCGGGTTGCTGTACCGCGGCATTCGCCTGGTGCACATCCCGACCACGTTGCTGGCGATGTCCGATTCGGTGCTGTCGCAGAAGCAGGCGGTCAACGGCAGCGCGGCGAAGAACATGTACGGCCTGTACCACCCGGCAAGCCTGTGTTGTGTCGATGTGCAGTACCTGCAGAGCCTGCCAGCGCCGGCGTTCTCCGCCGGGGTGGTGGAGTTGTGCAAGAACGGCTTGGCCTTCGACGCCGCGACGGTGCCGGCGCTCGAGCGCCTGGCGGCGGACACCTCGCCGGCCGGCTGGATCGAGTTGGTGCAGTTGGGGATCCAGGCCAAGCAGCAACTGCTGCTGGACGACCCGCTGGAGCACGAACTGGGCGTGGTGCTGGAGTACGGGCACACCGTCGGCCATGCCCTGGAGCTGGAGACCGGCACCCTGACCCACGGCCACGCCGTCGGCCTGGGGATGCTGGTGGCCGCTGCCATCGCGCGGGAGCGTGGCTGGCTCAGCGAACAGGAAGAACACCTGCATGCCCAGCTGCTGCGACGCTGCGCTGCGCCTCTGGGCCTGGATTGCCCGCCGTCGTTCGACCGGGTCATGGCGCGCATCCGCCAGGACAACAAGCGCGGGCGCATTCGCCTGAACGCCGGGCACTACCCCTTCGTGCTGTTGCGCGGCATCGGCCAGCCGGCCATGAGCCAGGGCCAGCCGCTGGTGGGGGTGGACGAAGGCGAGATTCGCCGGGCCTACGCCAAGTTGCAGGCGGGCTACTACACCGCGTTGCGCGTTGCCGAGTAAACCTTCCCGACCACCGCTCGCGATAAGGAATGTCGTGATGCCCGAACCGAGTTTCAACCTGGCCTGGGTGGATGAAGCCCGCCTGGCCGCTGCCATCGACCAGGCCAACCGCGAGCAGCGGCCGCTGTACCTGATCGTGCTCGCCACCAAGCCGTGCTACATCAAGCTGGCCAGCCTGGTGCTGGCCTGCGAGGCGCTGCGGTTGCCGTTCCTGCTGATCGACACCGGCCAGCACTACGACCCGGTACTGACCCAGGCCAGGGAGGAGCTGGGTTATGAGCACCTGTTGGCGGTGAGTTTCGGCATCCGTGGCTCATTGCTGGGGCGCACCGCGCAACTGGCGCTGGCCATCGAATGCCTCGATGCCCGGCTCAAGGCCGGTGGGCTGCGCCAGAGCGCGGTGCCGCTGGTGTCCGGGGACACCGCCACGGCGGCGCTGTTCGCCCAGTTCTGGTACCTGGCCCATGGCGCGCGCAGCGTGCACGTCGAGGCCGGGCTGCGCAGCTACGGTCCTGATCGCGCTGCCTGGGCGAACCTGCAGGACCTGGCCGAGCAACGCCAGCTGCGCTGGCAGCGGTTTTACGAAGAGCCCTTCCCGGAAGGGGTCTGCACCACCCTGGCCAGTGTGGTCGGCGACCTGCTGCTGGCCCCGGTGGAGCGCAATGTCGAGCACCTGCTGCGCGAGGGCTACCCGCTGCCACAGCTGCGCCAGGTCGGCTCGCTGAGCAGCGACGCGGTGCGCCTGGCCTTGCCACGGGCTGCACGCAGTCAGTTGTTCAGCCTTTACCCGGAACTGGCCCAGGGCCGCTGGCTGCGGGTGGACCTGCACCGGCGCGAGAACATGACCGCCCAGGCCTTGCAGGCGGTGTTGCAGGGGCTGGGGCGGCTGGCCATCGACGGTGTGCAAGTGGTGCTGGTGCGCACCAACGCCCTCGACGGCGCACTGGTCCAGCATCAGCTCGCCGGCCTGCTGCACGACGTCCGGCTCAAAGGCGTGGTGGTCCAGCCGATGTGGCCGCACTACACCGATGTCATCCACTTCCTGACCTCTGGCCATTGCCTGGCGCTGTACACCGACAGCGGCGGCCTGCAAGAGGAGGCCACAGTGCTGGGCGTGCCTTGCCTGACCTGCCGGTTGAGCACCGACCGCCCGGAAACCGTGCTCGACGCGCAGAGCAACCTGCTGCTGCCGCCGCTGTCGGCGGCGTTCGTCCATCGGCACCTGCGCGATGTGCTGGCGCGCCCGGTGGCCGAGGCCTGGCCAGGCTTGCAGCGCGGCCGCACGCTCTATGGCCAGGCCGTGGGGCAGGGCATCGCCGAACTGCTCAAGGTGTACGAGGCACCCGCCGTGCTGGCGGGCGCCCAGGCACAGTACCTGCCGCGGGTGCAAGCGTGAACCGCCCGGCGCAGGTCACCAGCGCCAAGGCTGCGTCTGCGCACCTCTGTGGTGGGCTGGGCAGTGGCATGGGCGATCTGCGGCCCTGGCTGTCGCCCATGAGCCAAGCTCTGGGGCTTGAGGCCGATCAACTACCTTCCACCGCGCACAGTCACACACTGTGGTGTGGTGAGCTGCTCAACCGCGCCCAGTTTCAGGGCTGGCTGGGTCTGGCGGGGCAGCCACACACCGACGGCGAGCTGCTGACCCTGGCGTTCCTGGCCTGGGGCGAAGTGGCGACCCTGAACCGGATCAACGGCAAGTTCGCCCTGGCGCACTGGAGCGCCGGGCAGCAGCGACTGGTCCTGGCCTGCGACCGTACCACGCAGTTCACGGTGTTCTACGGCCGACTGAATGAACACTGGTTGTTCAGCAGCGACTTCGGCGCCTTCCGCCCGTTGCACCGGCAACTGGACGTCGACCGGCAGACGCTGGCGCTGTTCGTGCGTTACGGTTTTGTCCCGGCGCCGCATACCTTCTACCGGCAGGTGCGCAAGCTGCAGCCCGGCCACTGGGTGTCGCTGTCGGCCCACGACGCCGGTGAAGTGGCGCAACAGCCCTATGCGTCTTCATCCTGGGCATACCTGCCGACCACCCAGCGCAAGCCCATCGAGGCAGGGACCGCCACCCAGGCCTTCGAGCGCCATCTGCTGGCGGCTGTCGAATCCCGGCTGGATGGCTCCACGGCTGGCGCCTTCATGTCCAGTGGGTTTGATTCGACCTTGGGCGCGGCGCTGCTGCAGAAAATCCAGGGCAAGCCCATCCATACGTTCACCGCAGGCTTCCAGGGCATGCATTGCAACGAGGCCCCGGACGCTGCGGCCATTGCCCGGCACCTGGGGACCCTGCACCACGAGATCCGGCTCGATGACGCGGCGCTGGCAGGCGTGGTGCCTGACATCCCCAATACCTATGGCGAACCCCTGGCCGACTCGTCGCAACTGCCTTCGATGTTGCTGGCCCGCGCCGCCAGCGAGTACGTCGACACAGTGTTCGCCGGCGATGGCGCCGATTGCGTGCTGGGCGAGTACGCCCAACGCCTGGACATGTACCGCAGCGTGCTCCGTGCACGCCGCTTGCCGCCTTGGGGCAGGGCTGCGCTGGGCCGTGGTCTGGAGCTGGCCGAACGGTGCTCGACGCCGCTTGCTACAGGCCTGGCCCGTTGGCTCGGTCGACGCCTGGCGTTGGACGACCCCGGCCGTGATGCTTTCGAGGACGTGCGGGGCGTGCTGGCTGCCAATGGCCTGGGGCAGGTTGAGCGCGTGCTCGGCGCTCGGGTGCTGGACCCCGGGCGGCTGGTGCTTGGCGAAGGCTGGCTGGATATTCCCTGGCCGGGTACCGGTGCCGAGCCACCCAGATTGTCGGTGTTGCTCGACCAGTTGGTGCAGGTGCAAGGGGAAATCCTCATCGCACCAGTGACGCAAAAGACCATCTGTGCCTGCGACCACGCCGGCCTGCGGGTGGCCATGCCGTTTCTCGACGGGGCGCTGCTGGACTTCGCCAGGGGCTTGCCCCACCACCTCAAGCACCGCAAGCACACCTCCAAGTGGCTGCTGCGCCAAGTGGCCTACCAATACATCCCCAGGGCTCTGCTCGAGCGCAAGAAGCTGGGCTTCAGCATCTGGGTAAGCCCACTGCTGCGCCACCACCTGCGCGACTGGGCCGAGCACCTGCTGGCGCCAGGTCGCCTGCGCGACGAAGGTTTCTTCGACGTGGCCCAGGTGCGTTGGGAATGGACGCGGTTGCTGCACCATGGCGAGCACTTCAGGGAAGAGCGGCTGTGGTCGGTGCTGATGTTTCAACAATGGCTCGACACCAGCCGGGCCTTCAGCTTGCGGGGGAACGGATGAGCGCGATACGAACGGCCTTGATCGGCTGCGGCACGGTGTGTGACTGGCACCTGGAAGAGCTGGACAAGCTCAGGGACCTGTTCGACGTGTGTTGCCTGTGCGACAGCGTGCCGGGCAAGGCCCAGGCGCTGGCGCAGAAGTGGCGGGTAACGGGCTGGACCGAGGACTTCCAGCAAGTGCTGGACGACCCGCTGATCGAGTGTGTGTGGATCCTGACGCCACCGTTCAACCACGCCGAACTCGCCATCGCGGCACTGCGGGCCAACAAGCACGTGTTCTGCGAAAAGCCCCTGGCCAAGACCTCGGCGCAATGCCAGGAGGTGGTGCGGGTGGCCGAGGACAGCCAGCGGGTGTTCCTGCTGGGCTACCCGATGCGCTTTTCCGCCGATGCGGGCAACCTGCGCAAGGTCGTGCAAAGCGGTGTGCTGGGTCGCCCGGTGGTGTTCCGGGATGTCTGGGCGGTGTGCAAGGGCGCCGACAGCCCGGCCATCCACGATGCCGAACTGGGCGGCGGGGTGGTGTTCGAACACACCCACTGGCTGGACTTCGTGACCTGGATGTTCGGCCCGGCACGCAAGGTCTACGCCTCAACCCGCAAGCTCAAGCTGGGGCCGACCAGCGCCCACGACACGGTGATCGCGGTGATCGATTTCGTCTCCGGCGACCAGGCGCTGTGGTCGGAGTCCTGGGCCGCCAGCGGCCTGGGCTGGGAGCCTTTGTGCGTGGGGCGGGCCGGGATCCGCCCGACCTTCGACGTGGTCGGCGAGCAGGGCGTGCTGCAGTTCCCCAACGCCCGGGGCGAGAAGGTCTTGAGCCTGTATCGCTATGACCGGCCCGAGCAGCCAGCTGGCACCTGGACCTGGCAGCACGACTGGGGCACCAACGACGACGCCTTCCCCAACGAGCACCGCCACCTGTACGCCTGCATCCGCCATGGCACACCACCGGTGTGCCAGGCCCGCGACGGCCTGCGCGCGGTGCAGCTGGCCGAAGCCATTCTCGAATCCAGCCGCAGCGGCCAGCCGGTGTTGCTGCAGCCATAGCCGATCAACAGGGAGGGGATAGCGTGCAGCAGTTCAATCAGATCGTATCGGTCAATTTCCAGGGCGTGGTGGTGGTGTTCGGCCGCGAAGTGGCGGGCAAGCAGGCCATCTACTTCGATGTGCTCGGCCAGGATGTCGACAGCGACGACGATGATCTCGACTGGTCGGGCTTCACCGCGGTGACCTTCACCGAACAGGTGCGCCAGGTGGGTATGAGCATCATCGCCGTGGATTGCGACGCCTCGACCCTGGTGCCGTCGCTGGCGCCGTTTCGGGTGGTGACCGACCAGAAGTACATCTCGGTCATCCAGCAGTCCATGAGCGGCACCCTGTACGTGAACCGTTTTCGCCTGCTGAAGAACAAGTCGGGCACCGACCAGAAGACCACCGACTACGAGCTGTCACCGGCATGGGAAGTCCGCTACGCCCGCAGCCACAAGGAAGACGTGCCCGCCGACAAGTCCGACAAGCAGGACTTCCTCGACCCCGACGGCCAACCTTTCCTGGAACCCTCCCTCGAACTGTCGATGATCACCGGCGTGACCGACGGCCATTTCGACGCGCTGCTGCTGCCGATCGCCGGCAGCGAAAGTTTCGCCTGGCAGTTCCTGGCCCTGGATGCCAGCGCTACTTCGGTCAAACTGTTCAATTTCCCCGCCACCGACAATGGCCTGTTCGACGTGGCCGGCAAACCCGTGGGCAGCGACCTGCGCATCCAGCCGGACAGCGTCTTCGGCGTGGCCAAGGCCGGTACAAGCACCGCGCTGCCGATCACCTCGGCGCCCCGCGCGGTGACCTATGTCAAGCATGAGAAGGTGGTGCAGCCCGACGGTTCGAGCATCGGCGTGCGCCGCGCCACCCGGGTGATGATCACCCTGACGGTCGCCGACGGCACCGTCACCCTGGACTCGGCCATTGGTGTGAACGGCACCATGGCCAACCTCTCGGGGGTGATCGTCACCTCCAACATCGTCCCGGCCGAATTCGACCTGCGCTTCGATGGCGTGTCCAGTCTCAACCTGCTGCCGCCCACCAGCGGCGCTAACCCACTGGCGATCAAGGGGCCGTTCGAGATCGGCCTGATGCTGGCGCCGGGGGTCAAGGGCGACGGGCTGAAGGTGCTGGGCGGGGCGCCCCAGGCCGAGGAGAAGACCCTCGCGCCCTATGTCTCGATCGTCGACGGCGACAAGCTCGAAGTGGGCTTTGGCAATGGCAGCGCGCGGGTCAGTTGCCGCACCCTGCACCAGGTACTGTTCAACGATGTGTGGAGCGACCTGCACATTCGCTACGCGGGCAAGGGCGACAACCCCTTCACCCTGACGGTGAACGACGCGCCGGTACCGCTCACGCCCTGCAGCACCACGGCCGAGCCCAGCGGCACGGCCATGGCGCTGGTGGCGGCGGACAACAACGGCTTCGTCGGCGCGTTGAAGCGCCTCGTCATCACGGTGGCGGGCACCGCCGCGGTGCAACTGGACTGCAACAGCGTCAACTACAGCGACACCCCCCCGACCACGCTCAACCAGGCCGCCTCGGGGGTGAAAGTGACGGTGCAGGGCGCGCGCCTGGAACCCTCGGCCTCGCCGGTCAACAGCGACATGAGCGGTGAGTTCTACATCGATGCCATGGGCCTGACCTACTACGCGGGCCTTGCCGGGTTCATTCGCCCGAACGCGGCCACCTGCCTGATCGATGGTTCCGACGGCCTGCTGCACCTGTATTACCCCGGCGATGACAACCTGCTGACCGTGGCGCAGTTCTCCACCCAGTCGGCGCGCGCCACCTTCACCGTCGACTGGACCACGCAATGGGGCAGCAGCGGGGCCAGGGCGGCGGCGCTGGAGCTGCCCGCGACTTCGGTGGCGCTGTACCGTGGCGTGAGCTGCGAGCACTGGGCGCCGGTGGCCGCACGGCTGCTGGTGGCCCCGGATACCACCCAGAGCGGCTTCGTCAACTTCGTCGCCCACCGGGTCGGCACCTACATGAACAGCACGCGTATCACGGTCGCCGCCTCCAGCGTGTCCGAGTTGCTCTGCGACATCCATGTGGAGGCCTCGCAAAGCGTCGGCACGGAAACCTGGCGGGGCCTGCCACGGGATATCGCACAGCTGACGCAGATCTGGAACGGCGCTGCCTCCAACAACCCGGACGACCCCCAGGTGCTCGACCAGTCCAAGCCCTATTTCGACTACGCGGGCAGCGCGCCTGCGGTGCTGGTGCCCACCGGCACGGGCGGCAACGGCAGCTTCTTCCTGCTGACCTCGGTGCCGCAGTTGCCGGTCACGCTGGCCTCGGTGGCGGTCGCTGCCGGGGCCACCGATGAATTCGTGGTGGTCGACATCACCCTGGCAGCGCCGCCGCGCTGGCCGGCCAGCGCCACCCTCAACCAGCACTGGCCCGCCGTGCCGGCGACGCCGCGTACCTTGCTCGACGTGTTCGCCGGCAAGGCGCCGCACTACGACTACAGCGCGGTGACCACCGCCGGTAGCCGCGCCTATGGGCTGCCCCTGAGCCTGGCGCGCTCCGACGAGCAGGTCAGCCATGTGCTGGTGTTCGTGCGCGACGAGCAGAAGGACTTCGCGGTGACGGTCAGTGCCGCCGCGCAGCCGCTGCTGTGCAACGTGCTCATCTGCGGCGTCAGCCTGCCTGACGTACCCCGCGAGCAGGCCGGGTTCGTCAAGGTGCTCAATGGTGACGCGGCCGGCTATGCCTACCCCAGCGGCTACCAGACCGGCCTGGCGACCTTGATCTACGCCTTGGGCAATGGCTTGAGCGCCGACGTGGTCGACACCCCGGCACCCGCGCCCGAAGGCGGCGCGTTCGCCTATGCCGGGTTGCTGCGCGTGCTGTTCCAGGGGCAAAGCTACGATGCGCCCGGGATGGCCACCCAGGCCTTGACCAGTGCGGCGGTCATCCAGGGCGCGCGGCTGGCGTTCAATGGCCGGGACGACGCCATTCGCGGCTCGATGCTGTTCGGTGCGCTGGTCGACGCACCGCCCACCGACGGTGGAGTAGGGCGGCTGACCAACACCTCGGTGCACTCGGGCGGTATCGCCCCGGTACTGACGCCCGGGGTCAACGGCGGCTGGATGCCGCTGCCTCCCAGCTTCAGCCTCGACCTGAACCCGCCGAGCAAGAGCAACTACGTGGCGTTCAATGTCGACAAGGCGTTCTCGCCCTCGGACCAGCTGGCGATCACCGACGACCTGACTGTGGAGGCCTGGCTGGCCCTGAGCGACAGCCGCATCAACCCGTCGTCGCGGGCGCTGTCCTATAACGTCATCGGCAATCGCAAGCACCCGGACCTGCCGGTGCAATACATGATCGGCGCACGGCAAGGGCCGGGGCTGGAGATGAGCGACAGCACCTACGTGACCCGTGCCTTCAACTTCAAGCCACCGGCGTTGTCCTTGCAGGTCTATGTCTACCTGCCGCAGAGCGGCCTGAGCGGCACGCTGCTGTCGGTCTCGCAGGTACGCGGCAGCGACCAGTACGTGCAATTGGCGGTGGACGAGTACGGCAAGGCGGTGTTCACCTTCCTGGAAGACAAGGGCGAGGTGAAGACGGCTCAGCCGCTGCCGGTGGGGGCCTGGACCTGCCTCACCGCGGTGGTGGAGCTGGCCGGGCAGGGGCAGGTGACCCTCAAGCTGTCGGTCAACGCCGGGGCGCCGGTCAAGGCCACGGCCAGCAACAGTTTTAGCGGCGACCTCGGTGCTTTGATGCTGGGCAGCAACCAGGGCGGCAGCCTGCCGGCCCGGGTCAACGGCGTGGCGTTCTGGCAGCGGGCGCTGAGCGACAGCCAGATGCAGAACAGCTTCAGCCAAGGCTTCGCCGACACCGACTCGATGCTCGGCATCCGCTGGAACCTGGCCGAAGGCAGCGGCATCGTCATCACCAACTCGGCCGCCACCGGCATCGAGTACGACGCCACGCTGATCAACCCCGCCAGCCCCGCCTGGAGCGCGCAGGGGGCGTTCCAGGTACCCTATGCCGGGCGCAACGAGCTGGTGCTGACCTCCAACCGCATCCTCAAGGGCTGGACCCATGTCGCGCTGGCCTCGCGCCAGGGGCACGGGCTGAGGCTGCTGGCCAGCAACTACGGCAAGGTCAGTGACGGCGACGCCTTCAACCCCTCCAGCACCTTCGCCCTGGAAGCCTGGATCGCGCCGTCGGCGTTGAACCGCAAGCAGGTCCTGCTGGAGAAGAACGGCAGCTATTCGCTGTACATCAACACCCTCGGCCAGGTGTGCCTGACCGTGCAGTTGCAGATGGACCCGCCCAAGTACGACGACCCACCCGTCAACTTCACCCATGAGGTGAAGTTCGCCATCACGGCCGGAGTGACCACCTACGTGGCGCTGAACTTCAGCACCGGCACCGTGGCCAACGACAACGGCAGCAAGGAGTACGTGGCGCAGAAGTACTACGTGCGGGCCGGGCTGTACCTCAACGGTGTCCAGGTTGCCGAGCAGATGCGCAACGACCTGGCGCGCCCGGCGACGGTACGCACGCAAACGTCTTCGTTTTACCTCGGGGTCAACGATGACCTCACGTTCAACTACGAGGGACTGATCTCCCACGTGCGGGTGTGGAACCGCACCCTGGCCACCGACCAGATCGCCCAGACCTACGCCCTGCGTCTCACACCAGCCTCCACCGATGGCCTGGTGGCCGCCTGGGACTTCGACGAAATGGCCGGCACCAACGCCAAGGACCTCACCGGCAACAACACCCTGGTACTGAGCAGCAACCAGCTGTGGACCATCTGGCAGGACGTGGCCCAGGCCAGCCTGGTGGTCAACGGCCGTGGCAGCCTGCCGCTGCGCCTGACGGTGGCCGATGTCGGCGGCTACCAGGACAGCCAGTTCACCTTCGGCGGCGCCCGCCAGGGGACGACGCTGACGCTGCCCTACAGCGGCCGCATCGACGATGTGCGGCTGTTCTCCACGCGCCTGACCGAGCAGCAGATCCGCGAAAGCATGAACAAGGCGCTGACCGGTGGCGAGGAGCACCTGGCCGCCTACTGGCGCATTGAGGCCGGCTCCGGCCCGACGCTGTTCGATTTCACCGGCTACGGCAACAACGGCACCCTGACCCCGGCCGCCAGCCCACCGCAGTGGAGCAGTGCCGCGGCGCCGATCCAGAACGAGGCGCAATACGTGGTCAATACCCTGGGCGGCACGCCGGACTACTACGTCGCGCGGATCCAGGGCCAGCCGTCGGTGATCGAGTACGCCAGCGCCGAGAAGGACGCCTACGGCAAGATCTTCAGCGTGATGAAACGCGGTTACTTCTACCAGAGCAGTGACGGCGTGACGGCGCTGGAGGTGGGCTACAAGGTCGGTGACCTCGACACCTTGTTCGTCGGCCAGGTGCAGAGCAAGCCGACCATCATCGGCTTCATCGAAGGCGGCCCACCGCTGCCCAGCGAAAACCAGACCCTGGCCTACTGGGTCGGCGACATGGGCGGCCCGGCGTCGGACTACGCCTCGGCCTGCTCGGTCACCTACCAGGAGAGCGAAAGCAAGAGCTGGACCTTCACCGGCAACAAGACCTCGACCTTCAATGGTGAGTTCAACCTCAAGGGCGGCCTGTACCAGAAGAGCAAGAGCGATGTGTCGGTGGGCCTGGGCGCCGAGGCCGAGACCATGGTGCTGGAAACCACCATCACCGGCGGCGCCAAGATGGTGCTGTCGGGCAACCTGGGCGACGGCCTGGAAGTGTCGCAGAACCATTCCAGCAGCGTCAGCCTGGCCACCTCGATGACCCCCACCGGCAATTGGGAGGCAGCCAACGCGGTACTCAACCTGACGGTGGGGCGGCGCTACATCCAGAACAACGTCGGCATAGCCCTGGTCAAGTCGTCCACCGCCGACCTCTACATGCAGGCGCTCAAGGGTACCCAGACCCCCGTCGGCTACGTGCTGGCGCCGAACACCACGATCCCGGTGGACACCAACATCATCGATTTCCCGATCAACCCGCGCTATGTGAAGAACGGCACCCTGGACGGCAAGGTCGGCCTGGTCAACGACCCGGACTACCCCGAGGCCAACGATGAGCGCGGCAGCTACTTCAAGCCGCTCGAAGCCTACGACACCAAGCGCAAGATCGAGAAGCAGGAGCAGCAGCTCAAGGCCTACTACGACCAGTTCGACGTCAAGAAGTACCGCACGGTGGCGGCCATGGACAACCTGCGCGACAAGCTCAGGTCCAACCAGTTCTACGACTTCGCCAACCAGCGCAACCTGCGCAGCCTCTACAACAACTACGTGTGGACGGCGGCGGGGGGGTTGCACAAGGAAGAACACAGCTTCGCCAACAGCTACAGCGAAACCTACACCGGCACCAGCAGCCTGACCTTCGCCGCGGGCCTTGAGTTCAAGGCCGACATCGGCACGCCGTTCGGCGGCTACTACATTGAGGCCGACACCCTGCTCGGTAACACCTGGACCATGACCGCGACCAAGGCCGAGGCGCTGTCCAACGGCTTCGCCCTGAGCTGCAGCGTCAGCCCGACCAACTTCCTGCCCGCGCCGATCCTCACCCAGGAGGGCGGCAACCTGAAGTTCAGCGGCTACGGCGCCAACGCCGCGCCAGGCAAGGTCGACGCCTACCGCTACATGTCGTTCCTGCTGGCGCCGGCCGCCGACAACTTCAGCGTATTGGCGCAGGTGGTGGACCAGAACTGGCTCAACAATTCCACCAGCGCCTCGGCCGCCGCCATGCGCGAGGCCATGAACAACCCAAGCGAGCCGTGGCGGGTGATGTACCGCACCACCTATGTCAGCCGGGTGCCGGCGGCGTTCCAGCCGGTCAAGGCCGACACCAACGCACCCAACATCACGCCCCCGGCCAACCTGCCGTCCAACCACTGGCTGGTGAGCGTGATCGACAAGCAACTGGACAAGACCGACCCGACTCGCCTGGAGATCGGGACGGCGATCGACACGGTGCTGGGGAGCCCCAGCGCCGGCCCAGGCCTGCTCAAGGACCTGATCCCCTGGTGGGCCGCCTTCTACACGGCGGCCAAGGTTTACGGGAGTGACGAGTTTCTCGAACTGGCCGAACTGCGGGTCGACTTGCTGAACTACATGGCCAGCAAGTACGAAGCAGAGCACTACCGCACCAGCTGACCCACAACCCACGTAAAGGAGCTACGAACATGGCAGATACAAGCTTTGCGGTGACCGGCATCTTCTCCGGCCTGCAGATCGTCTCGACCGGCATCGGCGGGCTGGTCAACGTCGCCTCGAGCGTCTCGGCGCAGACCGGCTACGCCATTGCCCGCCAGCAGACCTCCGACGGCACGCCGTACACCTTGCTCACCGCCGCGAACACGCAGGCAGTGAACGACCCGGCCAGCCTGGTGGTCAGTGCCCAGTACGCGCAGATCGTCACCTTCGCCGAACTGGACCTGGAGGTGCGCTACACCGACATCCCGGCGGACACGCAAGTGTCGGTGGACGCCACCAACCCCAAGCTCGCGGTCTCGCGCCAGGACATCGCCGGCACCAGCCTGCTGGGCAAGCAGAGCAAGAAGCAGGAAGCCTTCGAGATGGACCTGAGCCTCAAACTGTGGGTGGCCAAGCCCGAGCAGCTCAAGACCACGTCGTCGATCACCCTGAGCCTGTCGAGCATCGATGGCAGCTCGGGTGGGCCGGTGAAGAAGACCCTGCTGCAGAAGGTGCAGATCAACCTGTCGAAATAACCCCTGCAAGGAGCACGCAACATGGCTACTGAAACCTGGAGCGGCATCGTCGTGCGCGCGACCCTGTCGGAAAACGGCACGGTACCGCGCAGCGCCTCGTCGTCCTCGCCCGACATCATCCTCGCCGGCAAGGAACCGCTGGCCGTCCCCTCGGTACTGACCGACCCGGCCAACTACAACAACGGCTACGACAACAAGCTGTACATCGGCTTGCCCAACTACCTCTACGTGCGTGGCAAGAACTACACCGCCGGTGACCTGGCGGGGTACTGGAACCTGTTCTGGGCCACCCCCAACATCCTGCTGTACCCGTACCTGTGGGAAGGCAACCAGCTGAAGACCTCGGGGGGCGACAAGAACCCGCCGTTCGCCATCAAGGCCGGGGCCATCGGCGCGTCCCTCGACTGCTTCACCTGGGTGCCGCCAGACACCTCCGACCACTACTGCATGATCGCGGTGGCCAGCACCCCGGACCACCCCAACCCGCTGAAGGGCGTGACCAACATCACCGACCTGGCGGACGTGCTTTCGAAGAACGCCAACATTGCCCAGCGCAACGTGCAGATGGTGCGTGGCGACCTGCCGCAAGTGGTCAGCACCGCCGGCTACAACCAGGGGGACGAGGGGGCGCTGGTGGACCTGGCGGTGGTGTTCGAGAACATCCCCAAAGGCACCAAGTACACCATTTCCTCGGGCACGCCGCTCAATGGCAAGACCCTCAGCCACTCCGACAACAACACCCTGGACAACGACTTCAAGTACGCTTGGGTCGGCCAGGACATCCCTGCCAACTGGCAGACGCTGTTCACCTTCACGCTTTCGTTCGGCAGCGACTGGTCGGGAATCCCGGCGGGCAAGAAGCCCAAGGTGACCATCCGCGGCGAGCTGGTACAAGGCTCCGCAGACCGGCTGTATCACAACCCGGCGGCGTACTTTGCCGACCCGCATCCGCACACCCGCGCGGTGCGCCTGGATGCGACGGGGGGGCCGGTGAAGCTGATCGTGGCGGGCAGTGTCACCACGCTTTACACCGACATCGGGCCTAAATAGCCGTTGTAGCGTCCGTGAAATCGAGCGCCGCGAGAGCGGCGCCCGACCGCAACACATTCCTTGCGTCAAGCTAATACTTTAGTCGTAGCCCCTCGGTTCAAGGAGGCCCCCAACCACGCCCCCTTATAGACTCGCCCGGTAATCCGACAATCCAACAAGAAAAGGACATTACCGTGGCCGCTGAAATCCAAGACAGCCGCTCCGCCCGCTTTGCCCTGCGTTGCTCGAACTGGGCCGAACGCTGGTTCCCCGACTCCTGGGTGTTCGCCGCCCTCGCCGTGATGCTGGTGTGCCTCGGCGCCCTGGCCATGGGCGGCAAGCCCACCGACACCGCCAAGGCCTTTGGCGACGGTTTCTGGAGCCTGATTCCCTTCACCATGCAGATGGCCTTCGTGGTCATCGGCGGCTACGTGGTGGCCAGCTCGCCACCCGCGGCGCGGCTGATCGACCGCCTGGCGCGGCTACCGAGCAACGGCCGCTCGGCGGTGTGCTGGGTGGCGCTGATCTCGATGCTCGCCTCGTTGCTCAACTGGGGCCTGTCGCTGGTGTTCGGCGGCCTGCTGGTGCGCGCCCTGGCCCGTCGTACCGACCTGAAGATGGACTACCGCGCCGCCGGTGCCGCCGCCTATCTCGGTTTGGGTGCGGTATGGGCATTGGGCCTGTCGTCGTCGGCCGCGCAGTTGCAGGCCAACCCGGCCAGCCTGCCGCCGTCGATCCTGGCCATCACCGGGGTGATCCCGTTCACCGAGACCATCTTCCTCTGGCAGTCCGGGGTGATGCTGGCGGCGCTGGTGATCGTCTCGCTGATCGTCGCCTACGCCACCGCCCCCGGCCCGAACAGCGCCCGCAGCGCCCAGGACTGCGGCGTCGACCCGAGCTTCAGCGCGCCACCCTCGCCACAGCGCACCCGCCCGGGCGAGTGGCTGGAATACAGCCCGGTCCTGATCCTGCTGCTGGTGGCCCTGGCCGCCGGCTGGCTGTACCAGGAGTTCGCCACCAAGCCTGCGATCACCGCGATCTCCGGGCTGAACACCTACAACCTGCTGTTCATCATGCTGGGTGCGCTGTTGCACTGGCGCCCGCGCAGCTTCCTCGACGCTGTGGCCCGCGCCGTGCCGACCACCACCGGGGTGCTGATCCAGTTCCCGCTGTACGGTTCGATTGCGGCCATTCTCACCCAGGTCAAAGGCGTCGATGAACAGACCCTGGCCCACCATATCTCGCTGTTCTTCACCCAGATCGCCACCCACGACACCTACGCACTGCTGATGGGGGTGTATTCGGCGGTGCTGGGCTTCTTCATCCCGTCCGGTGGCGGTAAGTGGATCATCGAGGCGCCGTACGTGATGCTGGTGGCCAACGACCTGCAGTACCACCTGGGCTGGGCGGTGCAGATCTACAACGCCGCCGAGGCGCTGCCGAACCTGATCAACCCGTTCTACATGCTGCCGCTGCTGGGGGTGCTGGGGTTGAAGGCACGCGACCTGATCGGCTTCTCGTTCGTGCAACTGCTGGTGCATGTGCCGTTGGTGCTGGTGTTGCTGTGGGCGTTGGGCACCACCTTGCAGTACGTGCCGCCTGTGATGCCCTGACAACTGTTTTCGCTGGCACCGGCGTTGCCGGTGTTCGCCAGCAAGGCTGGCTCCTACGGATTGAACGCATCCCCTCGTAGGAGCCAGCGTTGCTGGCGAAAGCGGCCGTAAGACCACAGCATGACTTCCTTCTTGTCATGATTCGATAATAATTCGCATTCGCGAATCGTTCTCCTATGGCTGCCTCTCTTTGGCAGCCAAGGACACCCTTCGAATCGAACAAGGAGACAGGCAGCGATGTTCGCGCCCATCAGCCGTTCCATGACCCTCACCCTGGGGCTGTGCGCCACCGTCATCGGCCCATTTGCGCAAGCCGAAGAAATCGAACCCAAGTCCAGCGACGGCGTGCTGGAACTCGGCTCCACCGAAATCCTCGCCCAGGGCCTGGGCAGCACCACGGAACACACCGGCTCCTACACCACCGGCAGCATGAGCGCGGCCACGCGCCTGAACCTGTCGATCAAGGAAACCCCACAGTCGGTGTCGGTGCTGACCCGCCAGCAGCTCGACGACTTCCGGCTCGACTCGCTGTCCGAGGCCATGGCCCATGTCACCGGCGTCACTGTGCAACGCAACGACTCCGAACGGCCGACCTATTTCTCCCGTGGCTACGCGATCAACAACTTCCAGATCGACGGGATGCTCAACACCTTCTCCGGGCTCAAGTCCGACGCCGACACCATCATCTACGACCGCATCGAAGTGGTGCGCGGCGCCACCGGCCTGACCACCGGCGCCGGCGACCCGTCCGGGACCATCGCCATGGTGCGCAAGCGCCCGACCGCCCAGTTGGAGGTGCGCACCGGCCTCAGCGCGGGCAGCTACGACAACTACCGCGGCTATGTCGACGTCGGCGGGCCGCTGGGCTGGGAAGGGCGCCTGCGTGGGCGCACGGTGCTGGCCTACCGCGACAGCAAGTCCTACATGGACAAGTACGCCAGCCAGCGCGAGGTGGCCTACGGCATTCTCGAAGCCGACCTCACCGACAGTACCGTGCTCGCCGTGGGCTACGACTACCAGAACAAGCATGTGCAGGGCGCCTCCTGGGGCACCGTGCCGTACTGGAACGCCGACGGCGGCAAGGCCCACATGGCGCGCTCGACCAACCTGACCGCGCCCTGGTCGTCCTGGCCGCTGAAGGACCAGACGCTGTTCGCCACCCTCGACCAGCACCTGGGCGAAGACTGGCTGCTCAAGGCTGCCTACACCCACCGCCAGAGCGACACCGACGGCAAGATGTACTACGGCGGCAACGGCTTCCCCGCGGCCGATCGCAGCGGCATGAACGCCTGGACGGCGCACTTTGCCGGGGTGGAGAAGATGGACGCGCTGGACCTGAACCTGGCCGGGCCTTACCAACTGCTCGGGCGCAGCCATGACTTCATGATCGGCTACGGTGTTTCGCAATTGCGCAACACCGAGCCGGCCTTTACCGGCCGTACCGACCCCAAGGGCTACACCAAGATCGCGGACTGGAAGTACATGGGCGCCATCCCCAAGTTCAGCGACCGCGACAGCGGCCTGGATGCGTCGCGCTCATACACCCGGCAGAAGGCCGGCTACCTCGCCACCCGCCTGAACCCCACCGACCGCCTTCACGTGGTGCTGGGCAGCCGCTACGGCAGTTGGGAGAGCGAGAGCAAGAGCTGGAGCTACGACGCCAACCTCGCACTGACCCGTTCGAGCGTCAGCAAGCAGACCCAGAACGACCAGTGGACCCCGTATGCCGGCGTGCTCTACGACCTCACCGAGCAGTACACCCTGTATGCCAGCTACACCGACATCTTCAACCCGCAGACACGCAAGGACGTTAATGACAGGTTCCTCGAACCCATCGTCGGCAAGGTTTATGAAATCGGCCTGAAGGGCAGCCTGTTCGACGACCGCGCCAACCTCAGCACGGCCGTCTACCGCAGCAAGCAGGACAACGTGCCGGAGATCGACGACTCGGTGCCGCTCGGGCCTAACGGCCAGCAGTACTACAAGTCCGGCGGCAAGGGTGTGGTGGTGGAGGGTTTCGAGGCGGAGCTGGCGGGGGAGGTGATGCCGGGCTGGCAGATGAGCCTGGGCTACAGCTACAGCCATGCGGCCAATGGCGACAAGACCCGCAAGAACACCGAACAGCCGATGAACCTGGTGCGTTTCTCCAGCACCTACCAGTTGCTGCCGCAGTTGACGGTGGGCGGCACGCTCGATTGGCAGAGCGACATCTACGGCAACGGCCGACGGCCGATCGGGCGTGACAGCAACGGCAACATCGTCACCACCCCGGACCGCATGACCCAGGATGCCTACGCCCTGGTCGGGCTGATGGGGCGCTACCAGTTCGATGAGCACCTGTCGGCGTCGGTCAACGTGAAGAACCTGTTCGACCAGCACTATTACAACAATGTCGGGTTCTACAACGGCGTCTACATGGGCGAGCCGCGGACGGTGATGGTCAGCCTGGATTGGAAGCTGTAGCCGTAGTCGACAAGTAGATGGAGGGCACCTGTTCGACCAGCCAGACACCATTGTCCGCCTGATAGAACGCGAATCCAGCCTCGCGCATGCGTTGGGTATCGATACTGAGCAACACCGGTTGACCATAGCGTTTGCCCACCGCAAGCGCAGTCTGTGGATCTTCACTCAGGTGCACATGGTGGCGGCTGCCTGGGATCAGCCCCTGCGCTTCGATGGAAGCCATGAAGCGGCTGGCGGTACCATGGTAGAGCAGGGCAGGTGGCGTCTTGGCGAGGTGGCTGACCTGCACCTGGGCCGTGCTGTGGCCCTGGGCCGCGCGGATGCGCAGGCCATCGTCGGAGAGGGTGAAGCGCTTCTTGTCGCTGGTCTCGACCACTTCACGCAGTGTCGGCAGGTCGAAGTCGTGGCCTTGGGCGCGGGCGCCCTGGATGAGTGCCTGAGTGTCGGCCCAGCCGTCGCGGTCGAGGGGCAGGCCGATGGATTCTGGGGCGTGGCGCAGGATGTAGCTGAGGAACTTGCTGAGGGTGTCGCGTTGTTTCTGGTTCATGGGAAAGGTCCTTTTCCGTTGTTTTCGGGTCTTTGTCTTTGGGGCGGCATTCTCCCTATCTGCCAGCAGGACTACAAGGTTGCCATTCGAGGTGTTTGACGGGAGTGGTGCGGCGCCCATGAGATCGAGCGCCGCGCGGGCGGCGCTCGATCTTGAGCGCGCTGCAAGGCTTGCGACTTGCACCTGGCCGCCACCACGCGATATCTGTAACAAACCTTTCGTTGTTTCCTGGTTCTGAACGCCGATATCGCGCCAAAAAGTCGGAATTTCCCTATTCCATGTAGTCCATTTCCGAAGCATGCTTTTGCCGCCCTCCAGCCCTTGCCCCAGGCCAATTCAGCGGCCGGTTTTGACAGACCGTCGATTGTTGTCCACGTGTGCATACGCTCAATGGCGGCTGTACGTGCGGGCACCTTGTGTGCGCCGAGTGCCAACGATCTCGGTCTGTCAACCCGCGTACAGCTGCCACCCGACTGTTTGACAGCAGCTCAGCTGACCGTTCAACCCACAACTATTGTTGGAGTACGAGCATGCTGAAGATTGTCCCCGATCCACCTTCCCCCCAAGACCACGCCCACTTCCTCGAAGACACCCTGGTGCGCGCCCTCGAGTACGCCTTCTGCACACTCACGGTCGCCAACCAGGCCGTGCAGCTGAAACCCAGGTCACCCGGTGCGATCCTGATGCTGGCCGCTGCCCACGAAATGGAGGCGGTGCGCACGTTGCTGGAGTCCGCCCTGGCCCAGGTGCAGCATTCGGCCCAAGCGCCGAGCGAACCACCCACGCTGCACTGAGGGAGATCGACCATGACCACGGATAATGGCAATACCCCCGTTACCCCCGGCAAGACTCGCTTCTACCAGGGCGAGGGCAAGAACGCCCAACCGCTGTTCTGCATCGAGCCCGGCATTCCCTGCCAGCATGCCCGCGAGCAGGCGTCCGAACTGATGGACTACGTGCGCCACCTGACCCTGGTCGGGGTGATGGACGAAGACCCGCGGATGGTCTGGGCCGCGCACTACCTCAGCGCCCTGGCCAAGGCACTGATGGACGACGCGGAGCTGGGCATGGCGCACTGACCCTCGGCGTTCAACAGGGCGACTGCAGCAACAGGTAGTCGCCCTCTTCGGAAGTTCCGGCACCTACCTGGGCGAAACCACACGTGTCATAGAACGCCAGCGCCCCAGCGTTGCACGCCAGGCACTTGAGCCGGTAGCAGGTGCCGGGCCAGCCGGGCAGGGCGGCCAGCAGGGCGCGGCCGATGCCCTGGCGGGCGTGGCTGTCGGCGATGTACAGGTGGTGGATGAAGTGGTCCGGCGACCAGACCGAGATGAAACCGACACAAAGACCGTCGATTTCGGCCAGCAGAATCTGCTCGCCTTCGGTCTGCGTATCGAAGTCCATCAACTGGAATTGCTCGCTTTGCTGCCAGGTAAAGGTTACCTGGCGACTGCGCAGGAACAGCTCGCGCAAAGCGGCTCGGTCTTTGGGCGTGGCAAGCCGGATGCAGGGGGAAGCGGGTTCGCACGCGGCGGGATTGGGTTTACGCGACATGGGCGGCCCATCATGAAGTGAGGACGGCCCGATACTAGCAGGCTGGTTCCTGTTTGCCGGCAAGGGCGGCGCGAGAGGTACAACACATACCCTGTAGGAGCCAGCTTTGCTGGCGAACGCAAGGCGTAGCCTTGCTGGCCTACATCGTGTCGTACCCTTCGCCAGCAAGGCTGGCGCCTACAGTTCGGCGCCGCACGGTATTAACCGTGCGGCGCCGGTTCTTTCCCCGTCGTGCCCGCATACCGGACCTTCAGGTGCCCCTGGTCGTCCAGCAGGTACGCATCCATCACCTCGCGCACCACCGGCCCCGCCACCCGGCCACCGGCCTCACCGTTCTCGATCATCACCGCCACCACCATCGCCGGGTGCTCGGCCGGCGCAAAGCCGACGAACAGGGCATTGTCACGGTGGCGCTCGAGGGTCTTGTCACGGTTGTAGCGTTCCCCCTGCTTGATCGCCACCACCTGCGCCGTGCCACTCTTGCCGGCGATGCGGTATTGGGCACCAGCGGCGGCGGCGCGGGCGATGCCGCGCGGGTCGTGCATGACCATCTGCATGCCCTGGCTGACCTGGTCCCAGGCGCGACGGTCGTGGAGCACGATGTCCGGCATCGGGTTGGGGTCGATGGGCGCCTGGCCGCCGACGGTCATCGCCAGGTGCGGGCGGTGCCAGGCACCCTTGCTCGCCAGCAGGCTGGTGGCCTGGGCCAGCTGCAGCGGGGTGACCTGCATGTAGCCCTGGCCGATGCCGAGGATCAGCGTCTCGCCGGGGAACCACGCCTGGCGCCGGGTGGCGCGCTTCCAGGCCTGTGACGGCATCAGCCCGGGCGCCTCTTCGAACATGTCCAGCGAGACCTTCTGGCCCAGGCCGAACTCGGCCATGTAGTCGTGCAGGCGGTCGATGCCCAGCTTGTGCGCCAGGTCGTAGAAGTAGGTGTCGTTGGAACGCATGATCGCGGTGTACATGTCCACCCAGCCATCACCGGTGCGGTTCCAGTTGCGGTACTTGTGGTCGTAGTTGGGCAGCTCGTAGTAACCGGGGTCGAACACCCGGTTGCCCGGGGTGATCACGCCGCTGTCAAGGCCGGCGATGGCCACCTCCGGCTTGACCGTCGAACCGGGGGCGTACAGGCCGCGCAGCACGCGGTTGAACAGCGGCCGGTCGATGGAGTCGCGCAAGGCCGAGTACTGCTTGTAGCTGATGCCCTTGACGAACAGGTTGGGGTCGAAGCTGGGGTTGCTGACCATGGCCAGCACGTCGCCGTTGGCCGGGTCCAGCACCACCACCGCGCCACGGCGGTCGCCCAGGGCCTTTTCGGCGGCCTGCTGCAGGTGGGCGTCGAGGCTCAGCACGATATCCTTGCCCGGCACCGGGTCGTGGTGGCGCAGCACGCGCATCACCCGGCCCTGGGCGTTGGTCTCGACTTCCTCGTAGCCCACCTGGCCATGCAGTTCGTTCTCGTAGAAGCGCTCGACACCGGTCTTGCCGATCGACTGGGTGCCGCGGTACGCGGTGCTGTCGAGGGTCTTGGCTTCTTTCTCGTTGATCCGCCCGACATAGCCCACCGAATGGGCGAAGTGCTCGGCCAGCGGGTACTCGCGGATGAACTGCGGCGCCACGTCCAGGCCGGGCAGGCGGAACTGGTTGACGGCGATCAGGGCGATCTGTTCCTCGGTCAGGCCGACCATCAGGGTCACCGGCTCGAACGGCTTGCGGCCACGGCGCAGGTCCTTGTCGAACTGGTGGCGGTCGTCTTCGCCCAGGCCAAGGATCTGCGTGAGGGTGTCCAGCACCTTGGCCGAGTCGCCGGTGCGCTCGCGGGTCATGGTCAGGTCGAAACTGGGTTTGTTGGTCGCCAGCACCACGCCGTTGCGGTCGTAGATCAGGCCGCGCTCGGGCGGGATGGGCAGCACGTGCACGCGGTTGTTTTCCGACACCGCCGACTGCTGGTCGTGCTGCAGTACCTGGAGCACGTACAGCCGGCCCACCAGCACCGCCACCAGGCTCATCACCAGGACGGCGCAGGCCAGCAGCCGGCGGTTGACCAGGCTCTTTTCCTTTTCGTGGTCCTTGAGGGGGATGGGTTGTGGCATGGGGGCTCTTGAGGTTGTGCGGGGCTCGCTCCTACGGGGCGCGCGTTGTCCGGGGCGGCGATGCTACGCAAGCAGGGGGGCGGGCTCAAGGCGAGCACCGGCAATGGAGAGGGCGTTGAGCAACCGCGTACCCAGCCACTGGGCGTTTGCGCAGTTGATGAAGATTCTTTCATCTGCCGGTGAGGTGACCCCGGCAGTTGCTCGTAGCCGCCACACGATAGGAGGAGGGGTATGGGTCGACTGCTTATCGGTTGTTTTGCAGATGCGGGCAGGTTGAATAGAATAGTGGCGCTTTGATATGCCTGTTGCGGAGCACGAAACAACGAGTACTGGACATGAATGGATCTCAACAATTTGCAATCGTTGCCCTGCTGGTCGCCCTGGTCACGGTTTACCTGGGTGTCACGACCCAGTCGCTGATGGTCGGGTTGCTGTTGGCCTGTGTAAGCTGCGCCATCCTGCTCATATTGCGGCCACTGCTCATGCCTGCTGGCTATGGTGTCAACAAGATTCGAATGGCGAGCCTGCTGGGCGTGCTGGCGCTCGCCGGCGTGTGGGGAGGCTGGAGCCGCGTTCTCGATAGCGTGCTGCAGGGGCTGGTTTCAAGTACCTGGATCGCAAAAAATACGCCGTTCCTGGCGTCGCTGAAATTTTCCCAGGAGCCGTCACTTTCCATTGTGATTTTCGTGGCTGTGGTGGTGATAGCGATCAATTACTTCATGCGTGAAAAGACCATCGACAGCGTGCATCCAGGGACCCTCGACAAGGACTTTCCGGAGGAAGGCTTCAGGAAGAAATTGCTGTCGTTCTGCTCCGTGCTTGACCGCCACTTGGTTCACCTCGACCTGCAAAGCAACTGGAGCCCCGAGTACTACACGGAGCTGAAGGCGGAAGTCGAGATCCTTTCCAGTTACGGAAAGGTAAAAAGCAAGAAGGTATTGAACCTGCAGACGGCGATCACCATGGACCGCACGTCACAAGCCTTTTTGTTGCTGGGCGTCCCAGGTTCCGGAAAAAGTGTCGCGCTGAGGAAGTTGGCCGGTGACATGCTGCGCGAGGCCAAGACCTCCGGGCGTATTCCGATCTATGTCAACCTGCGAGAGTGGCGGGCGAAAGACGGCGGGATACTGCCTGCCGAGGATGTGACGGTCGAAGGCCTGACAGAATTTATCATCAAAAGTCTGACGGCGCGCGGAGACCGGCACTGCGCGGGGTTCGTCAATGATTACTTCCTCAAGCTGTGGCGCCATGGGCGGCTATTTTTCATCTTTGACTCTTTCGATGAAATGCCCAATCTGCTGGATGCCGGAGAGGACTCCGAGATTTTGGCGGAACTGTCGACGGTCCTTTCGAAATTCATATCCAGCAGCCCCAACTCTCGTGGCGTGCTCGCCTCCCGTGTATTCAGAAGCCCGTCGCACTATTACCAGGCGCAGAAAGTGCTTGAGATCCGACCACTGTCCGAGGTCTCGATCGCTGAAGCTCTGGAACGCTTTCCCCATGTCTCCGAGGCTTTGAAAGCCGAGATTTTCAGCACGCGAAGCGATCTGGTTCCTTTGGCGAGAAACCCATTTCTGATGACATTGCTGGGGGAGTGGGTCAGCGAGAAAGCGCTGTTGCCTAAAAGCCAGGCCGAGATCTACGAGTTCTATCTGCGGCGCTGCCTCGAGTCGTGCAAGGAGAGGCTGGAGGAAGCCAGCCTGAGTGTCGACGACGTGCTGGAGGTGGCCAGGAAAATTGCCTATGCCGTGTTCACCTCACCTTCGTTGGGTCTGGAAGCACCGGTTTCGGCACTGGACAAATGCCTGCCAAATGATCATGTGGAAACCGTGGTCGAACTCTTGAACTACGCAAGGATTGCCCGCGTCAGTGACGGTCCGCAGCGGTCGTTCGCGTTCGTTCATCGCCGCTTCCTGGAGTACTTTGTCACCCTGAGCCTGCTGGAAAATGCTTGCGATGTGCCAGTCGACCACATCCCGACGGACTCCCGCGGCCGGGATGCGTTGGTGCTGTATGCCCAGCACTGCTCCGATGCCGAGGCGCAACGGCTCGCCGAGTTGTGCTGGTCGGAAGTGGAGACCCACTTCGATAATCCTAAAGCCCGCATGCGCGCGATTCACTGCTTGCGATTCATTGTCGAGGCATTCTGCTCCAGAAAAACCGCACTCGTCTCAGTGACAGCGTCATTGGAAAAATTTATCGCACAACATACTGTTATCGACGGCGAAATTATTCTGGCAAAGATATGCCTTGAAGGCACAGGCTTGATATCCGAGAAAGAGTCTGTTCCGGTACTGACCAAGGCTATACAGGTTGCAGATGTGTGGCTGCAAGAGACAGCATTCCGTGCATGCCGGGTACTTCCTCGTTTGGCGTCCCCACTCGAGGACAGTATCGTCAAGTATGTGAAAAAAATTCCGCTTATAGATTTTCTCGCGTCGTATCGCGGGCTGTCGAGAAGCCTGCTACTTTCCGACTCTATGAAACATGTTCATGGGGTGGTGCGCCTCCGCTGGCTCAACTGCTGGCTCGCCTTGCTTGGAGGGGGATTGATTGCGGTTGCGAGCCCACAGATCATTGTTAACTGCCTGCTCATCAGTGCAGTTTCAGGTGCTATTTATTTCTATACGATGCAAGACGGTCGAATTAATCAGACGTATGGCGGCTCATCCCTTGCCGCACTGTTCGACAGTTCAATAAAGATTTTCCGGATTTACTTATTTATGTTTGGTGTGGCAAGCGGACTGCGAATTTTTGGAAGTCCTGCGCAGGCTGTGCCGTCGGCCCAACCGTTGGCGGTGTTAGACGGCCTTGGTGGCGTTGCCAGTGTCGAAGTAGCGCTTACCTTGTTTTTCCTGGATGTTCGACAGCTGTTTCCAGACTTCTGGGGGTTACCAGGTACCCAGCATTGGCTGGCACCACTGATTGTGCTGTTTGCTGCAGTCATGGTGTTGGACTGGTTGTCCGTGGCCGATGGCATCAGGTTTGGGCTTAAAATGCTCAAGCCGAAAAACTGGGATTACTCGTTCCTCGTGTTCATGCTCTTGCTTTCGTGTGCAGGTTTACTTATGGTTTGGGTCGTGGTGGAAAATGATCTGGGTCTTTGGTTTGGGTATTCCCTTGCCGCTCTGGCCGGCTTCGTGTTGCTGGCGGGCTTGACAGCTAAGATGATCTGGCTATTTGAATTTGCCAAGGACTACAGGTACATCAAGGCCCATGTAATTAGGGCACCGCTGAGTCGATCCACTATTTGCCAAGCCCTGAATGCATTGCGCACTCAGCGTGGCAAGTTGAAATACATTCGAAACTTGGATGCCGCACGCGCGGAACCCTCGGGAGATTGGCCGGAGGGTTTCAAACTTAGGGTTGGCGGTGGCGCCGCGCTGTCTCAACTGGCACGGTTGGAAGCGAGGTGGCTTCGTCTAGAGCGATAGGTGTTGTTCGCACCTGCTAGAATCTGCCCCACATTGTCGTGCTCGAAGTCAGGACCTCTTCGATCGGACATGTTCCGGCACAGCAGGTAAAAGCAAGCGCCAGGCAAGATTCGATCTTCGCCTGGCGCTGTTGCTTCCAGCGTTACCCGAGCACGCTTCAGAAGTCCACGGTGGCGGACAGCTCGTAGGTGCGCGGCGCCCCCAGCCCCAGGCTGGCGGTCAGCGGCACGCCCCAGTAGTCCTTGTCGGTCAGGTTGGAGATGTTGGCGCGGAAGGTCACCGGCTTGCTGGCGATCTGCATGGCATAGCGGGCGCCCACGTCGAAGATCGTGTAGCCGGGGATCGACAGGCTGTTGTCGGCGCTGATGTACTGCTTGGACAGCGATGTCATGTTACCCGTCAAGGTCAGCCCTTCCACCACCGGGGTGTCCCACTCCATGCCCAGCTTGCCCTGCAGCTTGGGGATGGCGGTGGCGGTCTTGCCTTCGTTGACACCGCCTGCGGCCTTGGTCACCTCGGGGTCGACATAGGCTACGCCGCCCATCAGACGCACGTCCGGCAGCGGGGCGCCGAAGAACATCCACTCGACGCCGCGGTTGCGTTGCTCACCGCCGAACGAATAGACGTTGGTGGCCGGGTCGGTGTAGCTGTTCGGGCGCTTGATCTCGTACAGCGCCAAGGTGTGGCTGAAGGTGCCCAGGTCCAGCTTCAGGCCGACTTCCTTCTGCTTGGACTTGAAGGGCGCGAACACCTGGCCGGCGTTGGCGGTGTTCACCGGGGCGATGGCGCCCTTGCTCAGGCCTTCGATGTAGTTGGCGTAGAGCGAAAGCTCGTCGGTCACCTTGAACAGGATCGCGCCGGCCGGGGTGGTGGCGTGGGTGTCGTAGCCGGGCTTGTTGCGCACGCCGGTGGCAACGTTGTAGGTGTCGGTGACCACTTCCTGGCGACGCACGCCGGCGGTCAGCTGCAGGCGGCCGTCGAATACCGACATCGTGTCGGCGATACCGTAGCTTTTCAGGTCGTTCTCGATGTGGGTGATCTGCGGGAAGGCCTGCGGCACCTTCGGCCCCCACACCGGGTGGTAGATGTTGGTCACCCAGTTGCCACCCGGCACCGAACGGCGCCCGTAGTCCTTTTGTTTGTCGCTGTATTCGGTCGCGTTCACCGACCATTGGTGGTTGATGCCGAAGGTGTCGAAGTGGCCACGCAAGCCCACCTCGGCGGAGGTCTTCTCGATCTCCATCTTCAGCTGGCCCATGGAGGTGCTGAGGTCGCCGGCGTTGTTGATCACCGTGGCGACCATGGCGCCGCTGTACTTGTAGTCGGTCTTGCTGGTGCCGATGGCGCCGTAGGCCAGCAACTGGTCGGTCAGCTCATACTCGCCTCGCAGGATCACGCCCTTGTCCTTGGTCTCGACATAGGCCCAGTCGGGGTTGAGCAGGGTGTCGGACTTCGGTGGCTTGGGCACCGCCACACCGGGTGCCAGGCCCAGGCCACGGTTCTGGCCGCGGATATGGTCGTCGGCGTCGAACAGGTCGACCGACAGTTTTGCGCGTTCGCCGCGCCAGTCCAGGGCCAGGGACGACAGCACATTGCGCTTGGACTGGTCTTCGGTGCTGGTGTCGCCATCGCGGTACACGCCGTTGAAGCGCACGCCGAACTGGTTGCCTTCACCGAAGCGCCGGCCCACGTCGACATGGCCGCCGAACTGGGCGTCCGACTCGTAGGTAGCAGTCAGGCGGGTCAGTGGTGTGTCGCCAGCGCGCTTGGGGATCAGGTTGACGATACCGCCCACCGAGCCGCCGGGCGGCATGCCGTTGAGCAGCGCCGACGGGCCCTTGAGCACTTCGATGCGTTCGTACATCTCGGGCGAGGCGCGGTAGTAGGGCGCCATGCCGAACAGGCCGTCGACGGTCATGTCGCTGACGCTGGTCTGGAAGCCGCGGATCGAATAGTTCTCGCTGAAGGTACCTTTCAGGCCGTTGCTGAACACCGACGGGTCGGTGGCGGCGATCACGTCGGTGATGTCCTTGGCCTGGCGGTCCTGGATGTAGGTGTCGGTGTAGCTGACCGTGCTGAACGGGGTCTCCATGAAGTCCTTGTTGCCTAGCAGGCCGACACGTCCGCCCGTGGCGACCTGGCCGCCGGCATAGGCCGGTGGCAGGTTGTCGGCGCCGTCGGTGCTGCTTTCGATGCGGGTTTCATCCAGCTCCAGGCTGGCCGGCTTGCCGGCCTCGGCCGCGGTCACTGCCAGCGGGGCACCACCCAGGCCCAGCAATAGGGCCATGTGCACGGCGACGCAGGTGTGGTTCAGGGAGAACTGTGGCGCGACAGGGGTGAGGCGTCGTGAAGTACAACGTTCCGACATGCTGGCTTCCTTTCGATTCGGAGGTAGTGAAGGCATTCACTAGGGTTTCCGAACCAAAGTGTGAATACCTCAATGATAATCATTTTTATTTATTGCGCCGCCGTGGGGGCGCATTGCTTGTAGGAGCCGGCTTGCCGGCGAACCAGGCAACACGGTGGATGGCACCGGCGCCGCCGGTGTTCGCCGGCAAGCCGGCTCCTACAGGGAGGGACCTCAGCCTCGGTAGCCCAGCATCACTTCATCCGCCATACGGTCCAGGCACGTCACGCTGGCGGTGCACAGGTACCAGGTCTGCGCATCGACGAAGACCACCCGGCCGTTGTTCCAGGCCTTGGTCTTGCGCAGCAGCGGGTTGTCCAGGGTCTGCAGGTCGAGCGCGGGGCGGCGTTCCATCACGGCGGTGCGGTCGATGACATAGAGGATGTCGGGGTCGGCCTGCTGGATGAATTCGTTGGAGATCGGCTGGCCATGCAGGCCGGCCTCGATATCGGTGCTGGCCGGTTTCACCCCCAGGGTGTCGAAGACGAAGCCGTAACGTGACTTCACGCCATAGGAGGTGAAGGCGCCATTGTTGTGCAGCACGATCAGCGCTTTCTCAGGCCGCCCTTCGGTCACCTTGCGGGCCTGTTCGACCTTGGCATCCATTTGCGCCACCTTCTGCTGGGCCAGCGCTTCCTTGCCGAAGATGCGCCCCAAGGTGGTGAGGTGCTGCTTGGCGGCGTCGATGAAGTTGCCGTGCTTGTTGTTGAGGTCGACATCGTCGTACACGGTTGGCGCGATCTGGCTCAGCTCGGCGTAGTTCTGCGCCTGCAACGGCGAGATCAGGATCAGGTCGGGCTTGAGCGCGTGCAGGCGCTCGAGGTTGGGCTGGGTGGTGGTGCCGACGTCGGCCACGGCCGGGTCGTCGCGGTATTTGCTCAGGAAGCTGGCCACATAGTCCTTGGCGATGCCCGCCACCGGCGCACCGAGCTGGTCGAGGCTGTCCAGCTCGCTCATGTCGAACGCCACCACGCGCTGGGGCAGCTTGTCGATAACCGTGGTGCCCAGCGGGTGCTCGATGCTCACGGGCTGGTAGGGCGCCGTCGAGGCTTGCGCCTGCGCGGGCGCTTGCGCCGTAGGTTTGTCGCAACCCTGCAGCGCCGTGGCGATGGCGAAGGCGAGCAGGGTGGCGGTGATCCGTTTTCCGCGGGCGTTGGTCATATCAGTTCCCTTGATGGCGATGGATTGAAGTAGTTGCAGACGAAACCCCGCTCGCTGCGCAGGATCTCGAAGTCCAGGTCGAACAGCTCGCCCAGGCGCCGCTCGTTGACCACCTCGGCCACCGAGCCCTGGCAGTGCACGGCGCCGCGCTTCATGGCGACGATGTAGTCGGAATAGTTGGCGGCAAAATTGATGTCGTGGACTACCAGGATCACCGTGCGCCCCTGCTCGTCGCACAGCCGGCGCAGGGCGCGCATGATCAGCACGGCGTGCTTCATGTCGAGGTTGTTCAGCGGCTCGTCCAGCAGCAGGTAGTCGGTCTGCTGGGCGATGGTCATGGCCAGGAACGCCATCTGCCGTTGGCCGCCACTGAGCTCGTCGATGTAGGACCGGCGCAGGTCCTCCAGCGACAGGAAGGCGATGGCCTCGTCGATGGCCTGGTGGTCTTCGGCGGTGAGGTTGCCGCGGCTGTAGGGGAAGCGGCCGAAAGCCACCAACTCCTCGACGGTCAGGCGCAGGTTGAAGTCCGGGGCCTGGCGCAGGGTGGCCACGCGCTTGGCGTAGTCGCGGATGGCGATCGACGCGATGTCGCGCCCGCCGATGCTCAGCTCACCGTGGGTGGCGGTCTGCAGCCGTGCGATCAGCATCAGCAGGGTGGTCTTGCCGGCGCCGTTGGGGCCGATCAACGAGGTCACCTTGCCCTGGGGAAACCGCACGCTGACATCGCGCAGTATCGGCTTGTCGCCGTAGGACTTGTGAACATGGCTGAGGGAGATCATGCGGTGCCTCGTGTGCGAACCATCAGCGCGAGGAAGTACACGCCACAGACCAGGTTGATCAGGATGCTGACGGAGGTGTTGTAGTTGAACAGCTGCTCGACCAGGTACTGGGCGACGATGAACAGGGCGATGGCGATGGCGCTTGCCATCGGCAGCGTGACCCGGTGGCGATGGGTGCGGGCCAGGGTGTAGGTGATGTTGGCGACGAACACACCCATGAACGCGGTCGGCCCGACCAGGCTGGTGGACAGCGCCACCAGCAGCGCGATCAGCGCCAGTTGCAGGCGCACGCTGCGCGGATGGTCGACCCCGAGGGAGATCGCCTGGTCACGCCCCAGCGCCAGCACATCGAGCACCGGCAAGGTGCGCCAGGCGACCAGGCCCACGGCCGCCACCAGCGCGGCCGCCACCATCACCTGCGCCGGTTGGGCCTTGTTGAACGAGGCGTAGTTGAAGCCCTGGAAGATGGAAAACTCGCCGGGGCTGATCTTCAGCTGGATGAACTGGGTGAAGGTGGTGATCACCATGCTCAGCACCAGCCCCAGCAACAGCAGCAGGTAGACGTTATTGTGCCCGTCGCGGAACAGCCAGCGGTGGATCAGCCACGAGTACAGCAGCATCAGCAGGATCGACAGCGCCATGTTGCCACCGCGCCCCAGCAGCACCAGGCTCTGGGTGCCGAGGAACAGGATCAGCAGCGCCTGGAACAGCAGGTAGATGGCCTCGTAGCCCATCACTGCGGGGGTCAGGATGCGGTTGCCGGTGAGCGTCTGGAACACCACCGAGGCATAGGCCACGCAGACCCCGGCCACGCCCATGGCCGCCAGGCGGGTGAGGCGCCTGGGGATTACCCAGGCAAAGTCCAGGCCGGAACCCAGCAGCAGGAAGCCCAGCGACAGGGCCAGCACCAGTAGCCACAGGCCACGGCGGATCAGTGTGTCGCTCATGGCTTGCTCCTCATCAGCAGGACGAGGAACAACACGCCGCCCACGCTGCCGGCGGTCATGCCGATGGGCACCTCGAAGGGATAGATCAGCAGGCGCCCGACGATGTCGCAGGCCAGCAGCAACGAGGCGCCGCACAGGGCGACGATGGGCAGGGTGCGCTGCAGGTTCTCGCCGTAATAGATCGCCACCAGGTTGGGGATCACCAGCCCGACGAAGGGTATCGCGCCCACGGTGATCACCGTGGCGGACACCGTCAGCGCCACCAGCAGCAGGCCCAGCGCGGTGTTGGCGGCATAGTTCAGGCCCAGGCTGCTGGCCATGCCTTCACCCATGCCCAGCACGGTGAAGCGCTGGGCAAACACATAGGCCAGCGCCACGATCGGCAGGATCAGGTAGATGATCTCGTAGTTGCCCTGGACGACCTTGGAAAAGTCCCCCAAAAGCCAGCCCTGCATGCTCTGCAGGACGTTGTGCCGGAAGGCGTAGAACTCGGCGATGGCGCTGAGCACGCTGCCGTACATCAGGCCGATCACCGGCACCAGCACGGTGTTCTTGAAGCGGATGCGGCGGATGATCGCCACGTACAGCAGGCTGCAGGCGAAGCAGAACACCAGGGCAACGCTCATCTTGATGAAGGTGCCAGCGGCCGGCAGGGTGGTCAGGGCCACCAGGATGCCCAGCTTCGCCGCGTCCAGGCCTCCGGAGGTGCCCGGCTCGACGAAGCGGTTGCGCACGATCTGCTGCAGGATCACCCCGCACACCGCCAGGCCCACGCCGGTCAGCACCAGGGCGGCCAGGCGCGGCAGGCGGCTGGCGGTCAACGTCAGCCAGGCATCCTCGGAGAAGTTCAGCAGGTCGCTCCAGGCCACCTGCTTGACCCCGACCATCAGCGACAGGCCGCACAGCACCACGAACAGCAGGACAAGAGAGGCAATGCGCTTCAAGCAGTGCCCTCGCTGACCGGCTCCGCGGCGATCCGCCAGCCCTTGGCCGCGCGGCGCTGGGCCAGGAAGTGCGCGTACAGGCCGGGTGTTTCGCTCAGTTGCGCGGGTGTGCCTTGCTCGGCGATGCGGCCGTTGTCGAGCACCACGATGTGATCGGCCATGGCCACCGTCGACAGCTGATGGGCGATCACGATCAGCGTGCGTTTGCCGCGCAGGCGCGCCAGCGCCTCGGCGATTGCCGCCTGGTTCTCCACATCCAGTGCCGCAGTGGCTTCGTCCACCAGCAGGATCGGCGCGTCCTTGATCAGTGCCCGGGCGATGGAGATGCGTTGGCGCTCGCCGCCGGACAGCCGTGCGCCGCCTTCGCCGACCGGCGTGTCCAGGCCTTGCGGCAGGCGCTCGATGATCTCCAGCACGCCTGCTGCGCGCGCGGCTTCCAGCACCTCGGCATCCGTGGCATCGGCTTTGCCGATGCGGATGTTGTCGGCGATGCTGCCCTGGAACAGGTAGGCGTCCTGGAAGATCTGGCTGATCTGCGCCGCCAGTTGCCCGGCGGACATCTGCCGCACATCCACGCCGCCGACCTTGAGGCTGCCCTGGGTGACATCGAAGAAGCGCGCAATCAGCCGCACCAGCGTGGTCTTGCCGGAGCCTGAGGCACCGACCAGCGCCGTCATGCTGCCCGGGGCGATCTTCAAGCTGACCTGGCGCAGCACCTCAGGCTGATCGTCGGCATAGCGGAAGCTCACGCCGTCCAGATCGACCCCGGCATGGCCTGGCGCGGTCGGCTGCTGGGCCTGTGGCAACGGCTTGACCGCGAACAGCTCGCGCAGCACCCCCAGCTGGCTGCGCGCGCCGCGCAGCACCTCGCTGTAGCTGGCCACTTCCAGCAGCGGGTCGATGAAGCGGCTGACCAGCAACAGCGCCAGGACCACCGGAATCAACGCGCTGGCCGGCAAGCCGGCGCCCCACAGTTCGCCCAGCCACGCCACGCAGCCGACCAGCAGGGCAGCGAACGCGGCCTGCACCGTCCAGGTGTTGAACACCACCGACATCGCCGAAACCTGAATCAGGCGCTTGGCCGACTGCTGCTGGCGGGCGATGGCCTGTTCGAGGAAGCGCGTGCCGCCGTCGGCGCCATTGAAGGCGCGCAGCACCGACTGGGCCTGGGCGAACTCGACCATGCGCTGGCTGGTACGCGCGGTGTCGGCGTGGAAGCCTTCGTCGGCGCGTTGGCCGAGGCGTGCGGTCAGCGCGAACAGGCCGAACAGCAGGGGAAGGGTGAACAGGGCGATCAGGCCCACCTGCAGGTTCAGGACGAACAGCGCCACCACCACCACGAACGGCGTGATCACCCCAGTGATCAACGGCGTGAAGACATGGGCCGGCAACTGCGCCACGGTCATCATGCCTTGCGCGGTGACATGGTTCAGGCGCGCGGTGTTCTGGGCGTCGAACCAGCCGACCGGCAGTTGCGCGACGTGGTCGCCGAGGCGATGCCGGCCACCCTGCAGCACGGCAACGCCGACCCGGATGCCGGCCTTTTCGACCACACGACGCAGCGCCCAGCACGCCAGCGAGGCGGCCAGCAGCACGCCCAACCAGCCCATGGCCCCTGGCACATCACCTGCCAGCAAGTGGCCGAGCACTGGCAGCACGCTGAGAATGGTCAGCCCGCACAGCAGCCCGTAGACCAGCGCCTTGACCAGATAGCGATGCAGCACCGGGGCGTCATCGCCGAGCAGTTCGATCAGGGTCTTCAGCATGGCGCCTGTTCCTGTTCCAGGGTTTGTTGGTAGCCGCCCAGTGCCCACAGGCGAGCGTAGTGGCCGTTGCGCGCCAGTAGCTGCGTGTGGTCGCCCTGTTCGAGGATGCGGCCGTTGTCGAGCACGATGATCTGGTCGGCGTGCATCACCGTGTCCAGGCGGTGGGCGATGACCAGCAAGGTGCGCTGGCGGGCGAAGCGCGACAGTGCCTGCTGGATCTGCACTTCGTTCTCGGCGTCGGCGGCGGCGGTGGCTTCGTCCAGCACCAGCACCGCAGGGTCGAGCAGCACCGCCCGGGCGATGCTCACCCGTTGCAGTTCGCCGCCGGAGAGTTGCACGTCCTCACCGACCACCGAGTCGTAGCCGCGGGGCAGGGCGAGGATGCGCTGGTGGATATTGGCGGTGCGTGCCGCCTGTTCGATCTCTTCCTGGCTGGCCGAGGGCCGGCCCAGGGCGATGTTGTCGCGCAAGCTGGCATGGATCAGGCGCACCTCCTGCAGGACGAAGCCGATATGCCGGTACAGCTGGGCGGTGTCGAGCTGGCGCAGGTCGACGCCATCCAGGGTGATGCGCCCATGGGTGGGGTCGAAGAAGCGCAGCAGCAGGCGCGCCAGGGTTGACTTGCCGGCACCGGACGCGCCGACGATGGCCGTGACGGTGCCGGGTTCGAGGGTGAGGTTGATGTCATCGAGCACCGGGGTGTCGCCGTCATAGCTGTAGCCCAGGTGTTCGAAGCGAATCCCGGCGTCTTTCGCCAGCGTCTGGCCGTTGTGCGTCGGGGCTTCCAGCAGCGGCGTGCGCAGCAGGCCGTCCACCCGCTGCGCCGCGCTGGTGGCGGCATGCAGGTCGTGGGTGATGTAGCTCATCAGCAGCAGCGGCGCGCACATGCCCGGCGCGACCAGGGCGAAGGGCAGGATGTCCACCGGGCGGATCCAGCCCAGGTAGGTGAACAGGGTGCCGAAGGCCAGCACCACGCCCAGCACCGCCACCGGGGTGACCAGCGCGTGGGCATTGGCCATGGCACTGACCAGTGGCCGGGTGAAGTCGGTGAAGGCGGCGGCGAAACCATCGACCGCCTCGCGGTAGCTGCCATGGGCCTTGCCCTCGATACCGAAGGCCTTGACCACCGGGATGCCGTTGACGAACTCGACCACCGCGTTGTTGATGCGCCCCATGTGCGCGCCGAACGCTTGCATGTTGGCGCCGCTGGCCTTGGTGGCCCTGGACACGAACAGGAAGAACAGCGGGAACGGCAGCAGCGAGACGATCGCCATGCGCCAGTCCATGGCGAACAGGTACAGCACCGTGGTCACCACCGCGCCCCAGGTGCGGCCGAGGGTGGTGTAGTAGTGCGCGGTGAGGCTGTGCAGGGTGTTCACGTCGTCCTGCATCGCCTGCTTGACCTCGCCCGAGGCGCGGCTGGTGAACCAGCCCAGCGGCACCTTGGCCAGGCGCTGGGTGATGGCCAGGCGCAACTGGCGGGTAATCCGGTTGTCGGCCAGGTGGGCGAGGGTCTCGCCCAAAGAGATGAGGATCATGCCGACGAACAGGGCGCCGAGGCTGAGGCCCAGCACTTGCCAGACGCTGGCCTGGATCTGTGCCCAGGGCGCGACGCCGTCACCTTGGCCCAGCGCCAGCTGGCCGATATGGGCGACCCCGGCCAGGGGTACCAGGGTGAGCATCGTGCCGACAGCCGCCAGGCTGCCGGCGACGATCAGCCGGCCGCGGATCGGCCGCAGTACCTCGGACACCGGGTTGCTGGCGGCGGTGTGCTCCTTGCTCGCATCGTTGGCGCTCATTCCATCTCCTATGGAAGCAAACGTGACTCTTGCTGTGGCTGCGGTTCGCCGGCAAGCCGGCTCCTACAGAGGGCAGCGCCGAACCTGTAGGAGCCGGCTTGCCGGCGAACAGCGCGTGCATATATGTATTCCGAACGGTCGCGGAAAACCCTCAATGGGTTTCACGCAGTTGTGCTGGAGAAAACGGTGAGCAACTGCGCAAGGCCGAGGCGATGTACTTCTCCACCGACGACACCGACACCTTTAGCTCGGCGGCGATCTCGCGGTGGGCCATGCCGTTGAGCTTGTGCAGCAACAGCGCCCGGCGGCTGTTGGCGGACTGGCGCTGCAAGGCGGCATCGACTTCGACCAGCGCCTCCAGGGCCAGGGCGCGGATCTCCTCGGAAGGGGCCAGGGCTTCGTCGCGCTGCATGAGTTCGTCGAGGTAGCGGGCCTCGAGCTGGCGCCGCCGGTACAGGTCGATCACCTTGCCGTTGGCGATCTGCGCCAGGTGGCGGCGGCAATCCTGCGCCGCAGGCACGCAGCCCTTGTTCAGTAGGATGAGGCAGATGTCGTGGGCCAGGTCGGCGGCGTCGCAGGCATTGCCCAGCTTGCGCCGCAGCAGGTTGCACAGCCAGCCATGATGGTCGACATACAACTGTTCCAGTTGTTGTCGGAGTGCGAACGATCCCTTGTCCACGAACTTCTCCAATACCGCACGAGCAAACAGATTTTTGACTAATGATAATTACTACGATTAGCATCGAAAGCATACGATGTTGATCAGGCACATGCAATGCAGCCTGAAGCCGTTGATCCAGCGCCCGGCATCGCCGGGCGCGACTCCAGGACCGAGGATCGGTCTGTCTGCCCGAATACGGGTTGTACTGTTTGACAAGGCGGAGCAATTCCATGATGGAACTCAATTCAGGCGCGCAGTCCCAGCGACCTGTCAGCGAATTCGAAGAACATGCCTGGCTGCTGCAGCAGCAATTCCCCGAGCGGGTGCTCAAGCACTTCAGCGCCTGGCGGCTGGGCGAGGATATCGACCTGGCCAGGCTGCAACAGGCGATCGCTACCGTGGTCGCCAGCCTGCCGGCGCTCAATGCCCGCTATCGCTTCAATGACGACGGTGATGTGCAGAAGGTTCACGACCGTGATCCGCAGACCTGCATCGGTGAGCTGACCGTCAACTCCGATGCGCAAGCCAGCGAACGGCTGCTGGCCTTGCAGGCGCAGCCCTGGGACGCCGAAAGCCAGGCGCCGCTGACGGCGCTGGTCATCCGTGGCGGGCAGGCGCCGATCCTGGCCTTCGTATTGCATCAGGTGCTCGACCAGACCTGCCGCGAGGACGACCTCTACCGCCTGACCATGGATGCCTACGCCGGGCGCTCGGTCGGCGCGCCGCATCTGCCCTGGCTGCAGCGCCAGGCGGCAGGCGATCAACCCGGCGCTGTGGCGGCCACTGGGCCAGTGAGCAACGACGTTGACGTCACCGGGCTCATTCTCGACGAGTTCCGCCGTGCCCTGGGCGTGGCGAACATGACGGCGCAGGATGACTTCTTCGACCTGGGTGGCCACTCGCTGCTGGCCACGCGGATCATCGGCAAGCTGTCGAGCAACCATGGCATCGAGGTGCGCTTCAACGACTTCTTCAGCGCGCCGAGCGCCGCCGCGCTGGCCGCGCGTGCGCAGGTGCAAGGGCGCAAGGAGGGGGCTGACGCCGCCGTGCCGGATGACCTGCAGCGCGCACCGTTTGCCCTGGCCCAGGCGTCCCTCGGCCGGGCCTACGCCGCGTTCGAGTTCGGCACCATCTTCAACCTGCCGTTCGCCATGACCTTCCTCGACCCGGTGGACGAGGTGGTGTTCGAGCAGGCGTTCAGCGACCTGGTGAAGCGCCACGCCAGCCTGCGCACCACCTTCCATTTCGAAGGCGACGAAGCCTGGCAGCAGCTGGTGCCGGTCAACCAGCTGGGCCAGTACAAGTGGTTCTGGCCCAGCCGTGAAAGTGCCGGGGCGAACCTGGCCAGCGAAGCCGGGCATCGCTTCGACCTGTCCCGGGAGCTGCCGATGCGCGTGCGCTTCTTCCGTGATCCGCACAGCCAGCAGCAGTCCCTGTCGTTGCTGGTCAACCACATGGCCATCGATGAGTGGTCGCTCAACGTGATGATGGAAGACCTGGCTCGCGCCTACCTCGCGCGCGCCCAGGACCAGTTGCCACGCTGGGAGGCGGCCGTGCCGTCGTTCCACCAGTACGCGGTGAAGGAGCTGGCCCGTGGCATCAACCAGCAACACCTGGCCTACTGGACCGACATGCTGCGTGATGCCACTCGGGGCCTGGCCCTGCCGGCCATCGGCGAACAGGGCGGTGCGCCGACGGCTGAGGCGTCCACCCGCGCGCAGTGGTTCGAGATCAAGCCCGACCAGGCCATGGTCGACTTCCTGCACGGCTTCGCCCGGCAGAACGACTCGTCGCTGTTCGGGGTGATCTACACCGCCATCGCCCTGGCCCTGCACAAGGTCGGCAACCTCTCCGACCTGGTGATCGGCACTTCGGCCTCGGGGCGTACCGACCCCGCGTACTACGAGACGGTCGGCTACTTCACCACCATGGTGGCGCACCGCGTGCAGTTCGAACCGCGCCAGAGCGTGGGGGCGTTGATCGAGGGTGTCAGCCGCCTGATCAACGACTCCATGGCCTATGCCGACGTGCCGATGGAGCATATCCAGCAGGCCCTGGGCATGAGCCCGGCGGATGGATTGCTATTTGACGTGTACGTGCAGATCCACGCCAACAACGCCTTGAACGGCGCCCTGGCCACGCCCGATGCGGGGAGCATCCGTTATCGGCAGATCGACCCGGAGAAGAACGAGTCGATGTTCGGCATCCAGTTCGAGATCATGGACAACATGATCGATGGCCAGCGCGTACTGCGCCTGGTGGTCACCTATCGCACCGATCGCTACAGCGCGCAGCAGATGGCGCGGGTGACCGAGGCTATCGAGGGGGTGTTTGCCCTGTACGCTGGTGTCGGTGGGGCGGCGATGGCGGTCGAGGACGTGCGGGTTTAAGAACGCAGGGGGCTGCGTTGCAGCCCCTTTCGCGGCACAAGGCCGCTCCTACAGGGGACCGCAATTCCCTGTAGGAGCGGCCTTGTGCCGCGAAAGGGCCGCAGGGCGGCCCCGGTTGTCTGCAATCACTCCTCATGCATGCCATAGCGCTGGAACGCCGAACGCTTCGGCAGGCGGTAATGCGGCCGCCCCAGCAACTGGTTGACGATGCTCGCATTGCGGATCGCGGCAATCCCCAGGTCCGGCGAGCCAACCCCATGCTGGAAGATCTCGGCGTTCTGCACGAAGATCCGCCCGGCGCCCTGGTCGCAGCGTTGCGCGGTGAAGTCCTCCCGAACGATGCAGTCGCCGTGCTCGTCGGTCGCCAGCACGTCACCCTTGAGCCGTTCGAACCACGCTGGCCAGGCATGCCCATAGCCCGTCGCGGCAACGATCGCATCGGCCTCGAAGGCGCTGGTCTGGTCCAGCTCGCGATGGCGATAGTCGATACGTAGCCGGCCATCGACCTCCGCGACTCGCTCCACTTCGCAGTTGGACAGCAGCGTAAGGCCGGTGTCGGCGCCACCGACGGAACGCTCGTAGATCAGGTCGTAGATATCGCCGATGGTCGAGAAGCTGATGCCCTTGTACAGCAGCCCTTGCCCGGCGACGATCTCGCGGCGCCGCTCCCGTGGCAGGCTGTGGAAGTACTCCATGTAGGAGGGGGTGAAGCACTCCTGGCCCAGCTTGGAGTACTCCATCGGGTGGAACCCCTGGGAGCGGGTGATCCAGCGAATTGACGCGCCCGCCGCGACCCGTTCCGGGGTCAGCTCGTTGAGCAGCGCCAGCACGCATTCCGCCGCACTCTGCCCCGAACCGATCACCGTCACCTGCTTGCACTGGGCCAGCTGTGCCTGGCGCTTGGCGAATTCGGCCGAATGCAGGATCGGCGCCGTGCTCTTGACCTGCGCCCAGCGCGGCAGCAGCGGCGAGGTGCCCACGCCCACCGACAGGTGCTGGCTGTAGTACTGGCGCTTGTAGCCGGACAGCGACTGGCTCTCGACCAGGAAACGCCCGGCGTTGGCGTCGTAGCGCACATCGCAGACCTCCTCGCCGAAATGGCAGCTCGCCAGTTGCTGCGAAGCCCAGCGGCAGTAGTGGTCGTACTCGCGGCGCGGCACCTGGAAGTTGTCGTAGTAGTAGAACTGGTACAGGCGCTCGTGCTGGTGCAGGTAGTTCAGGTAGCTGAGCTGGTGCGTCGGGTCGGCCATGGTCACCAGGTCGGCGAGAAACGGCACCTGCAACGTAGTGCCCGGCAGGATCAACCCTTCGTGCCAACGAAACTCCACCTTGCGGTCAAGGAAGACACCGCTCACGCCAGGATGCTTGGCGAGCAGCGCGGCAAGGCCCAGGTTGAACGGGCCGATACCGATGCCAGCGATATCCACAGTGGGTAAGTCCTTCATCCGATCCATCTCCTTTGGTCCAGCAGTTCAAGAAGGCGCGGCCAGCGTTGCCGGCGCCGCGCCCTGATTCGTATCGAGTGTTTCAGCCGAGCAAGCGCTCGACGTCCTGGGCGTTGCGGCAGCGCAGCAGCTGGCCGGGCGAGAGCGACACGCCGAACTGCGCCTGCAACTGGGCCGCGACGGCTTTCAGGTGCGGGGGGCGCAAGCCGAGGCTGATGAAGTCCACCGCGCTGTCGGTCCCGGCATCGGCTGGGTGGCCCAGCACCTGCAGGTAGACCGCCAGCACCTTGTCCCGCACCGAGGCGGTGGCCGGCGCGCTCAGCAGTTCACGGGCCCGGCGACGATCCGGCTTGCCGTTCTGCGACAGCGGCAATGCGGTGACGCCGAGCAGGCGGGTGGGTACATGGGAGTGGGGCAGGTGCTGGCGCGCGTAGTCGCGCAGCTCGGCCATGCTCGGCTCACCCGCCTGTGGGTCGCAGACATACAACGCGCCGAGGCACACCTCGCCCAGGCGCTGTTCGCCGTAGTCGACCACCAGCACATGGCGCAAGGCCGGGTGCTGGTTGAGCGCCATCTCGATGTCCGGCAGCGAAACCCGCACCCCGCGCACTTTCACGTAGCCATTGACGCGGCTGTCGAACAGCAAGGTGCCGTCGGCGCGGTAGCGTCCGCAATCGCCCGTGCGGAAGGCGCGCACGGGCTGACCGTGTTCGTCGTCCACGGTGATGAAGTCGCTTTGCTGCAACGTGCCGTCCAGCAGGTAACCCAGCGCCAGGTTGGCCCCGGCCGTGTGGATACGGCCCACCACGCCCACCGGGCAATGCCGGCCCTGGGCGTCGAGCACGAAATAGCGGTTGCCGGGCAACGGTCGGCCATAGGGGATCAGCGCGCGGTCGTCGGCATCGATCTCATGCCAGATGCTCCAGATGGTGGTCTCGGTCGGCCCGCCCAGGGAGATCAGCCTGGCCTGTGGCAGCAACTCGCGCAGCCCGGCGATCACCGCCGGCTTGATGTAGTCGCCGCCCTGGGCGATCAGGCGCAGGCTCTGCAAGTGTTGTTCGCCACGGCAGGCCAGGAGCATTTCCAGGATCGCCGGTACCGAGCACCACAGGGTGACCTTGTGTTCCGCAACCAGCTGGTTCCAGCGCAGCGCGTCCTTGTCTTCGCCGGGAGCCGGCAACACCAGGGTGGCGCCAGCGGCCAGGCTGCCGAACACATCGAAAACCGACATGTCGTGGTGCAGCGGGGTGACCGACAGGAACACATCGCGCTCGGTCACCTGCCATTCGTTCAGCGTGCTGCCGATCACGTTGGCCGTGGCGCGGTTGTTCAGCACCACGCATTTCGGCTTGCCGGTGGTGCCTGAGGTGTAGAGGTAGTACCCCGGCGCTTCGTTCAGTGACAGATCGGCCAGGTGGCGGGGCGCCGCCGCAGGCGTGGCGAGCAGGGCCGCGCTGGTGGTGCAGGGCTGCTCGAGTGCTTCGGCCTCGGCGAGCACCACCAGGTCCGGGTGGCAGTTCTCCAGCAGGTAGTGACGCCGTTCGGCCGGGGCCGCCACGTCGATCGGCACCCAGATCACCCCGGTCAAGGCACAGGCCAGGGTCAGCATCGTATGTTCCGGGCTGCGTGGCAGGCAGATGGCGACCACCTGGCCCTGGCCGATGCCACGGGTGCCCAGCGCGGCGATGATCCGCGCCACGCCGTCGCCGAGCTCGCTGTAGCTGAGCCGTCGCTCACCGCTGATCAGGGCGGTCTTGTGGTTGCCGGGCGTGAACAGGTGGTCGGCGATCCGGGCCAGGTAGCCGTCGCGGCAGGCCGCCTCTACGGGGCTGTTCAGGCGATAGTGGTCGGTGGCGATGAGGGCTGCGGGCGCGACAGTGAATTCGCCAGCGCTGGCGATCTGCCCGATGGCCCGCGCCAGCGTGCCCAGGAAGTCGCTGACCAGCGCCGGGGCGAGCACCTCGCGGGCGTAGTCGATGTCCAGTTGCAGCGCGCCGTCGGCGTCGGCCCAGAAGCGGATGTCCATGGCCACTTGCGGCGTCTGGGTCAGCCCGCCCTGCAGGCGCATGGCGCTGTCGGAGGGCGCCACCGGCCAGGAGAAGCCGTTGGTGATCACCACCGGCAGCACCGGGCCGGGGCCGTGCCGCTCGAACAGCTGGCGCGCCAGGTCGACACCGGAGTAGGCCAGGTGCTGCAAGCCTTCCAATACATCCACCTGGAGCCCGGCCGCGCGTTCGGCGAAGCTGTCGGCGGCGCTGTTCCAGTTGATCGCGAGGAAGCTGGAACGGTTGGCGAAGGCCGCATCGCTGGGCGGGGCCACCGGGACCGCCACGCACAGGCCGCCTTCGCTGACCCAGTGCGACAGCACTTCGAGGATCACCGCCATCAACGTGGTGTTCTTGAACAGCCGTTGGCGTGCGCCGACGGTGTAGAACTTCTTGAATGTCTCACGGGGCACGACCAGGCTTTGTCGCTCGTAACGGGCGACGCCGGCCTGGTCCAGGGGCATGCTCCAGGGCAGGCGAGGGGCGCCGTCCACGGCGGCCAGCTTGGCGTTCCAGTAGGCAGCGTCGGCTGTGCGTTGTTCGGCCTGGTCCGCCGCCGCGGGGGTGTCGGCCTGGGGCGTTTCGTCCAGCTGGCCTTCGAACAGTTCCACCAGCAGCGTGGCGATGGAACGGCCATCGAGGATCAGTGCGTCGAGGCGCACGAATACCACCAACTCGCCGTGCGCCAGGTGGAACACGGTGACGTTCCAGGGCGAGCGGTCCAGCGGCGAGAGGGCGTGGGCGTAGTCCTCACGGCGTGCGTCGATAACGCCTAGGGCTTCACCCAGCGGCAGGTGGCCGAGGTCGACTTCATCCAGGTTCAGGCGCACCTCGTCACTGACGTATTGCACGCGCTTGTCGGCATCGATGCGGGTGCGCAGGCTCGGGTGACGGCGCACCATCGCGTCCAGTCGGCTGCGCAGCACGGCGCTGTCCATCACCCCGCGGTATTCGCGGAACTCCTGCATGGCCACGCCGCCCAAGGGCATCTGCGTGGTGCGGCCCAGCAGGTAGGCCTGTTGCAGTGGGTTGAGCGGGCGCTTTTCCGGTGCGCGGGGCAGCGGTCGATCCAGTGTGGCGGGTTGGCGGGCAACCTCGCTGGCCAGGTCGACGAAGCGCTCGAACAACTGCGTCACCCAGGCCTCGGGCAGGGCATCGAGGCGGACATCCCAGTTGATCAGGATGCCGCCGTCGGCGCAGGCGATCTGCGCATCCAGGGCGACCTGCGGGCCTTGCGAGATCAGCCAGCCCAACGGGCCGAAGGCGTTCTTCACGCGCGGTGAAAAGAGTTCCTTGCCGGGCATGTCCAGCGCCGCAGTGAACACCACCGGGGCCAGCTGCGGCGTGCCGTGGTGGCGCGACAGGTCGCGCATCAGGTTCACCCCGGGATAGGCGCTGTGTTCGAGGCACGCCGCCATGCCCTTGGCCAGCTGGTCGCACAGGGCCGCGATATCGGCTGCGGCATCGAGATCGACATCGACGATCAGCACATTGGCGAACTCGCCGACGATGTGCTCGACGCCGTCGATCAGCGGTGTGCGCCAGAAGCTGGGCACGTTGAGACGGAACTGGCGGTCGCCGGTCTGGGCGCCCAGCGCGGTGGCGAACAGCCCGAGCATCAGGGTCGACAAGGTCACCCTGCGTTGGCGAGCCAGTTGCCTGAGTGCCTGGTGCTGACCGGCGTCGAGCCAGGTGGTCAGGCGCTGGCTGTGGGCCTGGGCGGGTTGCTCATCGAGCAGGGGCAGGGTAGGGGCCGGCGCGATGCTGTCGAGGCGGGCGCGCCACCAGTGGCGGTCACGTTCCTGGGTGGTTTTCAAGGCCGGGTCGGCACGCACGGCGTCCCACCAGTCGAAGAAACTCGGCGGGGTGGCGGCAGGCGCGTCCGGGGTCTCGTAGCAGCGCGCCAGGTCTTCCATCAACACGCGCAGGCTCGAAGGGTCGATGGCGATCATGTCGCTGTCGACATGCAGGCGTGAACGTTCGCCATCCAGCTGGCTGACACTGAAGCGTGCCGCGTAGCCGTGGCGCAGGTCCAGCTGCTGGTGGGTCCAGGCTTCACGCTTGCGCAGCAGGTGCTGCGCGACTTCCGGTTCTGCCAGGCCACGCAGGTCGTCGACCTCCAGGCGCGGCGACTGGTCCAGTGGCGCAAGGCCTTGCAGCCCGTCCTGGTCGATGCGCAGGCGCAGCATCGGGTGCAGCTGGGAAACCTGTTCGAGCGCTGCGCGCAGCCGCTCCAGGTCAATGGCGTGGCCATCGAACTCGGCGTACAGATGAGCTGAAACTTTCCCTAAAGCCGCATGAGCAGTGCGCCCGATCCAACAGGCCGCTTGCATTGAAGTTAACTCTCTCATGGGTCACTCGTATCGCGTGATTGACAAGTCCAGAAATATGGCGCCTCCTATTAAAGATGATAATGATTAAGATTAATATCATTATTTCTTTCGAATAAGCAGGAGGCTTAACCGAGATGAGAGCGAGTACGCTCATGACGACTGGCATGGATGAAGAGCAGGTCGCCGACCGTTCCATAGCCTTTTCCTTTACCTCGGGTGACCGAGAACTGGTCGTCAACGGTGCGTTGCAACGCATCGAAACCCCGGCCGTCGGTGGCGAAGACGCCGGCAGCCTGTTGCAGAAGACCCTCGCCCACGCCTTCGAACAGGCGCGCCGGGCAGGGCAGGCCAACCCCCTCGTGGTCGGCGCCATCCCCTTCGATCCCAACGAACCTTCCTGCCTGTACATTGCCCGCGACTCGCACTGGCGTGCGCGTGGGGCAACCGAAGCGGGCGGTGAACTGCCGGCGTTGCTCGAGCAGAAGCCGATCCCCGAAGAGGATGCGTTCAAGCGCTCTGTGGAGCACGCCATCGTCAACTTCCGCCACAGCGATGTACGCAAGGCGGTGTTGTCGGTACAGCGCGAACTGGTGTTCGCGGAGGCGGTCGATGTCGATGTGCTGCAGCGCAACCTGCGCGCGCAGAACCCCAGCGGCTATCACTTCCGTGTGCCCCTGGCCGATGGCGCCACGCTGCTTGGGGTCAGCCCCGAGTTGCTGGTGCGCAAGGAAGGCGCGAACTTCATCTCCAACCCGCTGGCCGGCTCGGCCAGGCGCATGGCCGACCCCGAGGCCGACAAGCGCAACGCCGACTGGCTGGTGGCGTCGGAGAAGGACCATTACGAACACGGCTTCGTCACCCAGGACATCGCCGCTCGGGTCGGCGAGCTGTGCACCCGTCTCGACGTGCCGCAACGCCCGTCGCTGATCAGCACCCCGGCGCTGTGGCACCTGTCCACGCGCATCGAAGGCAATCTGATCGACCCACAGGTGACGGCACTGCAACTGGCCTGCCGCCTGCACCCGACCCCGGCGGTGTGCGGCTTCCCCACCGAGCGGGCGCGGCGCCTGATCCGCTTCGTCGAGCCTGCCGAGCGCGGCCAGTTCACCGGCATGGTGGGGTGGTGCGACGCCGAAGGCAACGGCGAATGGGTGGTGACCATCCGTTGCGGCACCGTCAAGCACAACCGTGTCCGGCTGTTCGCCGGCGCCGGCATCGTCGAAGCCTCGCAACCGGCGGCGGAATGGGCGGAAGTCCAGACCAAGCTCGGCACCATGCTGCGCGCCTGCGGACAGGCACATTAACCAAGGACGTTCGAACACCATGACCATCGAATTCACGGACTGGCCACAGGACCGTGCGCAGCGCTATCGCGACGCCGGCTACTGGATCGACCAGCCGCTCACCGAGATGCTCCACTCACGTTGCCAGGCGCAACCGCAAGCCGTGGCAATCATCTGCGGGGAACGTCGCTTCACCTATGGCGAGCTCGACACCCTGTCCTCGAACCTGGCCTCGCGCCTGGCCGAGCAGGGCCTTGGCCAGGGCGACACGGCCCTGGTGCAACTGCCCAACGTGGCGGAGTTCTACATCGTCCTGTTTGCCTTGCTCAAGGCCGGGATCGTGCCGCTCAACGCATTGTTCAGCCATCGTCGGCTGGAGTTGACCGCCTACGCCAAACAGATCGTGCCCAAGCTGCTGATTGCTTCCCGCGAGCACGAAGTGTTCCGCGATGACACTTATGTAGAGGTTTTCGCCGAAGTCGGCGCGGCGCCCAAGGTGACGTTGCTGCTGGGTGAGTCGGCTCCGACCGCCAACCTGGCGCAGTGGATCGATACCCCTGGCAGCCAGTCGGTGGCATACGCCCCCACGGCGGCGGACCAGGTGGCGCTGTTCCAACTGTCTGGTGGCAGCACCGGGATCCCCAAGCTGATCCCGCGCACCCACAACGACTACCACTACAATGCCCGCGCCTGCGCCGAAGTCTGCGCACTCAACGCCCATACCCGTTTCCTCTGCGCGGTGCCGGCGGCCCACAACTTCCTGCTCAGCTCGCCCGGCGCACTGGGCGTGTTCCATGCCGGTGGCTGCGTGGTCATGGCCGCCAGCCCCGAGCCGTTGAGCTGCTTCGCGCTGGTCGAGCGCCATGAGGTCAACACCGTCGCGTTGGTCCCAAGCGCTGTCGCCTTGTGGTTGCAGGCCGCGCCGGATCATCGCGACAAGCTGCAATCGCTGGCCTACCTGCAAGTGGGCGGCGCGGTGTTCGCCGATTCGCTGGCGCGCCAGGTCCCCGGTGTGCTGGGCTGCAAGCTGCAGCAGGTGTTCGGCATGGCCGAGGGGTTGATCAACTACACCCGCCTGGACGACAGCGACGAGCAGATCTTCACCACCCAGGGCCGCCCCGTCAGCCCGGATGATGAAATCAAGATCGTCGACGAGCAGGGTGTGCCCGTGGCCCCCGGCGAGCCGGGCATGCTCGCCACTCGCGGCCCCTATACCTTCTGCGGCTACTACAAGGCCCCCGAGCAGAACGCCAGCGCCTTCGACGCCGAGGGTTTCTACTACTCCGGCGACCTGGTGGTGCTCACCCCCAGTGGCGACCTGCGCGTGGTCGGCCGGATCAAGGACCAGATCAACCGCGGCGGCGAGAAGGTCGCCTCGGAAGAGATCGAGAACCTGCTGGTGCTGCACCCGGAAGTCACCCACGCCGGCCTGGTGGCCATGCCCGACGAGGCGCTGGGTGAGAAGAGCTGCGCCTTCGTCGTCTCGCGCAACCCCAGCCTCAAGGCCCCGGCCATTCGCCGCCACCTGCTGGAGCTAGGCATCGCCGAGTACAAGCTGCCCGACCGCATCCGCCTGATCGAGGCCATGCCGCTGACCGCAGTGGGCAAGATCGACAAGAAGCAGTTGCGCCATCTGGTGAGCGTGGAGAACACCCGCGCCTGGCTGCAGACCCGTCTGCGCCAGTTGATCGAGGACAGCGAGGAACTGGACCCGGAAGAGAACCTGATCTTCTACGGCCTCGACTCGCTGCAGGTCATGAAGCTGGCCGCCGAGCTCAAGGCGCGCGGCATCGAGGTGAGCTTCGAAGAGCTGGCCAGCACGCCGACCCTGGCCAGCTGGTGGGCATTGGTGGAGGCGCGCCAGAAAGCCGCCTGATGTATCGCGGGCCGTGCTGTGCAGGGCGCGGCCCGCCAAGTCAATTTAAAAGGAGTTGGATATGACTTTGTCTTCTGCCGACCAGGCCCGGCTGGATCAATTCTGGGAGCACTGCCTGAAAAACCAGTACTTCAACATCGGCTACCCGGAAAACGCCGATTTCAACTACGCCCAGCTGCACCGCTTCCTGCGGTTCTCCATCAACAACTGCGGCGACTGGGCCGAGCCCGGCAACTACCTGCTCAACTCGTTCGACTTCGAGAAGGACGTGATGGCGTACTTCGCCGAACTGTTCAGCATTCCTCTCGAAGAAAGCTGGGGCTATGTCACCAATGGCGGCACCGAGGGCAACATGTTCGGTTGCTACCTGGCGCGGGAACTGTTCCCCACCGGCACCCTGTACTACTCGAAGGACACCCACTATTCGGTGGCCAAGATCGTCAAGCTGCTGCGTATCAACTGCCGCGCGGTGGAGTCGCTGCCCAACGGCGAGATCGACTACGACGACCTGCTGGCGAAAATCGCCGCCGACCAGGAGCAGCACCCGATCATCTTCGTCAATGTCGGTACGACCATGCGTGGCGCGATCGACAATATCGCGACCATCCAGCAGCGCCTGGAGGAGGTCGGGATCGCCCGCGAGGACTATTACCTGCACGCCGACGCGGCGCTCAGCGGCATGATCCTGCCCTTCGTCGATAACCCGCAGCCGTTCAACTTCGCCGACGGCGTCGACTCGATCTGCGTTTCCGGGCACAAGATGATCGGCTCGCCGATCCCCTGCGGCATCGTCGTGGCCAAGCGCGAGAACGTCGAGCGCATCTCGGTGGACGTGGACTATATCCGCGCCAACGACAAGACCATCAGCGGCTCGCGCAACGGCCACACGCCGATGATGATGTGGGCCGCGCTGCGCAGCCACTCGCCGGCACAGTGGCGGCGGCGCGTGCGGCACAGCCTGAACAGCGCGCAGTACGCGGTCGACCGCCTGCAGGCCGCCGGCATCGACGCCTGGCGCCACGACAACTCGATCACCGTGGTATTCCCGTGCCCGTCGCCGCGCATTGCCCGCAAGTATTGCCTGGCCACCTCCGGTGACACCGCGCACCTGATCACCACCCCGCATCATCAGGACAAGAGCATGATCGATGCCCTGATCGACGAGGTGATCGCCGAGCACCAACCCCAGGAATGGCGAGCCGGCCTCGGGCTGGTGGGCCTGGACGGCGTGCCCCCGGAGCGCGTCGCCGACCCGCATTTCGATGTGATCTGACCTTTTCCCTTTTGCTGATTCGAGACCCTTTCATGCTGCAACCTAAAACCCCTGAAGCCTGCACCAGCCTCACCGACATTCGCGCCGGCATCGATTTTCACGACCGGCAGATCTTCGAGGCGCTGGTCAAGCGCCTTGGTTACGTCAAGGCCGCGGTGCAGTTCAAGGCCAACGAACAGGCCATCCCCGCCCCGGAGCGTGTCGCCGCGATGCTCCAGGAGCGCCTCGAATGGGCTGCCAGAGAAGGCTTCGACGCGCAGTTCATCGAGCAGCTGTACACGCTGATCATTCACTGGAACATCGACCAGCAGATCCAGCACTGGCGTTCGATTCATGGCGAGAAGGCCTGATCGACAAGGGGGAACGAGCAACGCTTGAAGCAGGATTGCAAGCGCTATAGCGGGGCAAGGCCGCTCCCACATGGGTTGCGCCTTGCCGCACCTGTAGGAGCCGGCTTTGCCGGCGAACACCGGCAAAGCCGGTGCCAAGCCCCGCAGAGCCTGCTTCACGGCGAGCGTTGTAGGAGTGCCCGGCGCAGATGCCTGTAAGCGAGAGGTGCATGGCGCGGTACCGGAAGTGCCACGGGGTTGCAAGCGTGCAGGGTTGCCCTGACCCCATTGGTCGAAACCCGGCCGGTCACCCCGAACGACGGGAGGTCGCATTCCAACGTGCATACCTGATACGCACCGCGCCGGCATTTCAGGTTGAAGCGGATCACGAAGTCCTCATCGACAATCACCGCCCCCTCGCGCCAGTCATCCCAGAAGTAGACCTGCAAGGCGCGACCCGCCAGGCAGCGACGGATAACGCTCGTCAGCCTGATCCCCGGCGCGAAGTCGAAGCCATCGCCCAGATCCTGGCTGGCCTGGAAGTAGCGCTTGTACCCCAGCTGGACGCGGCGTTGACCATGCATCAGCCAAAACACCCGCTCCCAGAAATGGAAGTCGTTGCACTCACCTACCAAGTCGAAGCCAGCCGTGGCCAGGGTGTCGGCGGCGAAGTCCGGGAGCCCAAGGGTCGCCGCCCGCGGAATCTGGCCTGCCTTCAAGTAGCCGGCGAGCAGGGCGAAAGCGTCGCAGCGGACCGTCATTGCGGCTCGAGCCCTTGGGCGGCGCGCCTGGCAGCCTTTTCCCGAGCCAGGTCCATTCTCAGCTGATATTGGTAACGCGCGGTCTCCACGACGTCCTCGTCTTCGTCATGCATGAGGCGTTCGAGAATGGGCAGCGGGGTTTTCTTGTTGACGGCGATCCGCGTTCGCACGTCGCTGCTCACATCACGCGACAAGCGTTCGAACAGTTCCGGCGACAGCTTGCGCTTTTCAGCGACAAAGGTCCTGAGCCTTTCACCGAAATTGCACAGGTGCTCCAGGATCTCCAAGGGGACGGTCTTGTTGTGGATCACCCACTGGCGATAGTCGGGGTATTTATCGATGACCTCGTACCAGACGCTGAGCGGGACTTCTTCCCAGGCGGAACGGTCGTATTCGCTTTTGAGGCGGCTGCTGCGCAGGCGGATGAATTCTTCAGCGTCGTCGATCATGAGGGTTGCTCTTTGGGGGAATTGGCGCTCAGGTGTTTGGCGGGGGGAAATTAGCGTGTGCGGTGAAAAATGAGAAACGCCCAGGGCTTCAGCCGCTTCCATACAGCCTTCATTCGAGGTTGCCGTGTTCGAAATGAAAGTGTGCTTGCGAGGCGGACGAAAATTTCTGGATAAAGGCCGGGGGGCTTTTTCGCTCTTGATACGGAAGTCCCCGTTTTCGATTGCCCATTCGTAGACTGAAATGCACGCGGGGTATCGAGTAAACACACCGCTAAGCGAATGCGCTTTTATCCATTTTTCTGCGTCGGCGTACGCCGAGAAGACGGCAGACGGAAACCTACCCTCTACACCAGTAAAAATCCAAACGGAGTTAATGATAAATGCTCAGTGGCTGATTGAGTGTAGGGGCACCGAACGGGCAGTACCCCGGGCCTTGCAATGTCTTGCCCAAGCAGTTTGGCCGTGTTTATCGGCCAGCTCCATCGGTGTACCGAAGTGAACGCAGTGGTACCTGAAACCGCGTCGAGCGGTTGTGGTTCACCTCGACATACCGCAGCGAGACCTAGCCAAGGTTTTGTTTGAGTAAGATATAATCTGGTTACCTGCTCCGATAAATTAACAGGGCTTTTCAGATGGTCTTAGGGAGCTTTTCATGTTAATTGAATTGCTTTGGTGATTTGGATTTTTAGATTCTCTATGGTTTTTGCTGTTCCATGATACACAGGGTTCTCCCAGTCATGATTTTTGACTAGCACTACATGGAATTTTCCCTTGATGCTAAAAGAAGGGCGCCACCCCACATCTAGGATCAAGTTTCCAGGAAACTCAACTTGCAGCATGTCTTCTTTGAGGTCGTCTATATGGGACTCGAACGGTTGTGATTCTTCAATATTGAAATCGTTAAAGGTAATGTTGCCTGCCTTGGCAGAGAAATCAATTTCAATCATTTTGTTAGCCTCTTGTACTCAGCTAGTGAGATTGGGTGTCCGTGAATGGTGCCTCCACTTTCCTCAACCCGCATCCATCTACTTTCTTTGCCTTCGCTAGCGCCTATCACTTATCCTAAATCTTTGACCTTCCAAGACTTCCCATTGGTAACTGGCTGCCCGTCTCTGTGAACCGATCTTTCCAGAGCCTCAATGTCTGTTCCTGGCTTGTATTTTGCTGGGCCTTTTTTTGTGGACTTTACTATGTCTTTCCATGATGAGTTTTTTGGGGCTACATGTTTGTAACCATGAGGGGTCCATTCTGGCTCTTTATCTGGGCAGCAATTTTTCTGCAGCCCTAATGGATCGACCCATCCAAGCGGGTTTGGAGCATATTCAAATAAGTTGAGTCCGCCCGAATAGCTAATAGGATCTTGGCAGATGAAGCGGGCGGCTTTCGGATCATAGTAGCGATAGCGATTGTAGTGCAGCCCGGTCTCATGATCGTGGTATTGGCCCTGGAAACGCAGGGGGTTGCCCAGCCCCTGCTGTTTGGCCCACGCCGAACGTTCCTCACGCACTTCCCCCCAGGCCTTGTACTGCCCGGCCCAGGCAATCTGGCCCTGCTCATCAGTCAGCTCCATCGGCGTACCGAGGTGGTCGCACTGATACCAGGCAATCGCCTCGAACGCCTGTGGTTTTACCTCGGTGTGCCACAGCGGATCCTGATCGAAG